>NZ_JAQTTX010000038.1:0-7637 GCF_028710545.1 Halothiobacillus sp. | reverse complement strand
ATTCAATAGTAATCAGGCAATAAAAAACACCGCAAAAGCGGTGTTTTAATCGATCGACAGTCGGGTCGAATGACCCGAACCATCAGCAACACTTAGTTGCTGACGACACCTTCGGTCGTAACAACGACGCGACGGTTCTTGGCGCGACCTTCTTTGGTCTTGTTACTGGCAACTGGATCAGCTTCACCCATGCCCTTGGTTTCGATCTTGTCGGCAGGGATGTTGTGAGCTGTCAGGTACTTGGCAACCGTGTTGGCGCGACGTTCTGACAGGCCAAGGTTGTACTTCTCGGTGCCGATGCTGTCGGTGTAACCGACAACCTTGATCTTGGCGATCGAGTTCATGTCGCCCATTTCAGAGATCAACTTGTCCAGAGCTTCTTTGCCGGCTGGCTTGAGGTTGTACTTGTCGAAATCGAAGTAGGTATCGGCAGTCAGGGTGACTGTTTTCATTTCCGGAGCCGGTGGTGGTTCGACCACAGCAGCCGGGGCCGCTTCTTTCGGTTTGGCAATCATGTCCGGATCACAGGCCATGATGGCTGTTTCCGGAGTCACTTTGCCAACACCGTTGTGAACGCATTCACCGAAAGGTGTCATGACGGGTTCGCCAGCACTGTTGAACACATAGGGTGACAACGGTTTCTGATCAGCGAAGGCTTGACCGGATAATGCCATGGCAGCAACGATGCCGGTGGCGAGTACGGTAAATTTATTCATCTGTAAGGTCTCCTTTCTCTAAATGGACGCATGAGAATGACAAGCATGATGCGGCATCTATTATGCCCCAATCGTTCGGCAAATGTATTGCCTGAGCCCCTTTTGGGGCAATAAGGTCGCGCTGGTGGATGGGGTTTGCTGCAGTGGCGGCGTGCGGCCTAAGATTCTATTTGTAATTTTCAAGCGTTTCGTATGCGGTCCCGTCTTCTAATTTATTTCATAATCAATGGTTTAAACTGATTGTGATGCCAGTCAATTGTTTTGATTGTCGCTGGTGCGTTCGTGTTGTTTATGTGCAACATCCGTGGTTGGTGTGATACGCGTAACCCAAAGGCTCTCCACTTGTTAGCGTCTGTGGATGGGACTGACGCAAACTGGTGATCAAGACGAGCGTTCATTTGTCATCTTGTGGTAAACTTCCGGCTCTTTTTTGCCGGGTCATGGTGACCATCTGTTTGTGCTCTTAAGCCACTGGGACTCGACGCTTCGTTCCTGAGTAGGGGCGGATGGGGCGTGAGAAATCGTAAGGATTAACAATGTCTGAATTTGCGCAAGAGATATTCAAGGTCAATCTCGAAGACGAGATGCGGCGCTCATATCTTGATTATGCGATGAGTGTGATTGTCGGTCGTGCATTGCCCGATGCACGCGACGGGCTTAAGCCGGTCCACCGACGTGTTCTTTACGCCATGCGTGAGCTCGGCAACGACTGGAACAAGCCTTACAAGAAGTCTGCCCGTGTCGTCGGTGACGTCATCGGTAAATACCACCCGCATGGTGATACTGCGGTTTACGATGCTCTGGTCCGGATGGCGCAGAACTTTTCAATGCGTTACATGTTGATCGACGGTCAGGGTAACTTCGGTTCCGTTGATGGTGACGCGCCTGCGGCCATGCGATACACCGAAGTGCGGATGGCCAAGATCGCACATGAGTTGCAGGCCGATCTTGAAAAAGAAACAGTCGATTTCATCGATAACTATGATGGCTCGGAAAGTGAACCTGGCGTCTTTCCCGCGCGCTACCCCAACCTGTTGGTGAATGGCTCGTCGGGGATTGCCGTTGGCATGGCGACGAACATCCCGCCGCACAACCTGACCGAAATCCTCAATGCCACCATCGCTTTGATCGATGATCCGGATACGGACGACGAAACGCTGTTGGCGCATGTGCCGGGCCCAGACTTTCCAACCGCAGGCATCATCAATGGCGCCGCCGGTATCCGTGAAGCGTATCTGACTGGCCGAGGCCGTGTGGTCATGCGCGCGCGCACGCATTTCGAAGAGGATGATCGTGCCGGTAAAGCCATCATCATCGTGACCGAGTTGCCCTACCAGGTGAACAAGGCGCGGTTGATTGAACGCATTGCCGAACTGGTACGGGAGAAAAAGATCGAGGGCATCACCGAGTTGCGCGATGAGTCCGATAAGGACGGGATGCGCATCGTGATGGAGTTGCGCCGTGGCGAGTTGCCCGATGTGATGCTTAACAATCTGTATCAGCAAACCCAGATGCAGAGTGTGTTCGGCATCAATATGGTGGCGATTGTCGATGGTCAACCGCGCACCTTGGGCTTGCGCGATATCTTGACCGTATTTTTGCGCCATCGTCGTGAAGTGGTGACCCGCCGCACCATCTTTGATCTGCGCAAGGCCCGCGAACGCGCCCACATTCTCGAAGGTCTGGCCGTTGCCCTGGCGAACATCGATGCGATGATCGCCCTGATCAAGGCTGCGCCTACTTCCAATGAAGCGCGCGCTTCCCTGATGGCGCAGAGCTGGGATTCCGGTTTGGTGCGCGTTCTGTTGGAACGGGCTGACGCAGCCGCTTCGCGTCCCGAATCATTGGCTGCTGAATTTGGCTTGCAGCCAGATCAAAGCTATCGGCTCTCTTTGGAGCAGGCGCAAGCCATCCTCGAAATGCGATTGAACCGCCTCACCGGTTTGGAGCAGGAAAAAATCGTCGAGGAATATCGCGGCCTGCTCGAAAAGATTATCGATTTGCTTGATATTCTCCGTTCTGAAACACGCCTGATGCAGGTGATTCGGGATGAGCTCGTCGCCATCATGGATGAGTATGGTGACGAGCGTCGAACCGAGATCATCTTCGATTATGAAGATCTCTCCATTGAAGATCTGATTGCGGAAGAAGACCGGGTAGTCACCCTGTCACGAGAAGGGTATATCAAGACCCAATCGTTGACGGAATATCAAAGTCAACGTCGGGGTGGACGAGGCAAGTCCTCCACTCGAATGAAAGATGAAGATGTAATCGAGCAGATGTTGGTTGCCAGCACGCACGCCTGGGTGCTGATGTTTACCAACCTGGGTCGGGTATACTGGCGCAAGGTCTATCAGTTACCACAAGGTGCGCGTGGCGCACGTGGTCGTCCGATTGTGAACATTCTCCCCTTGCAGGAAGGCGAGCGGGTCAATGCCCTGTTGCCGGTTCGGGAATTTGTCGATGACCACTACATTTTCTTTGCGACCGCAACGGGTCAGGTGAAGAAAACACCACTGGTCGATTTCTCACGACCGAGGCAGGCCGGTATCATTGCGATCGATCTGCGTGAAGATGATCGGCTTATTGGTGCCGCGCTGACCGATGGTTCGCGTGAACTGATGCTGTTCAGCGATGCGGGCAAATCCATCCGCTTTGCCGAAGCTGATGTGCGTTCGATGGGGCGGACAGCCGGTGGCGTGCGTGGTATCCGGATGGACGAGTCACAACGTGTTGTCTCGCTGATCGTCGTGGGCGAGGGTCAGGTGCTTACCGCGACGGAACATGGTTACGGCAAGCGCACGCCGATCGATGATTTCCCATTGCAAGGGCGTGGTGGTCAGGGCGTCATCGCCATTCAGACCAGCGAACGCAATGGTGCGCTGGTTGGCGCGGCGCTGGTGCAGGATGATGACGAGGTCATTCTTATTTCTGATGCGGGTACTTTGGTCCGTACGCAAGTCAGCCAGATTTCGTCGGTTTCCCGCAATACACAGGGCGTCATTCTGATTCGTCTGAGTGACGATGAAAAGCTGGTGCAACTGGCACCGGTTGCAGTGATGTCCGCAGATTCGGATACCGATAGGGAAGAGACCGCTGCTGATGAAGACGGTCCGAATGAGACTGAATAATCATCAGTCGATGGTCTTTAGGGTTTTAATTTGAAACGGTTGGGAGTAATCATGGCGCGAGTATTTAATTTTGGCGCAGGTCCTGCGATGTTGCCTGAAGATGTGCTGATTCAGGCACGCGATGAGATGCTGGATTGCGAGGGCACCGGCATGTCCGTGATGGAGATGAGCCATCGCGGTAAAAAATTTATTGCTATCGCCGAACAGGCGGAAGCAGATCTGCGCCAGTTGATGTCCATTCCGGATAACTACAAGGTGCTGTTCCTGCAGGGTGGGGCATCGGCTCAATTCGCCATGATTCCAATGAATCTGAAATCAGCTCGTGGCGATGGTTCTGCCGACTATCTGAACACAGGGCACTGGTCAGAAAAGGCCGTTGCCGAAGCGAAGCGATTCCTGAACGTAAACGTGGTGGCCGACACCAAGCCGAGCAAATACACCCTGTTGCCTGCACCCGACGAGTTGAAGTTCAACCCGAATGCGTCTTATGTTCATTACACGCCAAACGAAACCATTGCGGGTGTCGAATTCGGTTACATTCCTGAAACGGGCGATGTACCTTTGGTTGCCGATATGTCATCCACCATCCTCTCGCGTCCCGTAGACGTCTCCCGGTTCGGTCTCATCTATGCCGGTGCGCAAAAGAACATCGGTCCTGCCGGCTTGACGATCGTCATCGTGCGCGACGATCTGATTGGCCATGCCGGTGCGGATGTCCCTGCCATGTTTGACTACAAAATCCATGCCGATAACGGTTCGATGTACAACACGCCGCCGACCTATGCCTGGTATATCGCCGGTCTGGTATTCAAGCGCCTGTTGGCGAATGGTGGCCTCGAGCAAATGAAGCAAATCAACGAGCGCAAGGCGAACAAGCTCTATGCTGCCATTGATCAAAGCGGCGGTTTTTACCGTAACCCGGTCGCGGTCAATGCCCGCTCCTGGATGAACGTACCCTTTATCCTCAAAGATGACGCTCTGGATAAACCATTCCTTGCCGAGGCTGAAAAAGCCGGCCTTTCAGCACTGGCCGGGCACCGTTCCGTCGGTGGGATGCGTGCGAGTATCTACAATGCCATGCCTGAAGCCGGTGTCGACGCGCTGATCGCGTTTATGCACGATTTCGCTCAGCGTCACGGTTAATTTTCAGGCTAATTCCAGATTCGAGAGGTTTTTTCATGTTTAACATTCACACACTGAACGCTATTTCCAACAAGGGTACCGATCGCCTGCCTGCGGATAAGTACAACGTCGGCGCGCCGATCGATTCTGCTGATGCCATTCTGGTTCGTTCAGCCAAGATGCACGATATGGTTCTGCCTGAGTCTGTTTTGGCCATCGGCCGCGCAGGTGCGGGCGTCAACAACATACCGGTCGACAAGATGAGCGAACAGGGCGTTGTGGTCTTCAACGCACCCGGTGCCAACGCCAACGCGGTTAAAGAACTCGTCGTGGCCGGTATGCTGATGTCGATCCGTAACCTGGGCGCGGCCTGGGATTTCGCACGTGGTCTGAGCGGCACCGATGAAGAAATTCACAAGGCCGTAGAGGCGGGCAAGAAGGACTTCGTTGGCTTCGAATTGCCCGGCCGTACCCTGGGCGTGATTGGTCTGGGCGCCATCGGTGTGCGTGTGGCTAACGCTGCAAAAGCCTTGGGCATGCGTGTCATCGGTTTCGATCCGGGCATCAGCATCGAACGAGCCTGGGAACTGTCTCCTGAAGTGCATCAGGCGAGCAGCGTGGATGAAGTGCTGGCCAAGGCCGATTTCGTCAGTTTCCACGTGCCGTTGATCGATGCCACCCGCAACCTGATCAACGCTGAGCGTCTGGCGTTCATGAAAGAGAATGTGGTCGTATTGAACTTCGCACGGGAAGGCATTGTGGACGAAGCGGCTATGGTAGCTGCACTGGATGCCGGCAAAGCGCACGCATATGTTTGCGATTTTCCGAGCAACCTGACCAAAAACCATCCGCGTTGCCTGACATTCCCGCATTTGGGTGCTTCAACGGGCGAAGCGGAAGACAACTGCGCCATCATGGTTGTCGACCAAATCAAGGATTACCTCGAAAACGGCAACATCCGCAACTCGGTCAACTTCCCTGAAGTACGCATGTCTCGTTCGGGTGTTCAGCGCCTGGCGATTGCCAACCGCAATATGCCGGACATGGTCGGGCAGATCTCTCATATTCTCGGAAAGTCGAACGTCAATATCGAACGTTTGACGAACGAATCGCGCAAACAGGTCGCTTATACCCTGATTGATCTTGATTCGCCGATTTCAGACGATACCTTGGCTGCCTTGCGCGGTATCAACGGCATCCTGCGTATCCGCGTTCTGTAAGGGTGCTGCGGTGACAGACGCTTTGGGTGAAGCGGGGGCTGGCTGGCCGGATCGACATTTGACAGATCAACCTCTGCCCAACACGCTGGCCGAAGTCCGGCAACAGATCGATTCACTCGATTCCGAATTGATTGCATTGATTTCCAAACGTGCCCGCCTGGCCGAGCGAGTTGCGGAGATCAAGCAGTTGTCGAATGAACCTCAAACATCCTTTTATCGTCCCGAACGAGAGGCTCAGGTGCTCTCACGCGTGCGTGAACGCAATCCTGGGCCGCTTTCGGGCGATACGATGGTTTGGCTGTTTCGTGAGATCATGTCGGCTTGTCTGGCGCTTGAGCAGCCACTTTGTGTGGCGTGTCTCGGACCTTCCGGCACATTTTCCGAGCAGGCGGCACTGCGCGCGTTTGGTCATGGCGCCCGGCTGGTTCTTGAGCCGGGTATTCCCGAAGTTTTCCGTGCCGTTGCGGCAGGTTCCGTCGATTTCGGCGTTGTACCCGTTGAAAATTCCACGGAAGGCAGCGTGTCCCAAACCTTGGATGCCTTGGCTTTCGGAGCGACGGGTGGTGCCCTGAGCGGAGCTTGGGCGGCCGGGGATGTTCGTATTTGTGGTGAGCTGTCGCTCAAGATAGACCAGCAGTTGATGGCCCGGCAGGATGCACGCGATGTGCTCCCACAGCGTATTGTGTCTCACGCCCAGTCATTGGCCCAATGTCGGGAATGGCTGGACGTTCACTATCCCGGCGTGGAACGCATTGCCGTACAGAGCAACAGCGAGGCGGCCCGGCTTGCCGCTGAATCACCACAAATCATGGCGATCGGCCCCACATTGGCTGCGGAGCAGCATGGTCTGGATATTGTCGCGGCAAACATTCAGGACAGTGTGTTCAATACCACCCGATTCGTCGTGATTGGTCGGGATGCCGTACCGCCCTCGGGCGCCGACAAGACTTCCCTCGTGCTTTCCGTCAACAATGAGCCCGGCGCGTTGTCGCGTTTGCTTGCACCGTTGGCGGAGGCGGGGATTGACGTCATGCGCATCGAATCCCGCCCGGCGAGGGAACGTGCGTGGGAGTATGTGTTTTTCATCGATTTCGAAGGACATGCAGACGATGAGCGCATTCGGGCGGCCTTGACCAAAATGCAACCGTTTTGCAGTTCTCTTCGGGTTTTAGGTTCCTATCCACGCGCGGTCATGTCTGCATCAAGTCCCAACGCAGCGGGTGGATCAATAACGGACAGGATCATGTCATGAGCGCGTACGATCGCATCGGCCAACAATTGTCGGATCAGGCGCTGGACTACGTTCGCGCCATTTCCCCGTACGTCATCGGCAAACCCGTTGATGAAGTCGCGCGCGAATTTGGTCTGACCGACATTATCAAGTTGGCTTCCAACGAGAATCCCCTGGGTGCCAGCCCGCGCGCGCGCGCGGCGGTCCAGTCGCTGGA
>NZ_JAQTTX010000037.1 GCF_028710545.1 Halothiobacillus sp. | reverse complement strand
GCGAACTGGTCCAGGCGTTCCACGGCGGCCAGATACTGGGCAAACCGCGGCGGCTGGAACTTCGGGTCGTTCTGGCGAAGATCATCGCCTTCGAATTTTCGATCTGCCGACATCGCCCCGGACAGCAGGCCACGACACAGCGCGCCGTAGGTCACCATGCCAATATCGTGCTTCACGCAATAGGGTGCGACGTCCGCCTCGATGCCGCGCTCGAACAGGTTATACGGTGGCTGCGCGGTTGCGATCGGCACGACCGACGAGAGTCGATCCATCTGTTCGGGGCTGAAATTGCTGACACCGACCGCGCGAATCTTGCCCGACTGGCGCATATCCTCCAGCGTCCGCGCTGTCTCTTCGAACGGGGTCCCCTCGTCGGGCCAGTGGATCTGATAGAGATCGATGGTGTCGGTCTGCAGCCGGCGCAGGGAATCTTCCAGTTCCTGCCGCAGGCGTTCGGGTGCGCTGTTTCGCCGAATCCCGCCACCGCTCCAGTCGAGGCCAGCTTTGGTGGCCAGGACAATCTGGTCGCGCTGCCCGTATTCGGCCAGGGCGCGACCGACGATTTCCTCCGAGCGGCCGAAACCATATACCGGTGCGGTATCGATCAGACGGATGCCACGATCCAGTGCGGCATGAATGGTACGGATGGCCTCGGCCTCGTCTGTACCACCCCACATCCAGCCACCAATGGCCCAGGTACCCAGACCAATACGCGGCACCGTCAAATCAGCTGACTTGAGTGTAATGAATTCCATCTTGCATTCCCCCTTGGTTGGCGATTAATTAGCTTGCTATTAAAAGCATAGATGCTTACGCCCGATTTGTAATCAATCGGCGAATCAGAACCCGGCCAATTAAGCTCAAAATGGATCACGCGCCTCCCCGATGACAACCAGTGTCCGGCCCATCAGTGGCCACGCTATCCCCCGCAACAAATCCGGTATTCGCCCTGAGTGCAGGGATTTATTATGGGGAAGTTCTGTACAAATGCAGATGTTCTGAAAGCAAAACTCGCATCTTTTGGCTTTGGACCCGCTGAAAATTTCAGGATGGTATTATTCAAAGTGGCCCTTGAAAAATAGTTGCGCCCGGGGCGGGAATACACCGAACCGTATTTTCGTTGCCCGGTTGCTAAGGAACCTCTGATTGAATCCTTCGTGGCCGAGACGGGCTTTTGAGGGATGAGTCGCAAGGCGCGGCGCGAAACGAATGGTTATTCCATTCGTGAGCGTCGCAACACAGCGAATCGCCCTCAAAAGCCCGTCCCATGGGGGTTGCCGCCCAAAAGCCGCAACACTTCGTTATCGGCCTTGGCATCGTAGCGTAAACTACGACCTGCGGCCTCTGCCTCGTTTTGCGGCTTTTGGATCAGCAACTCGGCTCATGAGGGATTCAATCAGAGGTTCCCTAAGTTGGCCAATCAGAACGGGTTTCATTCACCAGCGCGAGGCGCAGATCACACATGCCCCATGTTTTGGATAACGACACCCTTATCAACACCGTCCGCCAATGGGTGGAGCAGCTCGTCATCGGCTACAACCTCTGCCCCTTTGCCAAGCGCGAACTTGTCCGCGATCGCGTGCGGTTCGTCGTGAGCCGGGCGCAGGATGAAGAGCAACTGCTCGTCGATCTGGAAAACGAACTGACCTTGCTGGGCACGGATGAGGGTATTGAAACCACCTTGCTCATCACGCCGCAGGTTTTGCAGGATTTTTTCGACTTCAACCAGTTTCTGGGGCGAGCCGATCGGCGCGTGGCGCAATTGAAACTCAAGGGCGTGTTTCAGATCGCGAGCTTCCACCCTGATTACCAGTTCGGCGGCACCGAACCCGATGATGCCGAAAACTACACCAATAAATCGCCCTATCCCGTGCTACATCTGTTACGGGAAGCCAGCCTGGATCGGGCGATCGAGAACTACCCCGATGCCGAATCCATCCCCGAGCGCAATATCGAGCAGTTGGAGCTGATGGGTTCGGATCAATTGCGACGGCTGCTGGAAGATTGTTTTAACAGGTAAAATCGCCCGTGCAACCGCATCCATGCTGCGAATAACCTCTGGGGGGTCTCGTCGGACTTCAGGCAAATCCCTTCTAAATCCCCCTCGTTCCCCCTTTTATAAAGGGGGAGGCGCACAAACTCAAAAAAAGCCGATTCAGCCCCCCTTTGAAAAAAGGGGGGCGGGGGGATTTACCGGTTCGTAACCTATAATCGAGGGATTCTGACTTCGTGCAGAGATCCTCCAACAGCAGAAATCACGAGCAAACGAAATGGCAGAGTCTTTATTCGATCAACTGAAAAAATCGGGCCTCGTGAGCGAGCAGAAAGCCAAGCAGGCCAAAAAAGCCAAGGGTAAGGCCCAGTTTCAGCAAACCAAACAGAGCAAGGCGCAGAAGAACAACGAAGCCATGCCTCTTGCGAGCGATGACTCAGTGGCGAGGGCCGCCGAGGAAAAAGCCGAACGCGCCCGACAACTGAATCTGGAACGGCAACAACAGTTAGCCAAAAAGGCCGTGCAGGCCGAAGTACGGCAGATCATCGAGTCCAACCGGTTAAGCCGGTATGAGGGGCCCATCACCTACCACTTTGCCGATAACGGTAAGGTGAAAACCCTTGAAGTGAACCGGGAGACCCATCAACGCCTCGTCTCGTCCCGAATACGCATTGCCCGTTTTGATGGTGGGTACGCCCTGATTCCCGCCATCGCCGCCGAGAAGATCGAGCAGCGAGATACAAACGCATTGATTCCGATTCCGCAAAATGACGCATCTGTCTCGAAGGAAGATCAGGACTATTACGCACAGTTTGAAGTGCCGGATGATCTGACGTGGTGAGGCTGCCCGGTTGTGGGCTGCGCACGCTCTACGGGAATTAACGCGGTAAAAGTTACCGGGATGTTCAATGGGGAGGATTCCCGCCACCCCGGACGCGATAGGTGTTTTTCCCCGCCTGCTTGGCCTCGTACATGGCCTGATCGGCCAGCTGAATCAGATCGTCTTCCGTCAGGCGTTTTTCAGGGCACTGCGCGATGCCGATACTGATGCCGATCTCCACGTCACGCCCCTCAATCATGAAGGGCTGGCCAATTGACTGAATGATGTTTTCAGCGACCTTGATCGCGTCTTGTGGCCGACTCAGGTCGGGCAGAATTACCGTGAACTCGTCCCCACCGAGACGCGCGACCGTATCGGAGGCTCGAACGGTTTGCGTGAGCCGTTTCGCCACGGCGATCAAAAGGAGATCACCGGCACGATGCCCGAGCGAATCATTCACTTGCTTGAACCCATCGAGGTCCATGTAAAACAGCGCCAGTGCCGTTTTGTTGCGTTTGGACTGAATCAACGCCATCCGCAGACGATCGAAAAAAAGCGATCGGTTCGGTAGTTGAGTCAGGGTGTCGTAATGCGCCAGCCGCTCAACCTCTGCCTGTGCCTGTTTTTGGGGGGTGATATCTTGAAGCGTGCCGATGATCTTCAAGGCTACATCTTCATCATCAGTAAGTTGTTCGCCGGATTGACGCACGTATTTGATCTCGTCGCCCGGGAGCAGCAGGCGCAGTTCGAGATGAAAGGGCGTGCCCTCCTGTTCAAGCCGCTGACAGGCTTCGGTCAATTTCTGGCGGTCTTCTGGGTGCACCCAGCGCATTAAAGGCATTTGCATCGGCCCCACCGTCTTTGGATCGAGCGCCAGAATACGGTACAGCTCGTCCGACCAGACCAGCTCGCCAGTGCGCAGGTCACGTTCCCAGCTACCGATGTGCGCGATTCGTTGCGCTTCAACCAACTGTTGTTGTTTTTGTTTCATTTCACGGGTCATATTCTCTGCGAGTTTGACCGCTCGCTCCCGCCCGCTGGCCAATTGCCAGACCATCAGCGCCAGCAACAGGGTTGTAGCCAGCCCGCCAAAACGAATCAAATCGACCGACCGCGTGTCGAGCTGTTGATCAAATGCAGGCAGCGAGACAATTTGAATCGTCCAGGTCCGATGGGCGATGTCCACCGTGCGGGTGTAGTCGAATACGGCCTTGTTTGCCGCATGCCTGGCCGCATCGCTCTGATACAAAAGGTCTTCGGCGGCTGGGGTGGCGCCATCAAAAATCGTAAGGCCGAAATCGTCTTGTTGATCGCCCAACAAACCGTTCATCAGATCGTTCATCCGGAAGGCCGCATAAACCCAGCCCGTGAGCTGAAGACGCCGCTCATCAATGGTTTGCGGCACCTTGCCGTGCTGGTATTCCGGCAAATACATCAGCACACCAAACTGTTCTTGCTGGCCATTTTCCTGCACCAGCCGAACCTTGCCCGACATGACGGCCTGATTGATATCACGGGCCTGGTCCATAGCTGCGCGACGAACAGGCTCGGCGTACATGTCATAGCCAAAGGCCTGCAGATTTCGACCCGAGAACGGTTCGAGGTACACGATGGGGGCGTACCGGGCGCGGTTTCCGGGCGGATGGATTTCGAAGGCGGGAAAACCGCTCTGGCGGATCGATTTTGCCAGGCCGGCGGCATTTTTCTGGCTGACCCAAGGCGCGTAACCCACCACCTGGAAACCCGGATAGTGCTGGCCGAGATTCAGTGCGGACACATAGGCATTGAACTGCTGGCGGGTCAGCGAATTGCAAGCCGCTTCAAGCCCGCGCAGACCGCGCAGCACCTGCTCATACGCGCTCAACCGCTGTTCAATCCGCAGCCGGATCTTCTGGCTTTGTCTGCCGAATTCGTCCGCATGCCTTAACTGCGCATTGTTCAGGGCCGCATTCTGCATAAAATACAGCCCCACCAGACCACTGACCAACACCAGCAAGACCGGCAGGGTGATGGTGAATGCGCGCTTGGGCCATTGCTTGCGCGGGCCTGAGAGGGTGGTCAACACCAGCGGAAACATCACCACCACACCGAGCATATCGCCCGTCCACCAGTAGAACCCGTTGGTTTGAACCGAAGTCGATCCAATCGAGCCGATTACCCAAAGAGAAAACACCGCCAAACTCGAACCGATAAGGCAAATCAGCGGTGTCAGCAGCAAAACGGTGAGAAGGGATGGCCGCGCGGCACCCTGAGTTAAGTCGCGCCGCTCCGCGAGCCGACGAAAAACCAGCCCGCCGACGCCCGCCTGCAGGGTCGAGGCGAATGCGATCAGAATCGCGCCCGCCGCAACCCGCCAATACACGGGGTCCGGTGCATCCAGACCGATCCATAGATTCAGGATGGCAGCACCCGCAAACACGCCGGGCAACATGCGCATGCCGCCGAGAAACACGGCAGCCACGGCGATACCCGCCGGTAGGAATAAAGGCGCGGCATAGCCCGGATCGATGGCAAGCAGCGTGCTCAACTTGCCACTGATGACATACGCGACCACCAGCCAGAGTACAGGCCATTTACCCTTGAGCGAGATGAACGAAATGATGGGCGGGAGGTTCATGGATGGGGGATCAGTAAGTCGGCCTGGAAGTGTATGAGTAAAGCACAAGTATCAAAGATTTTTAATGAATTATCGTGCAAGCTTATCGGTTCGTCGATGCCCCCTCCCCGCGGCGCGATGAGACCTGCCGTCTGGATTGTTGATCTTACCTTCAAATACGAGATGCTACGTCCGGGCATCTCTAAAGGTTTTCAAAGTGCCTTTGAATCAATAAAAAAGCCCGACACATTGTGCCGGGCTTTTGTTTTGGTGCCCGCCGGGGTGCGGGCTGGATTCAGCCTTAGAAACTGTAATTCAGGCTGGTGTAGATCGAGCGACCCGGGCCTGGAACCGGCACGCCGAAGGGAACGCCGTTGATCGACATCGTCTTGCCCTGGCCGAGATAAACACCGCCTTGGGGCAGTGCGTAGTAACGGTTGAACAGATTGTCGATGCCCACATCGATGCGCAGTTTGTTCCAGGTGTAGCTGGTGCGCAGGTTGACGAGGGCAAAGCCGCCGGTCTCCTGTTCGCCGCGTACGGTGGAGACATCCGTTTTCGCCGCGACGAGCACGGTTTCCACGGTGTTCTGCCATGTGCCGATGTTCTGCACCAAACCCAGCTTGGCGTTCAGCGGCATCACGTTATACAGGCTGTCGTTGGTAGTGGTGTTCCGGCCGTGGGTGTAGCTCACCATGCCGGTGGTGGTGAAGCGCCCGAAGCGTTGGGTGTCGGCCAGCAGGTAATGACCGGACACGTCCGCGCCATAGATGCGCGCATTCTGGTTCACGTATTGCAGCACGTTGAACTGGCCTGTTTTGCATACTTTTCCGGGCATGCACCGGGCGTCAATGTAGTCTTGCACATAGGAATAGTACGGCGTGACTTTCACACCCCATTGCTGGCCGGTTGCGTCGTGCCAGTCGGCGGTAGCGCTGATGGTGTTGGCCTTTTCCGGTTTGAGGTTGATGTCGCCCACATAGCCGTTACCGTCGCCGACGAAGTTGTTCATGATCGCCGCCATCGGCCAGGTCGACCAGCTGTAGCGCTCGTACAGATTGGGCGAACGTGCCTGACGCGCAAAGCCGAATTCGTAGGATTGGGTCGCATCCGGCGTGTAGCGTGCCAGCGCGGTGAAGTTGAGGTTGTGATCGGTTTGTTCACGGTCGCTGGCGTTGAAAGCTGCGGCATCCTTGGCCGTCATCATGTAGCTGGTGACACCCATCTGGGTGCTGTAACCGGAGACCGGGCCCGCATTCATGCGCACGGTATCGCTTCGCACGCCGATCTGCGTCATCCATTGCGGTGTCCAGTGCGCGTCCCATTCGGCGAACAGGTCGAAGCGGTCGCGCTGGCCATCGTTGATGTTCCAGAACGTGCCCGGCGACATGCCGCCTGTGCCGGATGCCGGCCACCAGTCATCCAGACGGTATTTCTGCAATTCCGCGCCGAGCTTCAGTACATCTCGCGTTGTGAGATCGATATTGGCTTGCAGCTTGGCGCCGGTATTTTTGCCTTCGGTGTTCATCGGCATGCCCGGCGCGGTCATGTACCAGAACTGGCGGTCTTCGCCGAAGTTCATTTCATGGCGCACGTGCTGATGGTAGGCGCGGGCGTCCAGGGTGCCCCAGTCGTACTGCCCCTTGTAATGCAGGTTGAACTGCGTGCTGTTGTTCTGCGTCATGTCCATGCGCTGATTGGGGTAGTTCTCGTAGGGAATGCGCTGGATGCCGACACCCAGCTCGACCATCTGCGTGCCCGCATCGTTCTGATAGGCGGCGCTCAGTTCGTGATTCTGCGATTTGTAGGCCGAAGAACCGACGGTGTCGCCTTCAAGCCAGTGGCTGATGCCGGTTGAAATATCCTTCGGATCGGTGGAAGAGAGGGCCGCCGGTTTGAAATCGCCGCCCGCCTTATAGTTGTCGGATTGTGCCGTCGAACCCCGATAGCTCAGGCTGAAATTGCGCGTGGCCAGCGTCGCGGCCAGATTGCCGCCGTAGGCGCTGCCGTTGCTGCGGTAAAACCCGCCGATTTCGCCTTGCGTCACGGTACCTTCGCCGGGTTTGGCGAAGACGGGATCGGGCGAGTCAACTTCAATTGTGCCGCCAATGCTGTCGCCGCCGACGGAAACCGGCACCACGCCGCTATACACGCGCACCCGACCGACGTTGGTCGGATCAATGTACGACAGCGGCGAGTTCATGTGATTGGGGCAGGCGGCGATCAGATCCATGCCATCGACCTGCGTGCGCAGGCGATCATCGGCGAGACCATGAATGATCGGCAGGGCAGACACCCCGCCCGCGCTGAACAGGCTCACACCGGGGAAGTCTGCCAGCAAGCGGGCCGAATCGCTGGTCGCGGCCCGGGCAGCCTTGATTTGCTCTGGCGTGAGTTCCTGGGCTCCGGCAGGTACGGTCGCCGTTTTGGTCGAGGTAACCTCAACCGGCGGCAGTTCGGTTGTGGCAAACGCCGTCAATGGCGCGGCGGCAATCAGAATCGCGAGCGGTTTTAATTTGAATTTCATCGTGACTTCTACTGTTGGTTTTTATGATCTGGTTAAAAAGAAAGCCAGACCCATCAGCAAGTTTGTTGCCAACACGTAACACTTTGATACTCAAATAAATGAAAGCTGCAAGATCGTGCAACAAATGCGGCATATCACGCATGTCGGAGTGAAATGCCCCACTTTATTTGAGTGGACGACTTGGGCTTTTCGAGTTCAAATCGCTCGCGCAGAAATGAGCAGGCCGAAAGGCGGTTTATGTTTTCTGAACCGCTTGAAAGTGCCTGAGATGCGCTCAAAGCCAAGCGCTCCTTCGATCATCGCGCCACGCTCTTGCCGCAGGAGTCGGCGCTTCCGCATTCGTGCGGAAGTGCCCTTAAGAATTTGACTCTCTGCAACATCTTGTTACACCAGTGAAATAATTAGGCAGAACATCTTTTTTATAATCGAAAGACGGTAGGGCGCTTTGAGTACCCTTTCAAGCCGCCCGGTAGTAACTCTGTTGCCTTTCTTGATGGAAATTAAATTATGCAAATTGATCCGCCCGGCACAGGTCTCGTCATGACTCGATATGACCGCCCGACAGTTGTGTTGCACTGGTTGACAGCGGGGCTTGTCATCACCCTCTTCAGCTTGGCATTGGTTTGGGGACTTTTAGAACATGGCACAGCACTGCGAAAAGAACTCCAGTACCTGCATATTTCGCTTGGCATTTTGTTGGCCATAGTGATCATTATCCGTATCGCCTGGCGGGCCACTCGGGGCAGGCATCTGGCTTCAACCGCCACGGGAATCGGTAAATGGGCCGCCAAATCAATGCACCTTGCCTTTTATTTTTTACTGACGCTGCAAATAGGTTCTGGTTTTGCACTCAGGTGGGCGCAAGCTGAATCTTTCACGTTTTTCAGACTGTTTACAGTTGAGATTCCGGGCAGTGGCAACAAGACATTGGCGCATACGCTCGAAGCGCTTCATGATACGGTTGGCTGGGTTCTGATCATTCTCGTTGGTCTACACGCGGCAGCCGCTTTGATTCACCATTACCTACTGCGAGATGACACCTTAAAACGCATGCTTTGAACGGATCGCGTATCCGGAAAAACAGATCAGCGCCGCTTGAAATGCAGCCTGCTTTACTTGACTGTGCGCCCCTCGATGATTTCGGCATCATGCGCCCACGAACGCGATCCGTTTTTGCGTGGCCGGCACGAACTTTATGGATGCGTGACAGATCGACGGCAAATTGCCTTGGGTATGTCTGCACAAATGCAGACGCTTCCTGAAGTCCGATAGGCCGATAGGCCGATAGGCCGCTAGCTCAACACCTCCAGATAACGCGACAGCGTTTCGTTCTCTGCGGCAAACCAGATCTGCGCCTGTGCGCTGCTCGGCGTGGCGAGATCTGCCCGCCAATCCGGCTCCAGCGTGTCGATGATAAAGGTTCGCACGACTGTGCGATTATCCGTGCGTTGCAGGTGCTGGCGCACACGGCCGGGCCCCAAGAGCTCGAAGCCCTCGAGCGAGAACATCTGCCCCACCCGTGCCGGTGCCGTGGACAGCACCACCCGATAGCGGCCCCGCTCATCGGCATAGGCCAGCGAGGTCTCGAAATCGAACAATTCGGCAAGGGTCCCGGCATCACCTTGTGCCTGCTCGGCCCGCTCGCGCAGTTGCAGTGCCGAAACGCCTATGTCTGTTCCCCGACCGTGAACCCAGCCCAACCGATCACCACAGACGATCAGGCCGCCCCCGCGTTGCAGAACCTCACCGGTTGCCGCATCGCATTCATCCACCAGTCGCAGGCCGACCAGAGGCCCGCCGCTGGCCTGCAAACGCCAGTCCTCGACATAGGCCCCGGTCGTGCCGAACTCAATCATGCAGTTGCCGATACGCTGCAGGCGCGCCGGCTCCGGCCAGCGGTTGTGTAATTGCAGGGATACGCCATCACGCCAGCTGAGCATGCCTTCCTCCCAGACGCTATCGGCCAACCAGCCTTCATGGTTGGCGAGTTGGCGCAGCTCGGCGGCCGTGTAGTCTTGCCAGGCACGCACTGGCAGTACAGGCGTGTCCGGCAGGCGCAGGTCGATGGTGAAGTTGCGGCTTTGCAGCCAATGTACCTGGGTGCGCTGATCACTTCGGCCATCGGCAAAGCTGATGGTACGTCGACGAAAATGCCCGAGCATCCAGTCCGGCACGCCTGTCTGCGCGCGTGTCGGATAATCTGCGACCAATTCCAGCAGGTTCATGCCTTCACCGCACGGTGCCCATGACCGAAACTGGACAAGCCTGCTGCGCCATCGGGCAGTTGCAGCGAACCATTCTCCAACCGCTCGCGCAGATAACGGAAGGTCTGCGCGAACTGTTCCTCGCCTTCCGGCACATAACCACTGTGGTTACTCGACTGGCCGATGTAGAAGCGCATCTTCTCGTGCAGCGGACGCTCAAAAAATCTGCGCGCCTGTCGAATCAATCCATCGCGTAACGAGCGGGAAATGCCGTGTCCGGTAATCTGCAGGAAGCCGACATCGCGTGCGGCTCGGCCCAGCTCATCGGCAACGCGCTGGCGTTCGACCAGGCTATCGTCATACAGCCCAGATATATCGATTAGAGGAATGGATCTGAAATGGGTAAGCGCCATGTAAATCTCCCTTAAATAAGTGAGTTACCTGGTCGTCCAGACAAGCAGTGGGTCGGGTCGTCCCGAGGTCGATAGCAATCGCGCCCTGCGAAGGTTTTCAAGCAAAATCCACACCACCTGCCTTTTCACACTACTGGGCGGTTATAAGGCGAAACCAGTGCCCTTGAACGGTGCATTGCACACCGCATAAGCCCAATCAGATAGCATGCGGATCGCGCCATATTTGCCTTCAGGCTGGCGCCCACAGCGCTTTATTCCACTGCAAGCGCTTTCGCCACTATTGAAGGCAACCTTGCCGGATCTTTGATGCGCAGCTGCTTATTCACGTTATAGCGACCAAAAACCACCGTGATGTGCGTGACTGGCACGCCAAACTCGCCAGCCAAGAATCTAACCATGTGGTCAGTTGCCTTGCCCGCCACAGCGGCCGCTGTCACACTGATCTTCAACTGTTTCCCCTTGGACTTCCCGATGGCATCGCGCGTTGATCCCGGCGACCCAAGAATATTCAGAACCAGGTCGTCCCCGTCCCAGGCACAAAATGAAGGGATATCAAGCCCGGGTCCCTCGGACTTGGCCTTTGCAACACGGACTCGCTGCTTGTTCATATTTTTCGTATCCAAATTCAGGCAGGTCTGCACAAATACAGGCCTTTACTCGCAGGGCATGATTCGGGCAATGAGCGTCAAGATCAAGCAAATTTCGCCAAGGAATCTCTTGGGTCTTCGGAACCTGTGATTCAGTTAAGCCAGCAGCCGGATCAACAGTTCGAACAGTAGCTGCGCCAGAGAGGGAACCTCAGTCTGCGTGCTCAGACTTCTGCAAAGCGTAAATCTGGTATCGTTCTTATAAGAATGCCCCCTTCCAAGGGGCGAATGGGCATCTTGCAAGGCTTTTCGAGCTGCCCCTTGATTGATTTCATCTTCAGATTCATTAGTTTTGCCCATGACCGAACACGAACCCACCGAGCGACGAATCGATCTGTTCTGGCGGCTTGATACGGCTGAGCAGGTCGGCGTCCTGATCGACGGCGAAGACTACTACCGGGCTTTTGCCGACTTGCTTATGCAGGCTCGTCATCAGGCATGGATTCTGTGCTGGGATGTCGATAGCCGCATGGCGCTGATCCGGCCCTGCGACGATGCGCACGCGCCTTGTCGCCTGATCGATGTGCTGCACGACGCACTCAACCGCAACCCTGATCTGCATATCTATCTGCTGGCCTGGGACTACTCGATGATTTACGCGCTCGAACGTGAGTGGCGCCCCTTGTTCAGCCTGCCCCGGTGCGCGCATCCCCGGCTGCACGTGGCCTTCGATAATCATCATCCATTGGCCGCCTCGCAGCACCAGAAGGCACTTGTCATTGATGATCGCACCGCCTTGGTCGGTGGATTCGATCCCTCCAAATGGCGGTGGGACAGTTCGGCGCATGCACCGGGCGATCCCCGCCGACACGATCCGGGTGGCGATGCCTACCCGCCCTTCCATGATCTGGCACTGGCCGTCAGTGGCGCACCGGCGGCGCATGTCGCCACCCTCGCGCGCAACCGCTGGGCACTGGCGACAGGCGAAAAGGTGGCACCGGTGTCGATCGATCCGGATGTGCCCACGCCCTGGCCGAAGGATTTGCCCGTGCTGGTCACCCAGGCGCTGATCGGCATTGCACGAACGCTGCCGGCCTACGAAGAACAGGAGGAAGCTCGAGAGGTGGAGGCCGCCTTGCTGGCCCTGATCGCCTCGGCTCGTCGGTTCATCTATATCGAAAATCAGTATTTCACCAGCCACGTCATCGGTCAGGCCTTAATTGATCGGCTGACCCCGGCGGAGGGCCCCGAGATTGTGCTGGTGCTGCCGCGCGCGAAAGATGGCTGGCTCGAACGGGTCACGATGGATGTCCTGCGGGCACGACTCATCCGCCGGTTACAGGCCGCCGACAGGCATGACCGGCTGCGAATTTACTATCCCGAGATTCGTGAGTTGGCGCCGCAGATGCTCAGCCTGCACAGCAAGCTGCTGATTGCCGACGACCGTCACCTCAACGTCGGCTCGGCCAATATCTCCAACCGTTCGATGGGCCTCGACAGCGAACTTAACCTCTCACTGCTCGGCACGGACCCGGCGAGTCGGGCCGCGATCGACACCGTTCGACGACGTCTTCTGGCGGAACATCTGGGCACGTCGATTGAGGTTGTCGTACAGGCTGAACAACGCACCGGTTCGCTGATTCAGACCATCGATGCCCTCAACCGGCCGCAGGAGGCTGATCGCTGGCTCGAACCCCTGGTGATCACGCTGGATGAGTCCCTGGAGCGGCAGGTGCCCGATGCCGCGGTCATCGATCCCGAACGGCCGCTGCCGCCGGACGAGCTGATCGATTTGTTTATCGAGTCCGAATACCGCCGCCCGTTGGGCAGGCGAGCACTCGGCATGGCCGTGCTCATCGCCGGTATGCTGGTGCTCGCGCTGATCTGGCGGTTCACACCGTTGCAACAATTTCTGGAGCCGCGCGCGCTTCTGGCGCATCTTTACACGTTTCGCACCGAAAGCTGGGGGCCTGTGGCCGCCTTTGGCCTGTTTGTGGTTGCATCGGTCGCGGGTGTGCCAATCACGCCGCTGGTGATCGCCACGGGGTTGATTTTCGGTGCCTGGACGGGGTTTGGTATTGCCTTTATCGGGGCCGTGCTGGCGGCCGTGCTGGGCTTTGTCATCGGTCAGTTGCTGGGGGCCGGGACCATGCGCCGACTGGCGGGCTCGAAACTCGATCGCATCAGCCGACGCCTTGCCCGCAAAGGGATTCTCACCGTCTTCTCCCTGCGCCTGCTGCCCATCGCACCGTTTGCGCTGATCAATCTGGTCGCCGGTGCCTCGCGACTGAAATTCCGGGACTTTCTCATCGGCAGTCTGGCGGGCTTGTTTCCGGGCACCTTTGCGCTGACCTTCTTTTCCCATCAGCTTCTTGAAACGATCCGACACCCCAGCCTGGCCACCACGGGGCTTTTGCTGTTAATGGCGGGTGTGTTTGTCGCGATCGGCTGGGGGCTCTCCTACCTGCTCGCGCAGCGTAACCAAGCCTCCGGTTCGTGATGCTCACGGTCGCCACCTGGAATATCCACGCGGGGATCGGTCGGGATCGTCGCCTTGATCTGGCGCGTATCTGGCGCGTCATCGAACTAATCGATGCCGACCTGATCGGTCTGCAGGAAGTCGTGCTGACCGATCTGCACGACGATCTGCTGATCCGGTGGGCGCAGGCCGCAGGCTATGCGACTCACTTTGTGACCACGCGTGCCGGCCCGCTGCCCGGCAGCTATTTTGGCAACATGCTGCTCAGCCGCCTGCCGCTGATCGAACACCCCAGCCTCGACATTTCCGTGCCCGGCCGCGAGCGCCGTCAATTGCTGTGTGCCGAGGTGACGCATCAGTCCCAACGTTTGGCCATCTGGGTGGCGCATCTGGGGTTGAAAAGATGGGAGCGCAGGTACCAGGTCGAACGCATCCATGCCCACGCCCATCGCGCTGGCGATTACCCGACCAATCGTCTCCTGATCGGCGATTTCAATGAATGGTGGCCCGGCCGCAGTACTCTCGGTGTGCTGCATCAATCATTCCGCCGCTTGAACACACCGGCCAGCTTTCCGGCTCACCGTCCGTTCATGGCGCTGGACGCCATTTGGCTGGCCGGCGCGAGTGAGTTCATTCGCCAGGAAGCCATCGATCATCCCCTGGTGCGTGTCGCCTCCGATCACCGACCGATCCGGGCGAAGATTGCACTTGCCGACACAGACAAACCCGGCACACATGCGTGATCGTTTCTGGATACGAATTTAACTATCCTGAAAGTCTTCCTTTCTCTGCGCAATCAATGGGAGCGGACTCAAAGCCAAGCGAACGGAGAGGCCGATGGGCGTACCGGCCTGTACGCGTGAGAACGGTTTTGCTCACCAGGATTTGTAGGGCAGGAATTTGCCGTTCATGGTGACGACGACGCGGTCGCCCGCCGGGTTTTCTTCCTTGTCGATGTGCATGGAAAAATCAATGGCGCTCATGATGCCGTCACCGAATTTTTCGTGGATCAGCGATTTGATGGTCGGGCCGTACACGCCGATCACTTCATAAAAGCGGTAGATCAAGGGGTCGGTGGGTATGGCTTTGTCCCAAACCTTGGTGGGGCAGTCCATAACGGCGACCTTGGCTTCGGCAGGCAAATCCAGCAATGTCACCAGTTTCTGTGCGGGTTCTTCTTTTAAGCTGTTCATGCCGAGACAAGCCGAAACGGCAAACACGGGCGACAGACCAATGCCGGCTGCGATGGCTTCCCAGGTCAGGGACAGGGCGGCCTTCTTTTCGAGAATCAGGGCGGTCAGGGTTTCTTTGGTCATCATGGTCGTTACTCCGGTAGGTAGGTTTGATAAAGCGCGTCAATCGCACTTGAATAACAATCAAGAACCACGCCAAGTTGTTGGGTCGACCGTTCTGGTTGGGGTTTTAGAGTGTAATCGTGTGGTTGTGTTCGGCTGATATCTGTCACATCCCGGGCGAGTAGGTAATTCAATCCGGTCATTTCACTTCAGTGTTTCCATTCTCACCTGGGGTAGCGTGCATCGAATTTGATTTCTGGCGCCCGCCGCCCTGCCTTTCGATCCCGGGGGATTCAGGCCCTTTTACTCCCCACTAACAAGAGCACGCCGCCAAGGACAATCGCTCCAATACCCACCCAAACGGGGACATTGACGGTTTGCTTGTCCTTGATCGACAACTCAATAGGCCCAACTTTGGCTTCGTGGGTGTCCTTGGTAAAGCTGAAACTGCCATAGGCCAATCCGAGGCTTCCGGCAATAATCAATGCAATTGCTGCGATTCTGATAGCGTCCATTTCAATTTCCTTCTATTTAGAAAACATACTAATCCGAACTCTCGACACCTCAGGATCATCGATCCAGGCAAGATGCCCTTGCTCAGCCTAACACAACCCCAATCAAGCACTAGGGAAGCGCTGATTTATTCAGTGCTTCCCGTTTGGGGCAGGATACCCCAACACGAACAAAGACGTAAGTCTTTGATTCGTTAGAGCCATCGCGGGCGTGTACCGCGATGAGCGAGCTGATTTATTCCAAGGATGGAATAAATCAGCATTTACCTAATTTAATTTCTTCACCGCCCGCCTCTTCCGCCGGTTGGTTTTCGCCCTGCACCTGGTTTGGCCGCCGGTCGGGCCGACAGGGCGCTTTTACGGCTATTTGCCTTGGCTACGGTTTTGGGTGCGGCGGCTTTGGCTGCCGGGCGGGCTGTATTTTTTGCTGCGCCTTTGGCCGAGTTTCTGGCTGAGGTTTTGGTGGCTGTGGCTTTGGCCGCCGGTTTCCCCGCTTTAACCGATGTCGCGGGCGGCGTGTTGCCCGATGCAGCCTCGTCGCGTGCGCGCCGTTCGGCATTGGCAGCAGATTTACGTTTCATACCCGCGATCTGGCGTTCTTCCTTCTTGGCCTTGAAGCGTTGCAGTGGCGTGCGGATATCGTATTTGCCTTCGAAAGGATTGCTGTCGGTGCGGAATTCCAGCCGGATCGGGGTGCCCATGAGCTGGAATTCCTTGCGGAACCAGCCCTCGAGGTAACGCGAGTAATTGCCTGGCAGGCGGTCGGTCTGCTTGCCGTGGATGACGATGATCGGCGGGTTGCTGCCCCCTTGATGTGCATAACGCAGCTTGATGCGGCGTCCATGAATCAACGGCGGTTGATGCGCGAACACGGCGGCTTCCAGCGAGCGGGTGAGCACATTGGTGCTGATGTCGCGCATGGCGGCTAAGTAAGCCTTGTCCACGCTTTCGAACAAATGCCCCACGCCGGTGCCGTGCAAGGCGGAGATGAAGTGCATCTCGGCGTAGTTGATGAAGTCGAGTCTGAGGTCGATTTGCCGTTTGACCTCGGCGCGCGCGTAGTCGGTCAGGTTGTCCCATTTGTTGATGGCGATGACCAATGCGCGGCCCCGATCATGGATAAAGCCGAGCAGATGCTGATCCTGTTCGCTGATGCCTTCGTGGGCATCACAGACCAGAATCACGACGTTGGCGGCTTCAATCGCTTGCAGGGTTTTGACGATGCTGAACTTCTCGATCATCTCGTTGACGCGTGCACGACGGCGCACGCCCGCGGTGTCGATCAGTGTGTACGACTTGCCGTTCTGTTCAAAAGGAATGTAGATGCTGTCGCGGGTGGTGCCTGGCTGATCAAACGCCAGCACGCGATCTTCACCCAACAGACGGTTGGTGAGCGTGGATTTGCCGACATTCGGTCGGCCGATCAGTGCGACGCGGATGGATTGCTCGTCGTATTGCGGCTCTTCGTCCATCATGGCCAATTGATCGGCCAGCTTCATCAGTACGGCATCCCACAATGTGCTGATCCCGCGGCCATGCGAAGCGGTGGTGAATACCGGCTCGCCCAGGCCCATGCGCGCAAATTCGCTCTGCACCAATGACTCATCGACACCATCGACCTTGTTGATCACAAGCTGGATCGGCTTGCTCGAACGGCGCAATTTCTCGGCAATTTCCTGATCGGCAACCGTCAGGCCCGCGCGTGCATCCACCAGAAACACCACGCAGTCGGCTTCTTCAATCGCCGCCCAGGCCTGATCCTGCATCAGGGCCTCGATGCCGCCGCGCTCGCCGGTCAGCCCGCCGGTATCGATGACGATGAAGTCGCGTCCCTCGTGTTCGGCAGAGCCGTACTGACGATCCCGCGTCAGCCCGGCGTAATCGGCCACCAGTGCCGCGCGCGAACGCGTCATCTGGTTGAACAGGGTGGACTTGCCGACATTCGGCCGCCCAACTAAAGCAATCACAGGTTTCATGGCTCACCAAACACATTCGAAATGAACCGTGCCGCGCACGGTTCGGGTATTGCGCGCGATTATCGCAGCCTTGGGCAAATAATGCTGAATTATCATTGATCAGCGTGCGGTGGAAATGTTGTTTGCCACTTTTTTGAAGGTCTCGGTTGGGTCTGCATGAGAGAGAGGGTGTCGCGGATTTGTTATTGGTGCCATAGCCGGTAAAGGCGATCGATGTCTTGAGCCAGTTCTTTCAGGCTGAAGACGCGACTTTTCTCTAGGGACAATTGCCCCTCCAGAAAAAACCTTATGGTTGGCAGGCTGAACACCCTGGATTGTCCACAGATATCCGGATGTTGTTCGCAGTCGAAATAGACAAAGGCAATGTCGGGGAAGTTTTTTGAGAGCAACGTTTCTAATTTTGGTTTGATGACCTGACAGACGCCACAATGGATGCCGCCAAACAGGACGAACAGGGCGGGATGGGCTGCTTTTAGCTCATCCATAGTCTGCTGTTTTAGCGTGGATCCTTGCATGAGGTGTTTCAACTCAACGTTGGCCCATTCATCGGGGTAGAACCCATTTCCCATCTAAACAAATTACCAACTCGTCTTGGGATCGGTGGATCACATGACGCAGTGCTTCTCCATGGGCTTCCCTGCCCGATGCATCATTGGCAAAACCGTCGCTATCGGAGACATGCCGTGGTGGTATTACTGGTTTGATCATCAGACGCTAATGATACCGCCTAACTCCGTCCCACCCAGACTTGTTGTGCATTGACGAACATCTTGATGCCTTGTGCACCGAGTTCACGGCCATAGCCGGAGCGCTTGGTGCCGCCGCTCGGCAGCCGTGGATCGGTTTTGACGATACCGTTGATCGCGACTTGTCCCGATTCGATGTCGGCTGCCATGGCAATTGCCGCCGCCGTGTTGGCCGTCCAGATGGCGGCGCCCAGGCCATAGGGTGTGTCGTTGGCGATGCGCAGCGCTTCATCGGCATCTTTTGCGGCCATGGCGACCGCGACCGGGCCGAAGGTTTCTTCGCAACTGACCACCATATCCGGGCCTACATCGGCCAGCAGGGTGACGGGGTAAAAGAAACCCATGCCTTCGGGCATCTGGCCGCCCAATAAACAACGCGCACCGGCTTCGATGGATGCCGTGACTTGACGATGCAGATTGTCCCGCAAATCGGCGCGGGCAATGGGGCCGACATCGGTGGTTTCCAGATGCGGATCGCCGAGTTTCAAGCGTTCGAAGCGGGTTTTGAGTTTATCCAGAAACGATTCGTAAATGGACTGCTCGATGATGATCCGCTTGGCGGCAATGCACGATTGCCCCGCGTTGATGATGCGCGAGAGCACGATGGTGTCGGCGGCCTTGTCGAGGTCGGCATCGGCCAATACGATCACCGGGTCGGAGCCGCCGAGTTCGAGCACCGCCGGTTTGATCTCTGCGGCGGCGGTGGCCGCGACGATGGAGCCGGCCCGATCCGAACCGGTAAACGAAACGGCACGCACCCGTTCATCGTTGATTGCGGCAGCGATGTCCGGCGTATCAAGCGGCAGGTTCTGAAACACACCGTCGGGCGCACCGGCACGCGTGAAGACATCCGCGATGGCCGCGGCGCAGGCCGGCACATGGCCATCGTGCTTCATCAGGCAGGTATTGCCCGCCATCAACGCGGGCGCGGCAAACCGGAAGGCCAGCCAGAACGGCGCATTCCACGGCAAGATGCCCAGCACGGGCCCGATCGGCAGGTACTGCACATAGCTGATCAGCGCGTCTGAAGGCACCATCTCGGGCGCCAGATAGCCTTCGGCGTGGCTGGCGTAATGCTCGGCGCACCAGGCCGATTTGATGACTTCACCACGGGCTTCGCGGATCGGTTTGCCCATTTCCTCGACCATGGGCAGGGCCAGCGATTCGACTTCTGCCCGCATGATCTGGGCGACGCGGCGCAGCAATTCGGCACGCGTTTCCATGCTGGTTTTGCGCCAGTGTGTGTACGCCGCAGCTGAGGCGGATATGACAGCATCACGCTCGGTGGCGTTCAAGAACGGGAATGAATGCAGCGGTTGTCCGGTGGTCGGGTTAATCACTTGAAAACTCATACGGCTTCACGCTCCTTTTTGCCGGTCGAGCGGCTCTTCTTGTCTTTGACCTTGCCTTCTTTGCTGGCGATGGGGGTGACGTTCTGCGGCACCATGATTTCAAGTGGCGGCGATGGCGGCAGCGCTTTCTTGCCTTCCTCCGGTTTGATCACAAAGTCCTGATCCAGCGTGAAGAATGATTCGCAACCATCCTTGGTGATGTAGATGGTGTCAGAGATGCCGCAAGTCTTGTCGCCGTCCACGCCCCAGGCCCAGGGGATGATGTGGAAGGTCATGCCTTCGCGCAGTACGGTCTTGTCGCCGTGCATGAGGCTCAGGATGTAACCCTCGTCCCAGCTTGGCGGGAAGGCGATGCCGATGGAATAGCCCGAACGGGTAATCAGTTTGCCATGCTTGTCGTCAATGGTCATGATGCTGCGCACGAGGTTGTCCGCATCCGAAACCGTCACGCCGGGGCGAATCAGGGCCTTGACCTGTTCTAACGCCATTTTCATGCGTTCCTGTGCTTCCATCATGTATTGGGATGGTTCACCCAGTACGGCGGTGCGCATCATGGCGGTGTGATAGCGGCGATAGCAGCCACCAACTTCCAGAAACACATGCTCGCCGGGTTGTACCACCCGGCCTTCCCAGGTGGCATGGCCGATCATGGTACGTGGCCCTGAGGTAACATAAGGCATGACCGCAGGCGCTTCACCACCGGCACGGAACATGGCCGCCGAAATTTCCGCGGCAATTTCGTTTTCGGTGACACCGGCGCGGCAGGCTGCCAGGCCGGCCTTCATGCCCGCCTCGGTCGCGATGGCCGCCTTGCGCATAATGTCGATTTCAAAGCTGGATTTGGTTCGCCGCCCGCATTCGACAATGCCGAAGCAGTCCTGCAACCGGGCATCGGTCAGGCTCGTGCGCAGCGAATCCTGCTGGTAGGCGGGGAAGAAATAACTGTTGCGCTCATAACCCAGCGTCTTGTGCGACAGGCCGAATTCCTTGAGGCTGGAAACCAGCATCTGGATGGCATCGCCGCCGTCTGGGTAGGGGCGGGTCAACTCAACCCAGGTGCGGGCATGCACATTCGATTCTTCCATGTTCCGGGTAATCATGAAGGGCTCATCGTCCTGCGGGACGACCAGTGCCTGAAAGAACGAATAGCCGGTGGTCTGATAATCGGTGAGATACATCAGGTTTTCCGGATCGGTGATGACGACAGCATCGAGCAATCGTTCCTGCATCCGGGTACGGAGTTCCTTCAGCCGACGGGCATATTCCTCCATCGGAAAAGTCATATCGTCGCGTTGTCTCATGATGCGGTCTCCATTTGTTCGGCCATCTGGCTGGCGACGGCCTCGGCAAACAGCGCCAGGCCTTCGTGTAGATCGTCGTCGGGAATGGTCAGCGGTGGGATGAGCTTGATGACCTGCCCGCGAGAACCGCAGACGGCGGCCAGCAACCCCCGTTCGAAGCAGGCAGCGGCGATGGCTTTCGACAGATCGCCCGTTTTGAACTCGATGGCCTGTATCATGCCGCGACCACGCACCGCGCAATCGGGGTGCGTGTTGGCAATGTCGTTCAGTACGTCGGCCATGATTTTCCCTTTGCGTTCGGTATCGGCCATGAAGGCCGGATCGTCGAAATAACCGAGTGCGACCGTCCCCGCGACGAAGGACAAGTCCTGGCCGCGGAAGGTGCCGGTGTGCTCTCCCGGCGCCCAGTGCTTGTCGTGTTCCGGCTTGTTGAGATTCATGGCCATCGGCGTGCCGAAGCCACCAATGCCTTTGGCCAGCGTGATGATGTCCGGGTCCAGCCCGAACGACTCGAAACTGAAATACGGGCCGGTGCGTCCGCAGCCGACCTGGATGTCGTCGACGATGAACAGCGCGCCCAATTCCCGAGCCAATTGCTGCACTCCGAGCAGCCATTCTTGGCTTGCGATACGCACACCGCCTTCGGCCTGGATGGTTTCGACCAGAAATGCGGCGGGTTTGGGCACACCCGAGGCGGGGTCGGTATAGATATCACGCATGCGTTCGAGTGAACTCATGCCGCAACCCAGTTTGCAGCCGGGGCAAGGCGTATCGCAGCCAAAGGCCATGTGCGTGATGTTGTTGAGCGGCACGCCCGCGGCATTACGGAAATGGGCGTTGCTCGTGGCGGCCAGCGAACCGAGCGTCATGCCATGAAACGCGTGATGGAAGGCGACTACATTTTCCCGCCCTGTGACGCGTCTGGCCAGCTTGAGCGCGGCTTCCACGGCGTTGGTCCCGGTCGGCCCCACAAATTGCAGGCGGTAGTCCATCTTTCTGGGCTTGAGGATGGTATCCACGAATTTTTTGATGAACGCGCGCTTGGCCGTGGTGTACATATCCAGACTGTGGGCAACACCGTCGTTCTGGATGTACTCGATCAGCGCTTCTTTCATCTTGGGGTTGTTGTGACCGAAGTTGAGCACGCCGGCACCGGCGAAAAAATCAAGGTAGCTTTTACCTGATTCGTCTGTCTGACGGGCATTGCTGGCGGTTTTGAATACGGTGGGCGTCGCCCGGCAGTAGGCGCGGATTTCGGATTCCCATTCCTCAAAAATTTGCATGTGACTCTCCTGGACAGGGGTGAATGTCGGTGCATACGGGGAGATTCCGGATGCACCACGAGCAGGCCCATCGACGATGGGCGTGGTGTGTTCCCCTGGTGATCCATTAAGTCTTGGGTGGCGGGGACCACACCGATAGCGGTTGAATTTCAGGTTACCCTGATGATTCCTGCGCAGCCAATGACTGGCCGCGGATCAGCCGTAATCGCGCACAGATCGCGCGGTTACAATAAAGTGCGACACTCAATGGTCGCAGTCGTTCCCTTGTGGCCCGCATTCGGGCGGCACACCTACTAGTGAAGCAAGAACACGGCCAACCGGATCGATCAAGCGGTCGTTGAAGTCGTACTGCGGGCTGTGGCAGGGGAGGTGATGACCTTCACCATCGTCCGCGCCGATGAGCGCGAAGGCGCCCGGGATCTGTTCGAGGTAGTAGCTGAAGTCTTCTGAGGCCATGATCGGGATCGGCAGGCGGTGATCGCACCAATGTGGGCCAAGTACCTGTTCGAGCGTGCCACGATAGTGCGCGGCGGGTGCCGCATGATTGACGGTGGCCTGATAGCGTGGCGTGACCGTCACGTTCGCCTGAACACCGTAGGTTTGTGCGGTGGCTTGGGCAATCTCCCCGATCATCCCGCCGATCTCGGCACGCACCGCGGTATCGCCGACGCGGATACTGCCCGCGAGTCGGGCGGTTTGGGGGATCACGGTGATGCCGCTGGGCGCATCGATCGAGGTCACGCTGACCACCGCGGCAGATTGCGGTGCCAGCCTGCGTGCGACGATTTGCTGCAAATTCAGGGTGACTGCCGCCGCGGCCAAGACCGGATCGCGGCACAACTCCGGTTGGCTGGCATGACCGCCCCGTCCGGTCAGTTCAATCTCGAATATGCCGTTGGCCGCCATGACGGGGCCGTCCGGGCACACGGCCTGCCCGAAGGGGATGGCGGGCCAGTTGTGCCAGCCGAAAATCCAGTCCACCCCATCGAGCGCACCGTCCTCGATCATCACCCGTGCGCCGTGGCCGCCTTCCTCGGCGGGTTGAAACAACAGGCTCACCGGCCCTGCCAGCGCCGATTCGTTGGTTTTGAGCCAGCGCGCGACGGCCATCAGGGTGGCGGTATGGCCGTCGTGCCCACAGGCGTGCATCACACCGGGCGTTTGGGAAATCCAATCAACGGCGGTTTGCTCGGCAATCGGCAGCGCATCGATATCACCGCGCAACGCGATATGCCGGCCGGTCGCATTCGGTGCCAGCGTAGCCACCGTGCCCGTATTAGCACAGGCGCGCCAGGGAATATCGAGTGACTTGAGTTCCGATCGGATGATTTGCGCCGTGCCGTGTTCCTGCCAGCTCAGCTCCGGTGACCGGTGTAACCGATGCCGGAGCGCCGTGGCTTCCTGTACGTTTTGAGCCCAGGTGGACGACATAAATTTCCTCGGTGGGACAACGCGCATGGTGCGGTTTGAGCCGCTTCATCGTGCAAGATAGCGACTCACGTGCCTTTTTACTAAAGCACAGCAGCAAAGCGATGGCAACCCGAAAGGGCATTCACCCAACAACTCGCGCCACCCACCGCCCCTTTGAACCACTTGCTACAGTTCGTTGCTTTTTAACCGCAATCTGGGGCCGAGAAGTATCCACCAAGAAATCTCTGCACGAATGGCAGGATATAGCATGTTGGTTTGTGATTTGGTCGGAATGATAGGATTCGAACCTACGACCCCTACGTCCCGAACGTAGTGATCAGTCCATTAATGGCATTGTTTTAACGCATTAAAGATTACACACTATACAAAAAACTATACACTTGCTTTAACAACACACCACAACACGGCACCGCGTTTGTGAGGAGTTGACCAAAGAAAAAGGGGCGCGATGCTACCAACATCCGCCCCCATGATGCGCAACCGAGAGGGGTTACACATGGCAAGCATTGTACAGACACCAAACGACACATGGATGGTTGTGATTCGCCGCAAGGGTCACAAGCCCGTCACCAAGACATTCAAGCGCAAGACCGACGCGACCAAGTGGGCGCAACAGATCGAGGGTGCCATTGATCGAGGCGAATACTCACCCGACAGGCCAACGGCCAAAATCACCTTTAAGGAACTCGTCGATAAATTCAGCACCGCGCCTGATGGCTTGCTGTCTATGTCAAAAACAACGCAAGAAGTCATGCCCTACAACCTTGCGCAATGGGCAAAACATCTCGGGCACATGCGCCTCATGGACATTGACGCCGAAGCAATCGAGATTGCTATGGAGCAAGTCGCCACGCGCCGCCGAATCAGCGCGGCAGGCAAGGACATGGGCCAGATCAGCCCGTCCACGCTCAAGCGTGACATATCCGCCCTTGGTGGCGTACTCAAGTGGGCAGTGAACAAGCGAATCATTGCAGAGAACCCCATGCGCAAAGTCGTGAAGCCCAAAATCAACGACGCCCGCGAACGGTATCTGACCGATGATGAATTAGTGCGTTTGCTGGATGCCTGCGACCAGTCCGAGAGTGCAGAGCTTGGGATTGCCGTTCGACTGGCATTGTTCACCGGCATGCGCCAAGCCGATGTCATGGGGCTTGAATGGCCGCGTATCAATCTCGGGGATTTGCCGACCCGTTACACCGATGATTCAGGCCGAACGTTCACCATCCCGCCGCGTCATGCCCTCGTCACCGTCACCAAGAACGGGCACCCGCACCTTGCGCCGATCGAGGGCATGGCCTTTGATGCGCTCAAAGCATGGAGCGCGAAACGCCGCACGTTCGACGGTAGCCGCCTGGTGTTCCAGGGCAGGCATAACAGTTACCAGCCGCTAGACCTGCGCCGACCGTGGGAAACTGCACTACGCCGCGCCGGAATCGAGGGGTTCCGCTGGCATGACCTGCGCCATACATTCGCGTCCATGATGCTGAAAACCGGCGCATCCCATATCGAGCTTGCCAAGCTGACCGGACACCGCGACCTCAAAAGCCTGATGCGCTATGCCCACATAAGCCCCGAACATTCATCCGGCCTTGTCGCCAAGATGCAGGATACCGTCTTGGGGAAGGTAAAAAAGTGATTGCGCTATCTGCTATCATTAATCCATGAACAGCAAACACCGCAAAACGCTGGAAGCCATTTTCACCGACCCGGTGAATGGCGCAATGGAGTGGGCACGCATTGAGGCCTTGTTGCGCGCGCTGGGGTGCAAGGTCATCGAGGGTTCTGGCTCGTCCGTCACCTTTGAGAAAGACAGCATCCGCGCCCACTTTCACCGCCCCCACCCGGACAAGGAATCCCTGCGCTACCGCGTGCGTGCCGTTCGTGACTATCTGCAAACATTGGGAGTCAAACCATGAACACCATGACCTACAAAGGCTACACCGCCCGCCTTGATTATGACGATGAAGATAAATTGATTGTTGGCCGCATCTTGGGCATTCGTGACATCGTGAGCTTTCATGGTGAAGCCGTCACCGAAGTGGAACACGCATTCCATGAAGCCGTTGATGACTATCTGGAAGCCTGTGCCAAGCTGGGGCAAGCACCCAACAAACCCGCCAGCGGCAAACTCATGCTACGCATCCCGCAAGAGGTACACCACGCCGCCCTAGTCGCCGCGCAAGCCTCAGGGAAAAGCCTCAACCAGTGGGCAGCGGAAACAATCAGCAAAGCCGCCACCCGATAAAAAAACCCACCAACGGGGGAACGCTGGCGGGTTTCTAACCACAACGCAAAGGGAGGCTTTGCAATGGCTGATGACGAATTTACCCCAAACAGTGATGAAAGCGAATGGTGGCACGAAGAAACATTCTTTTATGTTCCAGATTCTTTCATTGAGGACGAATGCCAAAGGCTTAGGGCATTGAATTTAACGACTGATGAGTTAATCAAAATGCTGGCAGAACGTACCTATGAAAACCTGAAATCATTTGCGCGATTAGAAAAATTTGCCTACGACTTTGGACAGATCAAGCAGGTGCTAGATTACACAAAGGATGCAGTTGATGAGCTGAAATCACGCGTTCAAAAGCATAAAGAAATCTCAGAATTGAATGACATAATTCATGACGCGCTCGTTGATTCACAGGGAAGGCTAAGTGCCCACACTGCTGTTAAAACCTACAAGTCAGAACGATCTAAAAACATGCTTGATAGTCAACACGAACACAGCCGAAAGTTAAAAGCCGAGGCAATCGACTATTACTGCCAGCATCCAGAATTGACCCAAGCAAAGTGCATTGATTATCTGCGCGAATATTTCCCGAATGGACAGAAAAGACCAGAGTTATTAACGCATTCAAAGGTAAAAAGCTGGCTAAACGGGAGCCGTAAAAAAAAGTTAGGTTGCTGAGTAACCTAATCAAGCCACAATGTGGCCAAATTTAAATAATCTAATCAAGCCCTTACGATTCAATCACCGCCGCAATTCGCGGCAATCAACCGATTGAATGAGGGCTTTTTGATGATTCGCCAAAACACCACCGAAACCACCCACACACCCGCACCACAACAGCCGACGCTATCCACACTGGAACAGTTGGTGGAGCAGGAGCCAGCACTGACCATCGGCGGTGTTCGTCACCTGCTGTTCACGAAAGGCCATAACCTGCCAGGCGTTTACCGTTTCGGCAGAAAGATTCTGTTTGATCGGCGCGAATTCATGGACGGCATTAAAGCCGGTCACGCCGCGAAGATTGCGGGGGTGAAATAATGCGAAAGCCCCGCAACCAGTACGAGGCCATTCAGCGAAACCAACGCGCTGATTATAAGCCCAAAAACCCAAAACGCCGCCAGCCGAACAACAAGGAACAAGCCGCCCTGATGGGGTTCTACGTCGCAGCAAAGCGGAAAGGTGGCAAGCATGAATGATCACGATTATGTGAGTATTGATGACCTCTTAAGCCGCCTAGATGGTGTGCGCAAAACCGGCCCAGGTAAGTGGACAGCCAAAAGCCCGACCCGCAACGAGCGCACCGCCAGCCTATCCATTAAACAGACCGATGACGGACGGATTCTGCTGCACGACTTCGGGGGCAGTGAAGCCGCCGATATTCTGGCCGCCTTGGGCTTGAATTGGGTACAACTGATACCGCCCCACCTACGCCGTGATCGTCACGCCTGCTCCCCAGCCGAGCGCCAAGGGCATGACGCGATGGCCGCATTAAACGCCATGCACACCGCCGCGCTGATTGTCCGCATCTGCGCGAACCGCATGGCCGACGGGCACCCGCTGGAGGTGGCGGATCATCATGCCTTGCGCCAAGCGCAACACGACATAACCACCGCCTTGAACGCGGTTCGTGGGGTGCAACGTGGGCGGTAAACACGACATCTCACAATCAGCCATTTATCAGCAAGCGACTCAAGAACTTGATGCCCTCGAGGAACGAACCCGCCCACTGCCCCCAGGCGAGGCCGTCGCCCGCGCTCGAACGTTGCTACTGGAATCAACCGATGACGACAAGGCCGACGACTACCCAACCGACGCCTTGGGCAGCCTCGCAACCGTGGCGGAATGTATCT
>NZ_JAQTTX010000036.1 GCF_028710545.1 Halothiobacillus sp. | reverse complement strand
CGGCGTAAAAACCGGGCAATGCTGCTTGGAAAGGTCGTCGTTTGTTGTGAAATTTGAGCTGGATTCGGCCACAGGCATGATTCAGTGGCTGAATTCATTGAAAATCTCGGGTTATTCGAGCTGCCCTAAGGAGGAAAATTAACCGAACCGGCCGGTGATGTAATCTTCTGTTTCCTTACGGCCTGGGTTGGTGAAGATGATGTCTGTGTGATCGTATTCGACCAGCTTGCCCAGGTACATGAAGGCGGTGTAATCGGAAACACGCGCTGCTTGCTGCATGTTGTGCGTGACGATGGCAATGGTGAAATCGGATTTCAGTTCATGCACCAGTTCTTCGATTTTAGTGGTGGATATGGGGTCCAGAGCGGATGTGGGTTCATCCAGAAGCAGTACTTCCGGTTTGACCGCAATGCCACGGGCAATGCACAAACGCTGTTGCTGCCCACCCGAAAGTGCCGCACCGGACTGGTTGAGTTTGTCACTCACTTCTCCCCACAAAGCTGCCCGCTGCAACGCCCATTCAACCCGCTCATCCAGCTCCGATTTCGACAGATTCTCATAAAGCCGAACGCCGAAAGCCACGTTATCGTAAATCGACATGGGGAATGGAGTCGGTTTCTGGAAAACCATACCAATCTTGGCGCGCAACATGTTGACATCCACCTTGGAACTCAGGATATCGTTGTTGTCGAGCAGAATCTGGCCTTCTGTACGCTGACCGGGGTACAGGTCGAAAATACGATTAAAGACTCGCAGCAAGGTGGATTTACCGCAGCCGGACGGACCGATGAACGCAGTTACCTGTTTATCGGGAATCTGCATGTTGATGTTGTGCAGAGCCTTGAACTTGCCATAAAAGAATGAAAGATCCCGAATATCAAGCTTGGGCTCATCCACGAGGCGGACACAGTCCTTTTTTTCGAGCAACTGCGTTCGTTCTTCCGTCTGCTTTAACGCATTGGCCATTTTAAAGCTCACAGCGGAATTTTCCGGCTGAGACTGATCGGTCATGGTCTGTGCTGTCATAAATAATCTCTTTGAAAAATTAGACAAATATTATTGCGAACTGGGTTGTTTCAGAGAGTACCGGGCAATGATATTCATGACCAGCACACTGATGGTAATCAGTAGTGCAGCAGCCCAGGCCAGATCTTGCCAATCTTCATAGGGGCTGAGTGCATATTGATAGATGACAACCGGCATGTTCGCCATGGGTTGATTCATATCCAGCGACCAGAACTGGTTATTCAGGCCAGTAAACAGCAAGGGGGCCGTCTCACCCATGATTCGCGCGGTCGCCAGCAACAGGCCAGTGATCATGCCACTCAGGGCCGCTTTATAGACAATATCGATCGTTACCTTATACCGTGGCGCACCCAGGGCGGCTGCCGCCTCTCGCATCTGCACAGGAACCAGTCTGAGCATATCTTCCGTAGTACGCAGCACTACAGGGATGACCAGTATAGACAAGGCCACAGCGCCAGCCCAACCCGAAAAGTGGCCTTGCGGCTTAACGAGAATGGCGTAGACGAACACACCGACCACAATGGAAGGCGCTGATAACAACACATCATTGATAAAGCGTACCGTACTCGAAAAACGACCCTTACCACCAAATTCAGCCAGATACGTACCGGCCATCAAACCAATGGGTGTACCGATGAGCACGGCAAAAAAGGTAATCAACAGGGTGCCGACGATGGCATTGATCAAACCACCCGAAGCGCCGGGCGGTGGCGTCATTTGGGTGAACACGGCCCAATTGATGTGCTGAAAGCCCTTGCCGAAAAGGACAGTCAAAATCCAGGCCAGCATGACCAACCCGAAAGCCGTAACCACAATCGAGGCCGACAGATTGAAGTAATTGATCAGTTTTCGTTTTGTGAATTTGGAAATCATAATATTTCGTTACTCTCAGGTTTCATCACCCTGCTGCGACTTCTCAAGTCGAAGCAGGAACCATTTCGCGAGGGATAGCACCAAGAAGGTGATGACAAACAGCATGAAACCGAGTGCAATCAGTGAGGACATGTGCAAGCCACTGGCTTCGTTGAACTCGTTGGCCATGGTTGAAGCGATGGTTGCGCCGGGATAAAACAGGCCGGTGTTCAACTCGAGTGAGTTGCCCACCACGAACGCGACGGCCATGGTCTCGCCCATGGCACGGCCGAGCCCCAACATGATACCGCCGATCACCCCCGCTTTCGTGTAGGGCAGGATGACTTTCCAAACCACTTCCCAGGTGGTAGAACCCATGGCATAGGCAGATTCCTTCAGTGCCGTAGGCACGACATCAAACATGTCACGCATAATCGAAGCAATAAAGGGGATGATCATGATGGCCAGAACGAAACCAGCCGTGAAGATACTCACACCGATGGGTGGCCCCTGAAAAAACTGACCGATAAAAGGCACCCCACCCAAGTTATCGGTCATGAAGGGTTGAATGGTATTGGCAAACCACGGGGCAAAATAGAATAGCCCCCACATCCCGTAGATAATCGACGGCACCGCAGCCAACAACTCGATGGCAATACCGACGGGTCGCTTGAGCCAACTCGGTGCCATCAAGCTGATGAAGATGGCGATGCCGAAACTCACCGGCACACCGATCAATACTGCGATCAGCGAAGTCACCAGCGTACCGACAATCGGGACCAAGGCACCGAATTTGTCGTTAACGACATCCCACTCAGAGGTATATAAGAAACTGAATCCGAAATGGGCAAAGGTCGGCCATGCCTCTTTGAACAACATAACCATGATCGCCAGCATGACAATCAGAACCATTGCCGCAAAAGCAAAGGCCGTCCCCTTGAACACCTTGTCCCAGATCACACCTGCACTTTGGGTATGCAAATGCACCTTGATGTCTTTTTCAGTTGCTGACATGAAGCCAAACCTGTTGTTGTGATGGTTTACGTTTGTTATCAGATACTGGAATGAAAACAAAGGTAAGCCTTTTGAATCAAAGGGGGTGAGCTGGCGCCCACCCCCTCAAAACAATCTATTGATTATTTGAGTTTAATATTCTCTGACCAAGATGTTTCGATCAGCTTGGCAACATTTGCAGGGATCGGGATGTAGTGCAGTTCTTCAGCTGCCTTCTGGCCATGCTCCATGCTCCACTTGAAGAAATCAAGCACAGCTTTTACGTTGCCCGGGTTTTCAGGGTTGGTATGCACGATCGCAAAGGTTGAACCTGTGATTGGCCAGCTGTCGTCACCCGGCTGATCGGTCAGCACAACACGGAAGGCAGGTGCTGATTTCCAGTCGGCATTCGCGGCAGCTGCGCCGAAGTTTTCCATGGTCGGTGCCACACGCTTGCCCGCACTGTTGATCATATCCATGTAGGGCAGCTTGTTTTGCAGCGCATAGGCATACTCGACATAACCGATCGCACCTTTGATGCGGTCGGTGTACGAAGCAACACCTTCGTTACCTTTACCGCCCAGGTTACCTTTGGACAGCCAGTTGACTGTTTTGCCCTCACCGACTTTCTCTTTCCACTCTGGGCTGACTTTGCTCAGGTAGTTGGTGAAAATGGCCGTGGTGCCGGAGGCATCTGAACGGTGAACAACGGTAATCTGCATGTTCGGCAGTTTCTTGCCGGGATTGAGTTTCTCAAGAGCCGGGTCGTTCCACTTGGTGATTTTACCCATCATGATATCGGCCAACACAGGGCCGGAAATCACAAATTCACCCTGCTTGGAGCCGGGGATATTGGCAACAGGAACGATGCCGCCCATGATCAATGGCCACTGGGTGAGGCCATTTTTTTCCAAATCGGCAACGGTCATGGGGTCATCAGACGCACCGAAATCAACCGTCTTGGCAATGATCTGCTTGATGCCAGCACCTGAACCTACGGACTGGTAGTTCACCTCTACGCCCTTCTCAGTTTTGTACTCAGAAGCCCATTTGGAAATAATTGGGTAGGCGAATGAAGAACCCGCGCCTGTGATCTTGTTCACGCCTTCGGCTTGAGCAGAAAGAGTGAATGAAGCAGTTGCAGCGAGAATCGCACCGGCAATCAGTTTCTTGTTGAATTTCATCAGAAATATCCCCCGAACAGGTTGATTAAAATCATTGAGTCGCGCTCTGAAACACGAGCGAGGTGGATTATGTCTATCCAAAAATGACACTTGATGACAGTTTGATGAAGTTTTTATGACGGTCCGGGACGAAGGATACCCTGACCTTTTCTAAACTGCGCTCGTTACAACATTCTCTGTGCGTCTGCTATCTGTGGAATTTTGACACAAAAATCAGCCTGCCGGTATTTTTGCTCTAGCAGCCTGTCGGACTTTAGGAATCGTAGCGAGAATCAAGCTGGGCGAGGGCAGATTTTGCCGCTTTTGCAGGGTAATAGCGCGGTTTCTATTGCCCCAAAAGCGGTGAAATATGCACCGTTCAGATGGAGTTGAAGCCGATTTCCCTAAAGTCCGACAGGCTCCTAGCAATGGGCACAACTACTTAGCCTGCCCCGCAAACCATGCCGTATCGATAAAACCAGACCCGTTTTCCTGAAAAACCCGATTTGCCATCCCCGCTCAACAAAACCAAAGATCACAACGACGTCGCTTGACACCAATTCAAACTTAATCATAATGCGAACCGTTCTCGTTTGCCTTTGTTAAATGATTGGGGAAATTGATATGAGTTTTGCAGTAAAACGTTCTTCGCTGGCTGGCGTGGTTGCTCTGGGCCTGACGGGTGCTTTCGCACCGCCTTTCATTGATCGAGCCGAGGCGGATGAGAATCTTCTGGGGTACACCATCGGGGCAGAGACGACGCCGAAGGGAGGTAATGAGCTGTATCTGTGGAACACGATTCACTCAGGCAAACGCCAAGGCAGCTATACCGCCGACTATTTCCGGCTGGAGTACGAGCGTGGCCTCACGGACACCCTGTCCGGTTCAATTTATCTCAATGGCTATCGGCATAAATATAGTGGCAGCCCGGTACCCGGAGAAATAGATGGTTCGTTAAGCCAAACAAAATTCAGCGGTTTCTCCGTCGAGCTCAAAAAGAATATCTTGTCGCCCTACAAGGATGATCTTGGTGTGGCCTTATATGGTGAGCTCACCTATGACACGGTCGACAGTATCACCGGTGCAGCCATTCGTGGCTGGGAGCTGGAGACCAAGGTCATTTTCCAAAAACCGTATCTCGATGGTCAGTTTCAGTGGCTGACCAATATCGAATTCGAGGCCGAAACAGCCAAGGATAATGAATCGGGCGCCGTTGAGAGTGCCATCGCGCCGAGACTGCGCTCAGGTATCTCCTATCGTTTTATACCGAACTGGTACATCGGCGCGGAGGGTTGGGTGGATATGGAAATGCTCAATGCCGCAGCCGATCCGGCGGAACCGGGCAGTGGCGGTTGGGAGTTCGATCACTGGGATTTCTTCGCCGGCCCCAGCATTCATTATGGCGGGAAGCGCTGGTGGGCCACCCTTACATGGGCGCATCAGTTTGCCGGTTCCAGTGAGGAATCCGGTGCGCAGAACCGGACCGATTTGCACTTGGCCGATCACGAACGCAACGAACTCCGCCTGAAAGTGGGTTACAACTTCTGAGGTTTACCATGCGCTATGCCCCGTTCATTGCGCTGGCGCCATTCATGGTTCCAGCGGTACAAGCCAATCAATATTTCACGACCGAACAGGCTCAAAAGGCATTGTTCCCCTCGGCAACTCAATTTCTTGCCTCACCGGTCGCGCTTTCGAACGAACAACGATTGCAGATAGAAGAATTGAGCAATGTGCGCCAGCGCTGGAAGGAGCAACCCGTCTGGCGCGCAGAAAAAGATGGCGCATTTCAGGGCTGGTATATCGAGGATCGTGTGATCGGCAAACACGAGTTCATTCGTTATGCCGTCGCGCTCTCGCCGGAAGGCCGTGTATTGGGTATCGAGATCATGGAATACCTCGAAACCTACGGCGATCAAGTGCGGCAGGCCGACTGGCGCGGTCAGTTTCTGGGGCGCACCTCCCAAAGTGGTTTCAAACTCGGCGAGGATATTCGCAACATCAGCGGCGCGACGCTCTCTTGCCGCAACATCACCAATGGGGTCAAGCGCCTGTTGGCGTTGCAGCAGGTGGCACTGACCGCGCCAGATTCGAGCTCGAAGCCAAAATGAGTCCGAGCGGGACACACCCGATTCAGCGTATGCGCCCGGGTCTGGGTACCTTTGTCGAGATTTCGGCCGCGGGCCGACCACCGGATCAGCTCATCGCGGCCATCAATCAGGCGTTCGCCGACATCGCGCGCGTGGAACAGTTGATGAGTTTTCATCGGCCAGAGAGTGATATCGGTCGAATCAACCGCAGTTATGGTGCAATCGAGATTCATCCCTGGACTGCCCGCGTGCTGCGTCTGGCGTTGCGATTGGCACAAACCAGCGCGCATCGGTTCAATCCCACCGTGGGCGGTGAACTGGTTGCGCGCGGGCGACTCCCCGATCCGGCGACACCGTTCATACCAACGGGCCACGCCGACGACATCCGGCTTGAGGGCACGCAGCTGCAACGCCTTCGACCCGTGCTGATCACGCTCGATGGCATTGCCAAGGGCTGGGCCGTTGATCGCGCCATTGCCCGCTTGAGATCCTGTGGCGTATCCGATGCCGTTGTGAATGCCGGCGGCGACTGGCGCTGCTTCGGCACGCCTCGGGTGATTCGACTCGACTCGAATGCCGGTTGCATCGCCTTGGGTGAACTGACGAACGGTGCCTGCGCCACTTCGGCAGCGGGCCGAAACGCACAGGATTTCCCCGCTCAATTGATCGCGGGCAGTGAACCCGTTCGCTACGGGCAATGGACTGTGATCGCCCGATATGCCTGGCTGGCGGATGCGTTGACCAAAGTCGCCGCTGCCACCGCAAACGACGAGGCGCCCGAGGTAATCCGGCGGCTTGGCGGTCAGCTGCTCGAACCGGTCGCCCCGTGCCAACCCATCCTTTTGGACGATATCTGAGATATGCTCGCCAAGTTCAAACAACAAGGTTATCCGGCCCTGTTCGCGCCCCTACTGATGGCTGGCCTGGCCCTGGTTCTGGCAACCGGACTGGCGCTGGTGCCGTTGTTGCTGGTCTTTCAATGGGATTGGTGGGACTTTCCCTGGAAGCCCTCTGGCCTGACCCGAATCGTGCTTACCGCCAGCCATGTATTCAGTGGTTTTCTGGTGCTGGCTTTGATCGGTGCGGTTTGGACGGTGCACGCACGCGCCGGATGGCTAAGGCAAGAGCGTCATATCTCCGGCACCGGATTGCTGCTGACCGTTGGGATACTCACGATCACGGCCCCGCTCCTGCTCTACGTCAGCCATGAAGACAGTCTCACCTGGATTGCCACCGCGCACGCGGCGTTCGGCGGCCTGCTCCCCCTGATCCTGCTGGGTCATGTCCTGCGGAGAAGAAAACGTTGAGCTGGCTTTTGAGGTGACAGGATCGTAATCACGGACGAGATCAGCCTGCCGCCCCCGGCTTGCCGCCCAAATTCTGAACATAGACCGGCGGCGCTTTGCCCGATTTATCTTCACCGAAGTAAATGGTGGTGTGCGGGAAGGGAATTTCAATGCCCGCCGCATCAAAATGCATTTTGACGAGGCGATTATAAGCACGGCCCACGGCCCACTGATCGCCCGGCGTCGTTTTAATCATGACACGGATATTCACGGAACTGGCCCCCAGCTCGGTCACACCCGGAATGTTTATCGGCTCAAGAATTTTGCCACGCATCGCCGGATCCGCCTTCAGTTCCTCAAATGCTGCCTCCAGGTACGTGATCGCCTCATCGATGCTCTCGCGATAAGCAATGCCATATTCCGCTTTGTGATAGGCGTAGCCCCGCATGTAGTTGGAAACCACCTCCACGGCCGAGAACGGCACGATGTGGTAGGTGCCGTTGAGATCACGCAGACCGACCGAGCGGATCGACAACCGCTCGGCCGTTCCGGTAATTCCGCCGACGGTAATCGTATCGCCGGTATTGATGGCGTTTTCGAGCTGGATGAACACGCCGGTGATGACATCCTGCACCAGTTTCTGAGCACCAAAACCGATGGCGAGACCCAAGACACCCGCACCCGCCAGTAACGGGCCGATGTTCACACCCAATTCCGACAGCACCATCATGACAGCCATGGTCAACAAGGCGATGGCTACCACATTGCGGAACAGGGCGAGCAGGGTCTGCATCCGGGCAGATGGCATGTGATCACTCACACCATTGAGCTTGATTTCGATCAGACTGGCCGTCACCAACCATGCGAGCAAGGTACCGAGCAGAATGAAAGCCACATCGAAAACCGTGCTGAGGAACTGTTGACCGGGATTTGTTCCCAACCAGTTGAATATGTTCGTGACATGCCATACCGAAAGTATCAGAGCGATAGCAACCAACAGTATGACCAACCGGATGGCACGAACCAGCCAGGGCAGATAGATATTGAGGCGCCGTTCGAGCAAAGGCACTCTCTTCCGATGGTGTTCCTTGAGTCGAACCTCACCACCGAGCAACTGCACCACAATAGCCGACAGCAGCAGCGCGCCGGCAATGATCAGGAAGGTATAGCCCGTCGCGCGGGCGATGAACGGCAAAGCATCCGTGGGGCGCGTCAACCCGACCAGAAACACCATGCCGATATACAAGGCAGCAAGCAGATGCCAGGTATGAGCCAGCGCGCTCAATAGCCAGGAAATCATTCCATTGGGATGCCTTTCGGCCATCGGCAGCAGGGCATCACGCAGAATGCGGCGCTGACTGAACACCGTGTGCAGGGCGTAAATCAAACCGACTACCGCCAGAGTCCACACCACACTCTGTGCCGCATCAATACCCCAGGTCCGCTCGACTACCGGCACCAGCCACATCAACCCGTACCCCAGAAAGCGGATCAATCCTGAACTGCGGCGCATCCAGAACTTCGCCTGATCTGCCTTGATGGGAAACAGATGCAAACCATCGTAGGAAGGGGTCAGCACCAGCCCGATAACCAACCGGGCAAACTCAAGCGTGACAAATGCATTGAGGAACAGGGTTTGGCGCCACAAGGCGGGTTCACTATCCCCTGCCAGAGTGGCCGAAAGAAAATTCCCCGTGATGAAGATGACCCCCAGACCCAGCAGCCCCAGTGCACCGATCAAGGTCAGAGACAAGCAAAGCCGCAGCAGATGCTGCCGCGCACTCGCCGCAGTCGACCAGCGATCCAATCGCACCAGCACGGGCCGGATCAAACGACCGTACAACAACCACGAACCATAGGCGAAGACGAACAACAGCGCCATGCGCCACACATTTTCACCGACCGCAGACCAATCCCAGGAAGCAGGGTCTATGTGAAGCAAACGGTTAAACTGCACCAGCGCCTTGATTCCCCCGTCGTGGACAGTGTGAAACACACTCAAGGTATCCACGGCCATGCTACTGGCCAGCGTGGCCGTGGCGCTGGTTTTTGGGGTCGTGTTGCCGGAGCCAGCCGTCGGTTGCTCAGATGCCAGACGTTGCAACTCCTTGATCAGAACCGCTCTGGATTTGGGATCTTCCAGCAAGGCCGCAAGGGCCGCGTAATCGGGAGCCGCTTTGACCTGCTGCGCCTTGGATTGCGCACCCGCACCTGTCTCCTGTGCGGGTGCGGCCACGGCCGCCTTCATGAAGCCGATAAGCGCCGCCAGCATCAGGCCCAGCATCACCAATCGTCGTCCTTCAAAAATGAATCGCATGACCTCTCCTGTTTTTCTCTTCGGCGCCATGATCCGCCAGCACATTTGGGCACCTCGAAAAACCGTAACGAGCGACCCGAGGGCAAGGCGGCCGGAGCGCAGCGACCGAGACATATCAAATAGATAGGCGAGTGAGCGAGCACCGCCCAACGCAGCAATCGGGTCGCGCAGTAGGTTTTTCGTGGTGCCCATTTATGTTTCGCTTTCTACTGTGGCACCTTCGTGCAACCAGGCATGAATGCCATCGGCCAAAGACACCGAAATACCCGGCACCTTGGCCAACTCCGCAGCGCTGGCGTTGCGCAAACCGCGCATGCCACCGAAGTGCTTGAGCAGAGCCTGCCGACGCTTTGCACCCACGCCGGGAATCTTTTCCAGATCCGATTGAGTGCGTGCTTTCTGGCGCCGTGCCCGATGGCCGGTAATGGCGAATCGATGCGCTTCATCGCGCACCTGCTGGATCAGGTGCAGCGCCGGATCGTGCGGGTCGAGCCGTGTTTCCTCACCACCCTGCCCGGTCGATGTCTTGGGTCGGATCAGTCGTTCCTCACCCGCGCGGCGTTCAACCCCTTTGGCCACACCGAGAATGTAAACCGAATCGATGCCCAGCTTAGTGAGCACATCCTGTGCCTGCGCCACCTGCCCGGCTCCCCCATCGATCAGCAGAACATCCGGCAGAATCCCACCTTCGCGCTGGGCACGAGCGAACCGGCGCGTCAGCGCCTGATGCATGGCGGCATAGTCGTCGCCGGGCGTAATGCCCTCGATCGAGTAGCGACGATACTGATCTTTCTGCGCGCCTTCCACCCCGAAAACCACACAAGACGCCACGGTTAATTCGCCTTGAGTGTGGGAAATATCAAAACATTCAATGCGTTGAATCTGGCTCAACCCCGTCACAGTGCGCAAGGCGGCGAACCGTGTCTCAAGGCCAATACGGCTGGCCAGGCGCTCTTGGGCGGCCAGACGCGCATTTTCTGCCGTTTGATCCAGCCACTCCCGGGCCTTGCCGCGCTGCGGCGTTGTGAAGCTGACGCGACGCCCGGTTTGCGCACCCACGGCATTGGACAAGCCATCGGACAAAAACGCGACATCCTGCGGCAGGGGGGAACATAAAACGCGCGCGGGTGCCTCGCGTTCGGCGTAATACTGGCTGATGAAACCGGCCATGGTTTCCGCCGGTTCCGTATCCGCCGGGACTTGGGGGAAATAGCTGCGCGTACCAAGGTGGCGGCCATCGCGAATGGTCGATACCGCCACGACCGTCAGGTTCATCAGCGTGATCAGGGCAATCACGTCGGCATCACCATTCACGCCCGTGATCGATTGCTGCTGGGCTACCACTCGAAGCTGGCTGATCTGATCACGCAACTGCGCCGCCTGTTCGAAGTCGAGCGCGGCGGCAGCCTGCTCCATCCGTTCGGCCAGTTGTTCGGTCAGGATCTGGCTGCGCCCGCTCAGGAAGGCCATGGTGTCGTCGACGTCCTGCCGATAGTCCTTCGGGCTGACATAGCCGACACATGGCGCCTTGCACCGTCCGATCTGATATTGCAGGCAAGGCCGACTGCGATTGCGAAACACGCTGTCTTCGCATTGTCGCACCTTGAACACCTTTTCGAGCAGATTCAGTGTTTCGCGCACCGCACTGGGCGCACTGTACGGCCCGAAATAGCGCCCCTGCCGCTTGCGGGCGCCCCGGTGGTAGGCGAGCCGCGGATATTCCTGATCGGTGGAAACGTAAATCCAGGGGTAGCTTTTGTCGTCGCGCAGCAGAATGTTGTATCGGGGGCGATGGGCCTTGATGAGATTGCTTTCCAGCAACAGCGCTTCGGCTTCGGTCTGGGTGGCGGTGATTTCGATCCGGACGATCTGGCGCACCAAAGCCTGCGTCTTGATGGCCTGCTGACCACGAAAGTAACTCGACAGGCGCGCCTTGAGATTCCGTGCCTTGCCGATATAGAGAATCACGTCATCATCACCGTACATCCGGTAGATGCCGGGGCGTTCGGTCACCGATTTGAGAAAACGCGCCGCATCGAAAACCGGCGATACCTCTGCGACAGGCGGGGAAACAGGCTGGGCGGCAGGCTGGTCGATCATTCGTTGATCACGACCCGCCCGGATTTCACGGCCAAGCGCAATAACTCGATGTCGTTGTTGACGCCGAGTTTCTCCTGCAAGCGCACTTTGTAGGTACTGACTGTCTTGGGGCTCACGCACAGCGCATCGGAGATGAACTGATTGGATTTTCCTTCCAGAATCATCATCAGCACCTGCTGTTCCCGTCCCGAAAGGGTTTCGAAAGGGTCTGAGTTTTTGCGCATGGATTGCAAGGCGATTTCCTGCGCGATGCGCGATGAGATGAAACGGATTTTATGACTGGCGTTCTCGATGGCGGTGATCAGCTCCTGCGGCGGCGCGTCTTTCGTCACATAACCATGTACACCAGCCTCCAGAACCGAGCGCGCCAAGGCCGCATCCGCTTCTGCCGTTACCGCAATCAAACCGATCTCGGGATAGCGGGCCTGTATCCGCCGGATGGCTTCCAACCCGCCCATGCCGGGCATGTGTATGTCACAAAGCACCACATCGACAGATTCGGTTTTAAGCAGCGCCAACGCCGCTTCGCCACTATCCGCTTCAGATGTCACACCAATGCCCTGCTCGCTCCCGATCAAATGGGCCAGCGCCTTGCGCACCATGGTGTGATCATCGACGAGCATCACACGAATCATGTTTCCACTCCCGATCGCGCTGCCGATACATAACACATGGATTTAGTAGCTCCCGATCTCCCTTGTCCAATCACCATTGTGCAAAGGGATGCCGAACCAGCGACACATTATAGTAACGAGGGTCTTCGGTCACTTCTTCCCCGACCCAATCGGGCTTATGGAACGTCTGATCTTCAGAGTTCAGTTCCACTTCTGCCACCACTAGGCCCTGATTGGCCCCGAGAAACTCATCGATTTCCCAGAGCAGACCGGCGAAATGCACCTGATGACGGATTTTCTCAATCACGGCACCCGAACACAAATTGGCCAACATATGTTCGGCATCCTCATTAGGAATTGGATACTCGAACTCGTCGCGCGACATGCCCAATCTCATGCTCTTGATATTGAGATAAGCCTGATCGCCGCCAATTCGCACCCGTACCGACGCCTTGGCACCATCGGTCAGGGTGGTCAGATAGCCCTGACTCAAACGACGACTGGATGTTACCGCCGCACGCCAGCTGTCATCCTTGAGCAAAAACTTGCGTTCGATTTCCAGTGCCATCGTTTAATCTCTCGGATGAACTTAAAATCGGATCAGCGCCGAACCCCAGGTAAACCCGCCACCAAACGCTTCGAGCAGAATGGTATCGCCCCGCTTGATGCGCCCATCGCGCACGGCGGTATCCAGTGCCAGAGGCACCGAGGCTGCCGAAGTATTACCGTGTTTGTTGACCGTGACCACCACGCGCTCCATCGGCAAATCGAGCTTGCGTGCCGTCGCCTGGATGATGCGGATATTGGCCTGATGGGGTACCAGCCAGTCGATGTCGGCGTTGGTCATCCCGGCAGCTTCCAAGGTCTCATCGACGATACGACCGAGCGTATTCACTGCGATCTTGAACACCTCATTGCCACGCATTTCAATGAACGCCGTGCCGTCGGCCAGCCTCTGTGGATCAACATCCGGCCCCGGCTTGACGGTTGTCAGAAGCGATTCATAAGCCCCATCCGCATGAATGTGGGTACTGATGATTCCGGGCTCTTCGCTGGCTTCGAGCACGACCGCACCGGCACCATCGGCAAACAGCACGCAAGTACCGCGATCCTGCCAGTTGACGATACGAGACAGGGTTTCCGCCCCGATGACCAGCGCGCAACGGGCCGCGCCAGTATTGATGAATTTCTCTGCCACGCTCAACGCATAAACGAAGCCCGTGCAGACCGCCTGAATATCGAAGGCAGGCGAGCCGTGGATGCCCAGCTTTTGCTGCAACAGGCAGGCTGTTGAGGGAAACACACGATCAGGCGTCGTGGTCGCCACGATCAGCAGGTCGACATCCGACGGCAATTTACCGGCTGCTTCCAAAGCACGGCGTGCCGCCGGTTCAGCCAGATCAGAGGTGAGTTGTCCATTCTCGGCGATATGACGTTGCTCGATACCCGTCCGTTCCCGAATCCAGGTATCCGAGGTTTCCACCATCTTTTCCAGATCCTGATTCGTCAGGATCCGTTCGGGCAGGTAACTCCCGGTACCGGTGATACGTGCATGAATCATGCTGTTTCCTTTTCATTCAATAACTGACCCAGCCGCTGGTCGATTCGGCGCGGTACGTCTTTTTCAATTTCGCGCAGCGCCACGCCCAGCGCACTGGAGAATGCCGCCACATCGGCGCCGCCATGACTCTTGATCACAATACCCTGCAGCCCCAGAAAACTGGCGCCATTGTAGCGACCGGGATCGAGTCTGTTCTTCAAACGTTTGAGTACAGGCATTGCAAATGCTGCGGCCAGCTTGGACATTAGACTACGACCGAACTCTTCGCGCAGAAACTGGGTGATCATCTTGGCCAGTCCTTCACTGGTCTTGAGGGCGACATTGCCCACGAAACCATCGCAAACCACGACGTCCACATCACCTTTATAGATATCGTCCCCTTCGACAAACCCGATGTAGTTGATCGGCCCGTTTTCCAGCAGAGCCGAGGCGGCCTTGACGGTATCGTTGCCCTTGATGGACTCGGCACCGACATTGAGCAGACCGACTCTGGGTGCGGGATTATCATCATATGCTTCCACCAGCACCGAACCCATTACGGCAAACTGGAACAGATGGTCGGCATTGCACTCGACATTCGCCCCCAGATCCAGCACATGGGTATGCCCGCCCTTGCGACTCGGCAAAGCCGTGCAGATGGCCGGACGCTCGATACCGGGCAGGGTCTTGAGGACGAATTTGGCTGTCGCCATCAGCGCGCCGGTATTGCCCGCGCTCACGGCCGCCTGGGCCGATCCATCGCGCACGCAGTCGATTGCAATTCGCATGGATGATTTTTTCTTTGTACGCAATGCCACTGCGGGCGATTCCGCCATCTCAACGACTTCCGGCGCGTGGATGATTTCCACCTTTTCGCCTTCGACCAGCCCATGAGCGCTCATCTGGGCACGTAACAGCGTCTCATCCCCGACCAACAGCACGGTGACGTTGGGATGTGTCTTGAGGAATTGCGCCGCTGCCGCCAGCGTAACGACGGGGCCGTGATCACCGCCCATCACATCAATCGCAATTTTTACCTTCATGAAAAATAGCCAACCTCACCAAATCTTGACTCAAAAAACAAACCAAGGAACGATCCGATGCGAACGAGTGCACATCAGGTTGATCGCACGCATCACTCAAAAATGCCGGGCAAAACAAAAACCTTGCGCACCTGGGCACGCAAGGTTGGGATCATTCCGCGCAGCCACTTGGGTCGATTAGGCTTCGGTGGTCGCTTTTTCGGCAATCACACGCTTGCCACGGTAGAAACCGTCCGCGGTCACTTGGTGACGGCGATGGGTTTCACCACTGGTCGCGTCCACTGACAGAGTGGGTTTAACGAGGGCATCGTGGGTACGACGTGAATCGCGACGCGCACGGCTCTTTTTATTTTGCTGAACAGCCATTTCTCAACTCCTGACACTAAAAATCGCGTTTCTTACCAAAACGCCAAACTAAAACTCCGCGACCATGACCAATGCACGGTTGCGGCTAAATCTATTGATCTTCACCCTTCTTGCCGGATCCTTTCGCCCCCGGCACGTTCCATTGTTCGGCCAATACGGCAAAGGGATTGGGCCGCTTCGGTCGCTCAACTTCGGGCTCGGCAACCTCGTCTTCGGCTTCTTCTCGCCAAATGGGTTGGCACTGATGCTCGTGCATAGCCACCACAGGGACAGCCATCAGCACTTCCTCTTCGAGCAAGTCCGAAATACTCACCCCGCCTTCAGCATCAACCAGGACAGGTTCGCGAGTATCGCCCACCTGTTCCGCCTGATCGTCATTGTAGACGAACTGCAACAATGACGAACCCGTCAAGGGCTGGCTCATGGGCTGAAGGCATCGGGCACAGTCAATCTGAACCGTGGTCTGCACGTCCAGCTGCGCCAGCATTGCCCGGCCTTCGTCCCGAAAAAACCGCAGATCGAAATCAAGCGACGTACCCGGAGCTTCATGCGGTACAAAAGGCACCAACCGCGGCAACTCGGCCAAAAGCACAGATGCAGAAAACGCTCGCTCACTATCGCAAGCCATGCGCACCATCAAGCGCGGTAAACTTGCCGCAGATTGAAGCTGCCTGCCCGTCCCGCTGCCAGATTGGCCGACCGCAGGATGCGATCCGTTGTCTACACTCATGCCGAATACCTGCTTATATGGCCCGGCCCCAAATCAACCCAAGCCAATTAACCAAGGCTAATCAACCCAGCCTAATCAACCAAGGCCAATTGACCAAATACAATTAACTTTGGACTTGGGCCAAAAAAACGGCCCGCACACACAGTATTAGTCAGACCAGAATCGTATAATATTAGCGATTTATTGCTTGGCACGCAAAATGTATATGCAAAATAATCCTTCTCTTGTGCTCGCTTCATCCTCCATCACCCGTCGCGCCTTGCTTGATCGCATCGGGATACCCTATCAAATCGACGCACCCGACATCGACGAACGCGTCCATGAGAATGAAGCGGCCGACACAGCCTGCCGACGTCTGGCACGGGAAAAAGCACGCACGGTTGCCGAACGCCACCCCGGTTCGGTCATCATCGGCTCAGATCAACTGGTATCCTGCGATGGGCGCATCATGGGCAAACCACACGATAGGCCACGTGCAACCGAACAATTACGGTTCATGTCCGGCAAAGCCGTTTATTTCCACGTATCGGTCGCGGTTATCGATGCCCACGGCAGTCTGCAGGAACACAGCGAAACCGTCACCGCACAACTTCGAAGCCTTTGTGATTCGGAGATTCAACATTATCTCACCCGGGAACAACCATTCGGCTCGGCGGGCAGCATGAAATCAGAGGGACTGGGCACAGCGCTGCTTGATTCAATGCAATCGGACGACCCCACGGCAATCCTCGGGCTGCCCCTGATTGCCACCTTGCGATTACTCCGTGCAGCCGGCATCAACCCGCTGGGTTGAGCGCCCCATCAACAGGAACGACCGCCTCGAAGCCGCCAGACGGCCAGCGCAGCCATCCCTAACGTCACGACGATTCCGAACCCGTAAGCTACGGTCACGGGATTCATGCCTGCTTCGATAGCCAGAAAATACAACCCGGCCATACCCAACATGGCCAGATTTTCGAAAAAATTCTGCACGGCCAACGTACGACCCGCACCGATGGTCTCATGCCCCCGCTCCTGCAGGAGCGCATTCAACGGCACCACAAAGTAACCACCCGCCACGCCTACCAACATGAGAATGACGGCCGCAGGAGCGAATGCGTGCATGGGTGCCAGCAACACGATCAGCGGCCCCAGCGCCAAACTACCCAGAATCGCCCGATTGGCCTGCTCCAGACGCACGCTGACGGCAGCCAGACCGGCACCCACCACGATCCCGATGGACACCAACCCCATCAGATTGGCTGGCGCCTGATTGTCGAGCAATGACAATGCAACCGGAACCCAGGCAAAAATCAACAGCCGCAAGGAAGCGCCCATCCCCCAGAACAAACTCGTGCCGATGATGGCAAAGCGCACGTCGCGAATGCCCCACAACACGACCAGATTGTGAATAAACTGCTTAAGCAAATGCGCCAGCTCATGCCGAACAAAGCGATGGATCACGGGCAACCTGGGGATTCCCAGGTTCGCGAGCGCAGCCAGAAGATACATGCCCGCCGACACAGCCACGGCCAACACTACGGACTGATCTGTGAGCCAACCGCCCGCCAATACCCCCAACAAAATGGCGGCGATTGTCGAACCTTCCAGCAAACCATTCGCCTTGACCAGACGATCGGGATGCACAAGTTGCGTGAGAATGCCGTATTTGGCGGGCGAATAGATCGCCGCACCGATGCCGGCGATGGCGTAACCCAATAGCGAGTTCGCGCCGAACAGAATCATCAACGCACCCAACAATTTGATCAGGTTGGCGTACAGCATCACACGCCCCTTGGGAAAGGCATCGGCCACCGGCCCCACGTAAGGCGCCAAAACAATGAACGCGACAACAAACACAACCTGCAGCAGAGGCAGGAGTGCCTCGCCATGAGCCGCCGTTTTAAGCAGCGCGATGGCCGCCACGAACAAAAGGTTGTCGGCCATGGCTGAAAGAAACTGCGCCACGAGTACCGCCAACATGCCGCGCGATGCGAGTCCGTTCGCTGCCGTTTCTTGTGCCGAAATCTGTGTTGTATTCATGCTGCGGTTTCCGCCCTATCGATCACAAGCCTTGGGTTAAATGGGGCAATTTTACTTCTTCGAACATATGCCTGCCCCGCCCGAACGGGTTTATGACGAGAAGCAAGCAACAGATACTGCACGATTGCACGCATCTTCTCATCTGCTTCGGCCTGCCTGTTTGCTGCGGCCCAAGCTGGAAGCTCGATATATTGAGCAAACACTGACGCGTCAAACGCAAAAATTGAGAAAAAAAACCCCGCCGGAGCGGGGTCATGCTTGCTTGGCTTCAAAGGCCGGATCGCAATATCAATCAGGGCTGGATCGGCCCGCCCATTGGGCGCCCTGCTCCACCGGGGCCTTGTTGCATTCCGGGTTTTTGACCATGAGCACCAAAATGCTTGTGCTGATGACGCACCATTTCATCCAGAACCTGCTGCTGATTCGGCGCAAGAGCCGCACGCAGATCGGAAGTTGCCTTGCTCAGACGCGCCATTTTTTTTGCCATGAGTTCAGCTCGTTCCGCACGGAATTGTGCCAGTTGGGCTGCATTCATATCAGGGCCGGGGCGTTTGAAATGCTCAAACATCATTTCCATACGTACCTTTTTATACTCATCCCAAACAGCTTGTTGACTGGCCGTAATCTGCAGACGATTGGCCATGGAATCGAGATTTTCCTTCATCCGGGCGGCCATCTGCACGCGCATATTTTCTCTCTGCGCGGGGTTATTGCAGTCGGGCGCCATTTTCTGGCCGACTGGCGCGGCAGAACCGACCGACGTCTCGGCCATGCTGATCGTAGCGAAACCACCGGCAAGGGTCATCAGTGCCGTGGCGAGGGCCGCCATGCGCAGTGCCGGGCGACGGGTTGAATTAATCTCGTTTGATGTTTGAAGGCTCATGGCTTCTACCTCGGGTCAATGGAACAACGATTCACAGGAATCATTAAACCCCGCGACTGTAAACCGGGTATTTCAGGGTCACCCCCACGTGTAAACGGCATGTAGGGGTTTTGTAATTCACAGAGATTATGTCGCTTTCCGTCGGCATGGCTAGGCTAAGATAGCGCTCATTCATTAATAGACGAATCAAATTCATGAAAACAATTCTGGTAGTGGATGACGATGCGGATCTGCGTAGCCTGTTGCGGGAATATCTGACCGATCAAGGCTATCACGTGCTCGAGGCAGCGGAAGGGAACGAGTTATGGACGCGACTCGAGAACTCGACGGTCGACCTGATCATTCTTGACCTGATGCTGCCGGGTGAGGACGGCTTGTCCCTATGCCGGACCATCCGGGCTCGCCAGACCACCCCAATCCTGATGCTGACCGCCCGTGGCGATGAAATGGATCGCATCATCGGTCTTGAGATGGGCGCTGATGATTATCTACCCAAGCCATTTCACCCGCGCGAACTGCTCGCTCGGATTCGCAGCATTTTTCGTCGTTCGGAACAGCAGAACCATGCCCAGCCACCGCGCCACCTGCACTTCAGCGGTTGGACGCTTGATCTGGCCGCCCGACATTTGATGAGCGCAGATCAGGTCGTCGTTCCGTTGTCCACGGGTGAGTTTCGCCTGCTCAAAACACTGGCGGAACACCCGAACACGGTGCTCTCTCGCGACCAACTCATGGACGCGCTCGCGGGTAGAGAATCCGATCCGCTCGACCGAACTATCGATGTCATGATGAGCCGCCTCCGACGCCGACTGGGTGATGACGCCCGCGAACCCACGCTTATCAAGACCATTCGAAACGAAGGCTACATGCTCCTCACCCACCCACAGGGCGGGCAACCGGGGTGAACAAGAAGCAAACCCGGGCATGGCGTATCTGGCCACGCAGCCTGTTCGGACAGGTTCTGTTCATGCTGACGCTGGGCATTGTTGCGGCGCTCGTGTTGAGCCTCGGCTTACTGGTGGCAGATCGCGCCCGCCTGGGTGAGCGTTTGCTGGGCGATTACGCCATACAGCGGATTGCCCAGATCATTCAGATTCAGAACGATACCGCACCGGATGAACGGCGCCGTCTTGCTCGCTGGATGAATACACCACTGACTCACTTGATGTTTCGCCAACCCTGGCACCAAACCAACGTTCAACCACTCAACGGAGCGGGGATGCCGGTAGAAAATATGATGACACGGCAGTTTGCACAACGCCTGCAAGCTGCGTTGGAGCAACCGATACCGATCCAGGTTCTGGCCATTAACGGCGACGACATGGATCGGCGCGCCCAGCGAACGCTTGAACCAGAAGCGGCGCCCGTCCTGCTTCAACAGGCACCGTGGACACTCGACCGTCATTGGCAGATGCAGCCCCCGGCCCGCGGTCACCGGGAACATGCGCTGTTGATTCAGGCCCGGCTCGATGACGGCAGCGTTCTGACCCTGCGCCATGCCCTGCCGCCGCCCATGCGCTGGCCTTTTCAGACCACAGCTTGGCTCCTGCTGCTTGGTCTGATTGTAATCGCGGGCGTGGCCTGGATTCTGCGTCGCCTCACACAACCACTCGATGCGCTGGTCGAAGCAGCCGTCCGTCTGCCCCGGAATCTGAATCAGGCACCACTGGCGGAAACCGGCCCCTCAGAAGTCAGTCGGGCGGCACAGGCATTCAACCGGATGCAACGCGACATTCAACGACTGATCGAAGTTCGCGGGCAAGCGCTGGCGGGCGTCTCGCACGATTTACGTTTACCGATCACCCGGATGCGACTGCGACTCGCCCATCTTCCGGAAGACGAGCTAAAACAGAAAATTGAGAATGACCTCAGCCAAATGGATGAGATGATCGGCCACACTCTGGCCTTTTTGAGCGCCGGCACCACAACAGAGCCGCTTGTATCACTCGATCTCGACGCACTGCTTGATTTGCTGTGTGAAGACATGACCTTGCTGGGTGCACAAATCCGGCGGCATGGCGCGGCAGAAACACCCGTGAAAGCGCGACCCCAGGCACTTCAACGGGCTTTGCAGAATGTGCTGGATAATGCGCGGCGCTATAGCGATGGCCCCATCGATCTTTCGGTCGAAGTCCGTCCTACCGACGTGGTAATTCGTGTTGAGGACCGAGGTCCCGGTATTCCCGAAGCGGACCGGGAACGGATATTCGAACCCTATGTGCGGCTCGAAACCTCCCGCGCAAGGCATACCGGCGGCAGTGGTCTTGGCCTCGCCATCGCCCGCGCGTCTTTACGTGCTCAGGGAGGCGATATTCATATTCTCGCACGCGAAGGCGGCGGCACATGCGTAGTCGTCACCCTGTCGAAGGCACGACTATGAACGTGCTCTTGATGGGTACAGGTATAGCCATCGTGATCGGTGGGCTACTTCTCCTGTTCAATAGACGTTTGCGACAGAGCCTGACGGCAGCGAAGGAACCCATTGTGCAGTCGCTGGCCGAGCATCATCTCATTGGTGCTGAAATCAAGATTCCGACTCAACGTGGACGACAATTGGACGGTTGGTTGTTGACGGGGCAGAGGGAGCGCAACCCGCAGGTTGTCGTCATCACGCATGGCTGGGGAGCCAATCGCGAACTCATGCTGCCATTGGCACGCCCGCTTCAGGCCGCTGGTTTTCACGTATTGCTTTTTGATGCACGCAGCCACGGCAGCAGCGATAACGACAATTTCTCCTCCATGCCTCGTTTTGCAGAAGACATTGATGCCGCTCTGAACTGGATTCGAATGCAGGCACAGTTCAGCATAGCCTCGGTGTCATTGATCGGGCACTCCGTCGGTGCCGCCGCCACCCTGCTGGCCGCCTCACGCAGAGACGATATTGCCTGTGTTGTCAGCCTCGCGGCATTCGCCCATCCCGAGGATATGATGCGCCGCTGGCTTGAATCCAAAAAACTGCCTTACTTTCCCTTGGGCTGGTACGTGCTTAATTATGTGCAGTGGGTCATCGGGTACCGGTTTGATGCCATTGCACCCATTCATACAATCAAAAGCATTTCCTGCCCCGTTTTGATCATGCACGGCAGCGATGACAGCACCATTCCACCGGCCGACGCGAAGCGGATTTTCGAGCAGGGCAATCAAGAAATCAATCGCTTACTGATTTTACCTGGCGAACACGACGCGACCGATGAGATCGAACAGCATATTCACGAACTGATCTCGTTTATCGAGTCGACAAAATTGTCGACAAATCATACGCATTAAGACGTAGGGCGCCTCTGCACGGGAAGGTCTACATATGTGCAGACTTTCCCTAGGGAATCTCTGCACGAATCCATCCATGGCTTCGTGCAGAAGCACCCGTGCCGGTACACGCCCGGCACGGGTGCCGCAATTCAATGACTTACGTCATTGTGCGGCAGGGCATCCATGCCCTGCACGGGAAGGTCCACATTTGTGCAGACCTTCCCTAAACTCCGTGGACGGAAGCAAGACCTTGAGACCGTTCTGTCAGTTGTGGTAAACAGACAAGCGGTATATTGCCCCGGCAAGATATTTTCATTTCTTCTAACATCACAACATCAACATGGGTAGCCCCCATCAGGATGTTGATTTTTCATGGAGCTAATCATGGCTGTTCTCGTATGCAAACCCGCCCCGGATTTCACAGCAACCGCTGTAATGGGCAACAACGAAATCCAGGAAATCACGTTTTCGTCTCTGATCAAAGGCAAATACGCGGTTCTGTTTTTCTATCCGATGGATTTCACCTTTGTATGTCCGTCGGAACTGATCGCCTTCGATCACCGTTTGGCTGAATTCACCGCGCGCAATGTGGAAGTGGTGGGTGTATCCATCGACTCGGAATTCACCCACCTTGCCTGGAAAAACACCCCCGTCGAAAAAGGCGGTATCGGTCAGGTTAAATACACACTCGTTGCCGACATCAAACACAGTATTGCAAAAGCGTACGACGTCGAACTCGACGGCGGTGTTGCCCTGCGTGGTTCCTTCCTGATCGATCGTGACGGCATCGTTCGCCATCAGGTCGTCAACGACCTGCCACTTGGCCGCAACATCGATGAAATGCTGCGTCTGATCGATGCGCTGCAATTCACCGAAATCCACGGTGAGGTGTGCCCTGCAGGCTGGAAGAAAGGCGACGCAGGTATGGACGCGACCACAGAAGGTGTCGCCAAGTACCTGGCTGAAAACGCAGACAAACTGTAATACCGCCACCCGGTGCGATCGGGAGGAACTTTGATTACTTCCGACCGTGGCGACACGTTAATCGAAGCCCCCAATATAGAACCTTGGGGGCTTCGTCTTTGTGGTCGACCGAAACATCAACAACCGATCGATACGCTTAATCCATTATTTGCGGAAGAACAGCGAACTGTCATTTTGAAACGGCAGAAGCCATGTAAAATCGGGGAACAAAAAACAAATGGAATCAGACAACCACAAACAGGACGCTTTAGCTTCATGACATCACGCCACGCTCTCTATACAAAATGCGCACTTGGTCTGCTGTGTGCGCTCACCATCAACCTGCCCGCCCAGGCTGACCTACCCGTTTCAACAACGAATATTGTGCTCCCGGCCCCCTCTGCCGCCAGCTCATTCAAGCCCGATACCGTTGTGCCCAACGAGGTTCTGGTTAAATTCGGCAGCACACTATCGGCGCAGAACATGACGCCCACGCTGAACAGCATGGCGAGCAGCGTCAAGCAGATCAACCGAACAGGCTTGACCTTGGTCAAGCTCACGCCCGGCACCGACACGATCTCATCGGCGATGGCTACGTTCCGCGCCATGCCGGGTGTCGTTTCAGTGCAACCGAACTTCATTTACCACAGCACAGCGCTTCCCAACGATCCCGAGATTGGCCAACAGTGGGCACTGAAAAATACCGGGCAGACTGTCTCGGCGGCGACCTATGCCACCAACAACCCAGGCACACCCGGTGACGACATTGATGCCGAAAGCGCCTGGCAATACCAATCAGACTGCTCATTGGTCACGGTCGCTGTCGTCGATACGGGGATCAACTATACCCAGCAGGATCTGGTCAACAGCATGTGGAACGGTGGGACTCAATACCCCAACCATGGCTACGATTTCGTTAATAACGATGACGATCCCTATCCCACCACCGGCGATGAACGCCATGGCACCCATGTGGCAGGCATTATCGGTGCCGAGGGCAACAATGGGATTGAAGGCTCCGGTGTCTGCCAGAAAGCCAGCATCATGGCGGTGCGCTCGCTGGATGCAACCGGGGGTACAACCGCGACCGTAACGCAGGGCATTTACTTTGCGGTGGATCATGGTGCGAAGATCATTAACTTAAGTCTGGGTGGTACGGGATCTTTGGACCAGGCGTTCTCCGATGCCATCACTTATGCCCAAAGCAAAGGCGTGCTGGTGGTGGTGGCCGCGGGTAATGGCGATTCAAATGGAAAGGGACTCGACGTTGATCAAACCGCTTTTTACCCATGCAGTTTTCCACAAGACAACCTGATCTGCGTGGCCGCACTGGATCAATCCTTCCAACTTGCCAGCTTTTCCAATTACGGGGCCACGAGTGTGGATGTGGGTGCGCCGGGGACGAACATACTCAGCACATTCGCAGGGCCGACCCTGACAACGGATTTTTCCAGTGGCTGGACAGCCAGTCTGGGTGCCAGTACAGGCTGGGGCTATGGGAAAACCACATCTGGTATCCCGATACTTGTTAATCCGGTCGATTACGGCAAGAGCAACTATGCCCCAAGTACAGACGACCGAATCTGGAGCGACTTCACGTTTGCGCCCGGCACACAATTCGTTGCTTTGAATTATTACCTGCAAGGGCGCATGGCCTCGGGTGATTATCTCAATTCTGGCGTTGCCGTCGGAAGTAATACGGATCCATTCGCAGGCAGTGGGACTCAACTCCAACACGCTACGGATACCCTCAGCTCCCCAGCGGCTGCGTACCCGATCGATCAGTGTTCCGGCAAAACGTGTTCGATCGGCTTCCAGTTGACCAGCACACCCTCCAGCCCAGGCGACACCGGCCCGCTGATCGCTTTTTTCGAGCTCAATACCGTTGCAGCCAACACCCGTGAGATGGGTATTGAGAACGGCACATCGATGGCAGCGCCCGTCGTCTCCGGCATAGCTGCCTTGTTGATGGCCTCCGACCCGGCCGCCAGCGATATCGACGTCGCCCGGGCAATCAAAAACTCAGGCATACCGGTACCTTCCCTCACGGGCGTCACCACAACGGGTAAGGCCGTCAATGCGATGCGCGCGCTCGCCAATCTGCATTTAAGCGTTGCAGGGCTCGCTGACCAAACGGGTGCTGCGGGTCAGCCGCTGTCTGTCACATTCTCCATCAGCGGCTTGAACGCGCTAAGTGTCTCGGCGAGCAGTAGCAATACTTCTGTATTACCCAACAGCGCAATTACAGGTCAAAACAGTTGCACACAGACGGGGCGCTGCACGCTCCAGCTCCTACCGGCAATGGGTGGCGCCTCTACGGTATATGTGACCGTAGGCGACAACTACGGCCAACAGGCCACGGGCAGCTTCTTGTTGACGGTCCCATCTTCCGGTGGTGGCGGCGGTGGCAGCATGAACTGGGCGTTCCTGCTGGTTCTCGCCGTTATTCTGGCTGCCGTTCAATGGCGCAGGCGAGTGTTGGAATCATGAAATGTGGCCGTCTGGTCTCTGCTTCTGTGCTCGCCTTGCTGTTTTCTGGTTGTCAGGGTGTCGGTAGTACCCAGATGACGGGCAAGCCCATGGCCGACACCCATACTGAGCACAACACCATGAACCCTTCCAATCAGCCCATCGCGGGAGAATACCTGTTGACGCTCAAACCGGGCGTGCCGGAAGACGCGCAGACCCTTGCCGATCTTCGGCGTGATCTTGGCAGCTTACCCGTGGTTGCCTTGTCGTCCCTTGGGCACCGATTATATTTGGTCAAGATTCATCCGGACCCGGGTCTGAAAGCGATTCAAGGCACGCTGTCGAACAGCTCGCTCGTCACATCGATTCAGGAAAATCGGCACTATGGCATTAATCCGCCCGATAGACGGGTGCTGTACTGACCATCGATTCGAATGGCAGCGCCTGCAGCCACACGGTTAACTCATCCTGCGCGCGATCGATCGTTTTTTATCCCCTAATGAGCAGGCCCGGCAGCAGGAGCAGATCGGTTTCCCCGAAATCCACGCCCTGCTGCGCTAATAAAGTTGTAATTTGCCCGCGATGGTGCGTCTGATGATGGAATAGATGGAGCAGGGCATCACCCAGACGGATCTGGCGTGGCTCAGGTGAAAGCAGACTCGTATAGCGAAACGGTGCATCCAGCGAGGAAGGTTCCAGACCGGAGACAAAGACGGTCAGGTCGTCATCGGTCCGATTGCGTTCTGCGGTCAATTCGTGCCAGTTTTCATACAAACAGTCATCAAGCCGGCTAACGGGATAGCTTTGACCCTGCATTCGCGCGAGCCAAAGCCGATCGACCAACAGCAGATGGTTGAGCGTGCCGGTAATCGAATGAAAAAAAGCGCCCAGATCCTGATTCAGCAGGGCGGTGGGCAAAGCGCCACAAACAGAATACAACTGCCGGTTCATCCATTGGTTGTATTCATTTTGCAGTAAAAGCTGCCGATGTTCGCTCATAGGGATAGCTCCTCCGGGTAATAAACGGCGGCGCGGTGAACACGCCCTTGTTCATCGAACCAAAAAACCTCTGCTGTGGTTTGCTGATGGATCCCCCGATAATAAATCATCAGGCTATCGACCCCCTGCAGTACGTTGATCAACGAGAAGTGGAGCGTCGGAAATTTTTGCAGGCCGGCGGCCCAATAGTCTGCAATCGCAGAACGACCAGTCAAGTAACCCTTTTTCCCGTTCTGCACGCGCGCAATCAGGGGTGAGTAGAGCACGACGTCTTCGCGATAATGCGTGAGAATCCGGGGCAGATCGTGGGCATTCCACGCGTCAATCCAGGAAGCGGCAAACTCAGCAGCGGGCGGAATCTGCGCTGAAGCAGAATAAAAGACATTCATGGCTGAACACCCCGGAAATAAAACAGTTCCGATTTAAGCCACTGGGCCAGAGGCGGATAGTTTCCGGCCGCCACCGTCAACACCATGAGAATCAGTAACCATACAATGCTGATGTAAAGCCATTTCATCGAGACCATCCTCCTCAAACTGTATGAGAGGATCAGACTAACGCCGGGCGCGCAAACAATACAGATACAGAAAAAATACGTTGAACCGGTACAATAAGGGATCAAACAAACTGTACCGGTAGACAGCACATGACACGATATCAACAGATCGCCAACACGCTGCGCGCTCAAATAACCCAGGGGCAATACCCCGTGGGTGCCCGCCTGCCGGGCATCCGACAGTTGGCCATGCTGACTGGAGCCAGCATCACTACGGTACAAAGCGCCTGCAATCTGCTGCAAGATGAAGGCCTGATCGAAGCCCGGCCTCGGGCCGGTCTCTATGTTTGTCCGCCCCGACAAACGAGTCTCGAGCCAGTACATCAGGCACCGCAACCCCGAGCACCGATTCGGTTGACGCCGACCTCACTCACCACCGAGGTGATGCAGCATAGCCTCAACCCGCAGTACATCCCTTTAGGGGCAGCCATTCCTGAAGCCGACTTTCTGGGCATGGATCTCCTCAATCACAGCCGCAGACGACGCACGCGCCAGGGAAATGAGGATGCCAAATACGCCGTACCGCCGGGTTCTGCCGAACTGCGACAAGCCATCGCACGCAACTACGCCACCCGCGGCGCACCCGTCGCAGCGGAATCGATCATCATCACCAACGGCTGCCATGAAGCGCTCGTGCTGGCACTGCGCTGTGTGACGCAGCCTGGCGATACGGTCGCTATTGAATCGCCCAGCTATTACGGCTTCTTGCAGGCGATGCAGGGATTGGGCTTGAATATCCTCGAGATCCCGAATCATCCGGATACGGGGCTGAGTCTCGAAGCCCTCGATTTCGCCCTCGCCCGCTGGACCATCAAAGCCGTCATCGTCACACCGAATTTCAGCAACCCGATGGGCTCACAGATGCCGTCGGACCGCAAGGCGGCCCTGGTTGCCCGGCTGCGGGCGCTCGATACGGTGTTGATTGAAGACGACATCTACAGTGAGCTTTTTCATCAAGGCAGCCGGACGGATACCTGTCTTCAGTACGACGAGGCTGGCGATACCGTGATCCTTTGCAGCTCGGTGTCTAAAACCCTGGCGCCTGGGCTTCGGATCGGCTGGGTCATCAGTCCGCGCTTCGCGCCGCAGCTCATTGAGCAAAAACTCCTGCTGAATATCGCAACCGCCAGCCTGCCACAGGCTTGGGTGGCCGAATTACTGATCAGTGCCAAGTGGCAGCAACACCTGAGCCTTGTTCGACGTCGGCATGCACAGGCAATGGCTAAAATGCAGCAGGCGGTCATGACGTTTTTTCCGGAAGGCACCCGCATCAGTCAACCGCGTGGGGGATTCGTCTTATGGGTCGAATTGGCA
>NZ_JAQTTX010000035.1:17423-28756 GCF_028710545.1 Halothiobacillus sp. | reverse complement strand
GCCACTTTACGCTATGATCGTCCAAGTTTTGAAGTACATCCGAGGTATTCATGTCCGTTCGCACCCGTTTCGCGCCATCACCCACCGGTTTTTTGCATATTGGCGGTGCCCGCACAGCCCTGTTCAGTTACTTGTATGCGCGCAGGCACGGCGGACAGTTTGTGCTTCGAATCGAAGATACCGATCTGGAACGATCCACGCCGGAATCGGTGAACGCCATTTTAGAGGGCATGACCTGGCTGAAGCTCGAATATGACGAAGGCCCGTTTTATCAAACGCAGCGCATGGATCGATACAAGGAAGTGATCGATCAGCTCATGGCGAGTGGTCATGCCTATCACTGCTACGCGAGCCGGGAAGAGCTGGATCAACTGCGTGAAGCCCAGATGGCCCGTGGCGAAAAGCCGCGATATGACCGTCGATATCGAGACTTTACCGGTACGCCGCCCGCTGGTGTATCACCCGTTGTGCGCTTTCGCAATCCGCTGGATGGCGAAGTCGTGATCGAGGATGGCGTGCGCGGGCGCGTGGTGTTCCAGAACAGTGAGCTGGACGATTTGATCATCGCCCGCTCGGATGGCACGCCCACTTACAATCTCACGGTGGTGGTTGACGATTGGGACATGGAGATAACCCACGTGATCCGCGGCGATGACCACCTCAATAACACGGCCCGGCAGATCAACCTCTACCACGCTCTGAATGTGACGCCGCCCCAATTCGCGCATCTGCCGATGATCCACGCGCCGGACGGCACCAAGCTGTCCAAACGCCACGGTGCCGTGAGCGTGATGCAATACCGGGAAGAGGGTTACCTGCCTGAAGCCCTGCTCAATTATCTCGTGCGCCTCGGTTGGTCTCATGGGGATCAGGAAATTTTCGATCGGGCCGAGATGATCGCATTGTTCGACATCAAGGACATCAACCAGTCCGCATCGAGCATCAACCCGGAAAAACTGCGTTGGCTCAACCAGCAATATTTCAAGATTCGCCCCGTTGAGGAAACCGCCATAGAATTGCGCTGGCATCTGGGGCGACTCGGTGTTGATCCGTCGGTTGACGGGCCTGATCCGGCGAAAATCGTCGCGGCCTATGCCGATCGGGCGCACACACTGGTTGAAATGGCTGAGCAGGCGCTGCCGTACTATCGTGATCTGACCGGCTACGATCCCGTCGCGCTGGGCAAGCTGGATGACGATGCGCCCGGCATTCTGGACGCACTGGCGATGGCACTTTCGCAGCCAGAGGACTGGGAAAGCCCCGCGCACCTCGATCATGCGGTCAAGGAAGTGGCAACCACACTGGGCTTCAAGCTCGGCAAAGTCGGGCCGTTGCTTCGTCTGGCCCTGTTGGGACACGGGGCCTCACCCAGTCTGGGCGTGACGCTTGATCTGTTCGGCCAGGAGAAAACCCTGCAGCGCTTGCGTGAAATGCACGCATTCCTATCGCGGTAATCGCCGGCATGGCGCGTCTGCCCAAGCTTATGGCATACAGCTCTTTCCGCTGGACGATGGCCTACATTGTCGTCGCCATATTGTGGATCGCGTTGATTCAGTGGCTGCTCAGCAGCCTGGGCGGCGCGCGCTGGGTCATATCGCCCGCCGGTTTGGTGGTGGGCGGGGTATTCGTCCTGATCACGGCCTGGTTGCTGTTCCTGTTGCTCGAACGCAGCCAACCCGTCCCTCTGGCCGAACAGGCCCTGCGGCATTCCCGGTTCGCCGATCAAAAGTCTTGGTGGAGCGCATTGGTTATCCTCATTGCGTTCACGCTGCTCGCGCAGTTGTTCATGGTCTCCTATGCCACACGCGAATATCGACCGGTTCTCCTCAATCAGGCACAAACCGAACTGACCTCGCAGTTGCGTCTGCACAGCAAATTGATTACCGACTGGTTAACCGAGCGATCGCAAATCGTCGATAAACTGGCGGCACAGCCGGACGCGCTGGCAAATCGAATACGCATCAGTCAGGATCAACCCGTCCAGCCCTCCGGCAGTACCTTCCCTTCATTTGTCGCCCTGATTCAGGATGGCCGATTCCAGACCATCACCCTGTTTGATCCCGATCACGTCAAGAAGCTCAAATTCGGTTCGAACCTGATTGCCAAGACGCCGGATAATCTGTTCGAGCGGGCGGCAGCCACATCCAAAGTGCAATTTGCCTGTGTGTTCGCGCCGGGGCGGAGCGGCGGTGATTGTTTCTGGGTGTTGCCTGTTTATCTGAGCCAGTCTGAGGTGAGTGGCGGCCCGTGGTACATCGTGCTGGCTGCCGTGCTCAATGAAAGCGCACTGGTGCAGTCCATGCCAGCCGGAGAACCCTTGCGGGTTGAGAACGCGGTGCGCACCCTGCTCCTGCTGGCACAGGGGAATGATTCCGCTAAATCCTGGACGACCACCCCGCTGATTGAAGATTTTTCGCCATTGAGCGAACCGCAGATGAGTTCACGTGTTGAACCGGTGAGTGCAAGTGATCTCGACTGTTTCCGCAAGTCACCCGCATTCCTTTCGCTTCAGGCGCGTTTGAGCCCATACCCGCCGGATGCGGACGTATTGAAGAGCAGCGCCAGCGGGCAGATTGATTGTCAGGAGCATACGCTGCTCTACGCCAGCACACAGATCCCGCAGATCAATGGCCTGCTCTGGGCCGCCACCACGCAGGATATTGTGCTCGATCCGCTGCGCAAGACACGCCAATGGCTTGCCACGGCTTCCCTGATCGGCGTGTTTACCCTTTTGATCGCCTTGTTCCTGTTTTGGCGCATCATGCGGTTGCAACGAGCCAAAGTGCTGGCCGGTCTGCGGCGCGAGCGTGATCAATTGGCCCAGTTGTGGGATAACATGCCCGCGATGGGGTTAGCCATTGTCAATCCCACCGATTGGCACATCAGCATGGTCAATCAAAGATGGATACAAATATTCCACGAAAGCCAGGAATCGTTGCAGGGACGGCGTTTTCTGGATGTGATCTCACCGGTAACTGGGCTCAACACCGTCGAGAGTCTGACTTCGGGCGACCTCAAACTGCTGGAAGACATCCAGACCGGTTTGCGTGATGAGGTCAGCCTGCTACGCAGAGTGCAGACGGGCGAATCGAGCCAGACCTGGATGCGCTTTCATATCCGTGCGCTCAAATCGAGTCGCCATGACGCCGAAGGCCTCATCGTTGCGGCCGAAAGCCTGGGCGATAGTGTTGAGCAGGCAAACGAACTCAAGGCCGAGCGAGATTTTTGCCGCCTGACTGCCATGTTCTCTCAGCCGCAAGCAAAACCGCCCATAGCGATGCCGATGCCGGGCAGCACAACAGATTCCGTTTCAGAACCGGAAACCGAAACCGCGGTTGAGGTCAGTCCACTCACCCCGCTGGCCGAACAGGTCATCGAGCAAAGCAGCCTGCTCGCCATATGCCTGTACACCCACTGGCCGGAGGTCTGGTCGAGCTCATCCGAACTGACCGGCCCGCAGCTCGAACAGCAGGAACATGTATCCTACGAATGCGTCGGCTGCACCGCCCCCGTCCGTGAAATCGCCAATCAAGTCGCACAAATGGGCCTGATCGACCGCGTACTGGTCGCCCAGACCCCCATGTTCATCGACGATCACGCCCGCAACACCAGTATCAGCGGCACACTCCAGAACGATTTGATCGAACAGTTGAAGCAATACCCGGTCGGCGCACTGGCCATCGTCCCGATCCCCGCTATAAACGAAGGCGACCCCGTACGCGCCCTGATCGTATTCGGCGAAGACAACCTACGCTTCACCGAACCGGTCAAAACCTCGCTAATGAGCCTGTTGAAAGCACTGACCATGCGGCTGGATGCGAAGGAGTGAGTTAATAGTTCATCCGCGCAATTTCAGGTCGCACCAAAAGGGTTTTTGGTTTGCAACCAGTTGAAATAAAAAGGTTATTGAAAATCAAATTGATTTGATTAGCGCGACATGCCAAAGTTTATGCCATATAAATCGTGCTATGCCTTCTGATGCCATTACCGTTAACGCCAAGCTCGGATTACCTTTCCAGCTATTTGCAGAAATGGCAGAGTTCGCCGCAGTTGGAAAACTACCGACTTCAAGAGAAGTCGCTGGACCTCCTTTTCAAAAATTTCTGTCCAGACAACAGTGCAATAGAACATATTCTCCTGAAAGTCAGCGCGCTCAATGACTTCTATAGCACCAACATATTTGACACCTACACCGTGGCGAAGCATATCCGTGAAATGAATATCGAAGGCCGCCTTAAGCAGGGCGACCTTTCGCTCGTGAATGAATTGGCTATGGTTACAATCCAAAACAAGAAACGAAATTTTTACTCTTTTGCCTCAAAGTATTGCAGCCACCATTTTCCCGATAGCTTTCCAATCTTCGATTCTTACGTCGAGAAGATGCTGTTGCACTACGCGCGTACCGATAACTTTTATCCCTTCCGCAAGGAGGACTTGAAGCACTATGAGAGCTTCGTCAAAATCATCAAGGAGTTCCAAGCTCATTATGGGCTTGGTCATTTCTCGCTTCGACAAATTGATATATTTCTTTGGCTTGCCGGGAAAGATAGCTTTCCTCCAAGCTATAAAGTCGGCATAACCCGTCGCTTAAGCGGGACGGCGCAAAAGCGTGCCGCCCCTTAGTTTTACGTTAGGCAGCATGCCCATGTCTTTGCCCGCACCCGTCGCAATGGTCAAGTTCCCGGAACTGCTCGAAGCATTTGAGTTTGTGAGTTCTGGCACGCCTTTAGAACATAGCGCTTTCATCAACCCAGACACCGGAGTGATTTACTACCTGTCGTCCGAATTTGAATTTGATGAGGAAGTTCCTGACGACCTCAAAACATCGGACAAATACATTGCAGTTCCGCACAAGAATAACTTGGACCTTGGCCGTGACTTGGCCCTGTCGTTCGCAGATGATGCAATCCCCAGTGGATACGAAACCGTCGCCGCCTTCTTTCGGAAGAAGGGCGCCTATGCACACTTCAAAGGTTTCTTGGAGGCCCATCGGCTCCTTGAACGCTGGTACACATTCGAGGCTCGCGAGACCGAAAAGGCATTGCGCGCATGGTGTAATGAAAACAGCATTGCACTAACTGATGAATCATCTGCTGACTAACCCTTCGGTCAACCGGATCGTTGGCAAGCCTCGCTTGCCCATTCCCTCCGCCATTCGGGCTCCGGCGGCCGGTTATTTCAAACGTTGAGGCTGTAGAAAAAACCCTTGGCAAGAAAATTTATGACCATGGGTAAAACCGACTTCCCAAAATGCGCTGTAATCTATCGTCCTGTCTGAAAGGACCAAGGCACCCCTTGAAAATGACTATTTCGCCCCTTCACGGGGGGTTCTACGTCGTCGCGCTATTATGCATCTGATGCACAAGATACCATCATCGTATATGCTGCGTGGTTCAACATGATATACTTGTATATCAATTTTGGATTTCAGGAGCCAAAGCATGCTTGCCATCCGACTACCGCCCGAAGTGGAAAGCCGCCTTGCCGCACTCGCGCAGGCCACCGGACGCACCAAGACTTTCTATGCCCGCGAAGCCATCCTTGAGCACCTGGATGACCTCGAAGATTTATACCTTGCCGAGCAACGATTGATCGACGTTCGCGCAGGACGCAGCCCAACTTATTCGCTGGACGAAGTGGAGCGTGATCTTGGCTTGGCTGATTGAGATTGACGCCAAGGCAAAAAAAGAACTCGCCTCACTGGATAAGACCATCGCCAAGCGCATTACGGCTTTTCTGCGTGAACGGGTCGCTATGCTAGACAACCCGCGCAGCATTGGTGAGGCGCTCAAAGGCTCCAAGCTGGGAGACTTATGGATGTACCGTGTTGGCGACTATCGCGTCATTGCCAGCATCGAGGACGGTGCTTTACGCATCCTTGTTGTGAGAATCGGCAATCACCGCGAAGTGTACCGATAGGCTGATTCAAACAGCCAATGAATTTTGTGCATCAGACGCAGATGCATAACAGCGCCCGCTCAAGTACCAAGTCCAATGAGGTTTTCATCATGAGAACTGAGTCGATTAAACCCACCGACATCCTAGATTACTGGTATTCCGAGTTCATGCAGAAGCACTGGTTCGCTTCGACACCGGCATTGGATGAAGCGATCAGGGAAAAGTATCGGTCGTTGTGGGCGCGTGCGGCGGCGGGCGAGCTGGATCACTGGCAGGATTCGCCGGAGGGGGCGTTGGCATTGGTGATCGTGCTGGATCAGTTTCCGCTCAATATGTTTCGCGGCAAGCCGGAGAGTTTTCGTACGGAACGAAAAGCCATTGATGTCACTTTGAACGCCTTGAAAAAGGGGTTCGACAAGCAGTTGAGCAAAGACCGGTTGAGCTTTTTGTTCATGCCGTTGATGCACAGTGAGAAGCTCGAAGAGCAGGATTTGTCTGTCGCGCTGTTCCGTCGGTACGGGCTGACGGGCAACATCAAGTTTGCGGAACACCATCGGGAGATCGTGCGAAAGTATGGCCGATTCCCGCATCGTAACGCCATTTTAGGGCGGGAAAGTACTCCGGCGGAAGTCGCGTATCTGGCTTCTAAGGATGCCTTCAAGGGGTGATCTGAATCGCTCGATCTTCAGCCGATTCGGCTGGATGCTTGGTGGCGCACCTTCAAGGATGGGGTTTCGTAATGTCATCGGTCTGCTCGCCCGATGATGACTGTTCTTTCTCTCCGATCTCCCGTTTGTCTATGAACCAGAACACCACACCCAGCGAGAGAATGCCAGCAGAAAGTGCCAGAAGCATCATCGGCTGGACTTCTGAGAAATCCAGGATGATGAATTTTCGTGTCAAGGCCAGCAGTGCAATGAGCACCACGATCTTGGTCTGAATGATGTGTTCACGGCGTTCGATCACTTTGATGATTGAATGTTGAAATTCCATCGCGATCAACAAAGTCATTATGCTGCCGAACAATGACTGGAAAACTCGATGGCTCAATACACGCTCGTGCTGAACGAACAGGTTCGACAGGACATCTCGAATGAGCTCCCACAGTGCCATCAGGATGATGATCGCAATCATTATCCCAAGCACGGTCGCGATGACCTGTTCGAACCGCTCGGCAAGATTCATGACCGACCAATATTTACGGATGTCGATCTGCCGGGGTTCCTTGCGATTGCTGATCATGTTCATGGTGTCTTCGATCCTCAAGAGCTCATCTAAACCATGTTCAATTACAGCGAAAATTTAGGCCTTCCTGTCAGAAATTCAATAGCTACCGGACAACACAAATATACGAATTCAATTGGTTGTGATTCGTACCGCTGCGACAAGGTACCGGTGCTCGGCGTGAGTTGCGACGGCATCAGAAATGAACGGGCGTTTATTTCCAGCGTGTCAACGGATGGCCCTTTGGGTGCATTGGCACGCATTCCATCACGATCATGGCGCCATCGAGGAATGTGTCCCACGGCGAGGCCGTCGTCTTCAATGTGGTTGCCGTACTGCTCTGGCTGGTGCCGGATCGAGCGGGTGCTGGTCAGCCGTAAGCCAATGGATTATGCGGACTGAGCCGACGATGTCTTCAGACCGCCTGCCCGGCGACCCAGCCCGATGACCAGGCCCACTGGAAGTTGTAGCCGCCCAGCCAACCGGTGACATCCACGACTTCGCCGATGAAGTACAGGCCCGGCACGTCCTTGGCTTCCATGGTGCTGGATGACAAGGCGCGCGTGTCCACGCCACCGAGGGTGACTTCTGCCTTGGCATAACCCAAGGTGCCGGAAGGCATGATCTCCCAGGCCGAAAGGGCTTGGCCCATGGCGGTAATCTCCTTGTTGCTGTGTTCGGCCAATGGTTTCGTCCAGCCCCGAGCGGCAGACCATTCCTGCGCGATGCGTTTGGGCCAGTAATCGGCCAGACATTGCGCGAGGCTGCGTTTGCTCGATCGATTTTCCTGTAGCCAGGACGGAATGTTCAAATCCGGCAGCAGATTCAGGCGGATGGGCTGCTTCTTTTCTGCCGAGTACTGCTGACTTTGCCAGTAGCTCGATACCTGCAAAATGGCGGGGCCGGAAAGCCCGCGGTGGGTGAACAGCAGGTTTTCCCGGAAGCGAGGGTTTTGGCCGGATTTGTTGGCGTTCTTGTGCTCTTTGCCGGGTGTCAAATTCGAGCATTCGGCGATAACATCGAGTGAGTTGCCCGAGAATGCTTGCAGTGGTTCGCCATCGGTCGGCGCGAGGGCGAGGGGGACCAGCGCGGGGTGGGGCGCAATGACCGGCAGACCGAACTGTTCAGCCACGCGGTAACCAAACGGCGTTGCCCCGAGTTTGGGAATGGCCAATCCTCCGGTGGCGATCACCAGCGATTGACTCGCGAACGCACCTTGATCGGTCTCAACCAGAAAGCAGTCATCGCTCGTCTTTTCAACCTGCGTTACCGCACAGGGCTGTGCCCAGGTCACGTCACCTCGCACGCATTCGACCTTGAGCATGTCGATAATCTGGTTGGCGGAATCGTCGCAGAACAGTTGGCCGAGCGTTTTTTCGTGATAGGCGATACCGTGGCGTTCGACCATCCGGATGAAATCCTGTGCGCTGAATTGAGCCAGTGCGGAGCGGACAAAATGCGGATTCTGCGACAGGAAATTTTCCGGTTTGACGTCCTTGTTCGTGAAGTTGCAGCGGCCACCGCCGGAGATGCGAATCCGCTCGCCGATAGTCAAAGCGTGATCGATCAACAGAACGCGTCTACCCCGTTGGCCCGCCTGGGCCGCGCAAATCATGCCGGCGGCGCCCGCACCGATCACGATCACATCGAATTCGGTCATTTCCTGCACGTGGAAATGAGTTGCCGGGCCAGAAGCAGCAGCAACTCAGGATGGGTTTTCAATGTCGTTTTTAGCGTACGGAACACAATTGGAATGCCGCGTTCGGCCACAACACCAGCGGCACCGGCGACGGCCACACTCACCCAAGGAAAGCGACGCGTGGTGTCGCGTACGACCGATAGCGGGTCGTTGACGGCATCCTGCCAGGATTGGCGCAAATGCTGTTTGGCTTCATCCAGTGAGCGGGGTGCGGATTGGTTTGCCATGATCGTTAGCCTGATCCGGTTACCGCATGGCGCGATAGGCGATAAAGCCGAGCGTTGCCGCCAGCAGCAGGCTTACGCCACCCATGATCAGGGCGGCGAGCGTGCTACCTAATGCGGCTGCCAGGGCGAGGTAACCCGCAGCCAGCAGAAAGCCCAGTGCCGTCAGTATGAGGGCCGAGGCCGTCAGCAGGAACACCAGGCCGAAACTGACACGGCGGACGGAACGCTTCAGCGCGCGCCCTTCCGCCTCCAGCAGTTCGAGCAGGGCGATGACGAATTCCGGCATTGAATGTCAGTTTTTGCTGAACAGTTTGGCGAGCACAAAGCCGATGCCGAAGGCAGTGAGCAGGCTGGCGACCGGATGCCGTTCGATGACCTGTTCTGCTTGATCGACAGTGGCACGCGTCTTCTCGCTCACGCCCTCTTTGGCCGCATTCACCCGCTGATTTAAGGTGTTGATTGCATCATGCAGCGTATTGATGGCGTCCTGCCCGAGTGCTTCGGCCTTGTTTTGGCCGCGTGTTTTCATGGCAGTCAACAGCTCGGCCAAATCGGCCTTGAGTTGATGCATGTCTTGCTTGATGGCGGCGAGTTCTTCGTTGCCGGTGCTGTTTGATGTGGCGTCTGTGGTTTTGGGGGCGGTGGGCATAATGCGATCTCCTTTGGTGACAAGGGTTCATCCTACACCGGTTTGACCGGTGTGCGTGTTCGGGCACCCCTTTAAAGTGTTTTAATCAGCCCGAGGCCAGTTGTTTCTTGAGCAAATCCCGTACGTGATCCGTTTGGGGTCGGATGCCATGCCAAAGATAGAAACTCTCGGCCGCTTGCTCGACCAGCATGCCCAAACCGTCGAATGCGGTAGCGCCCAAGGCAGCACCCCACTGCATGAATACGGTAGGCGCGCGTCCATAGGCCATGTCGTAGACGGTGGTGTTCTGCCCGATCAACGCGTCCGGCAGAGGAAGTTGTTCACCGCTGAGGCTGGCGGAAGTCGCGTTGATGATGAGATCGAACGGCTCGGCGGGGAGGGCATCCAGCGCGCAGGCGCCAAGCTGCGTGCCCGCCAGATCCTGAAAATCGGTCGCCAGTTGTTCGGCCGTTGCCACGCGGCGATTGGCGATGAGCAATTGCGTGGGTTCTTCAGCCAGCAGGGGCGCGAGCACCCCGCGCGAGGCCCCACCCGCCCCGAGCAGCAGGACCTTTTTGCCTTTGAGTGGGATCTGGTGGAACGCGAGGTCGCGCAGCAAACCCACGCCATCGGTGTTGTCGCCCCGAATATCGGATGACACATCGGGTGACCGGGGATCTGCCGGGAAAATCAGCGTGTTGACGGCCCCCGCCCGCTGTGCCCGTTCGCTTAGCGTAGCGCATAAGGCAAACGCTTCGGCCTTGAAGGGGACGGTCACGTTCAGCCCAAGCCCGCCTTCGCTGCGAAATTGTGCCACGGTTGCATTGAACCCATCCAAAGGTGCCAGAATGGCCGTGTAATCCAGATCGATGCCGGTTTGTTCGGCAAAAGCGCGATGGATCAGCGGCGACCGACTATGGGCAATAGGGTTGCCAATCACCCCGTATCGAACCGTCATCGTGCGGCTTAGATCGTAAGAGTGCGCACGCCTTCGGCGGCGGCAAGAATCAACACATCGGCAGGGCGCAGGGCGAACAGACCAACGGTGACGATGCCGGGAATATTATTGAGTTCGGCTTCGAGCTTGGCCGGTTCCATGATGTCCATGTTGTGGATGTCGAGAATCTGGTTGCCATTGTCGGTGACAAAACCATCACGGTACACCGGTTGACCGCCCCGCTTGACGAGTTCACGCGCGACCATGCTGCGGGCCATGGGAATGACTTCGATCGGCAGCGGGAATTTGCCCAGACGCGGTACCAGCTTGGTTTCATCGGCCACGCAGACGAATTTCTTCGCCATGTGGGCGATGATCTTTTCGCGGGTCAAAGCGCCGCCGCCGCCCTTGATGAGCTGCAGGTTGGCATTGGTTTCATCCGCACCGTCGATGTAGACGGGAATGTCGCCCACGCCATTGAGGTCGAACACTTCGATGCCGTGTGCTCGCAAACGCTTGGTGCTGGCCTCGGAGCTGGAAACGGCGCCTTCGATCTTGTGCTTGATTGTGGCCAGTTCATCGATAAAGAAATTCACGGTCGACCCCGTGCCAACCCCGACAATACTGCCGGTTTGTACGTATTGAAGCGCTGCCTTGGCTGCCTGTTGCTTGAGTTGGTCTTGTGGGGTCATGTTCAGTTCCTTGTTGTTATCGATGGTT
>NZ_JAQTTX010000035.1:0-17323 GCF_028710545.1 Halothiobacillus sp. | reverse complement strand
GCCAAAAGCGCTGTACGCGGTTAAACCGCACTGATGAGCAGTTTGACGATAATTGTCGGCGGTTATTCTGGCATGATAGAACGCTCAGTGCATCATCTGCTTGTACTGCTTCGTCTTTTCGCGCGCATCGTTTGCCCGGGCATTTCTTCGTGTCATTAGGTGCCCATTAGTTCAAGGAGCTGGATTTGTCCGCCTTACTTCAGGATTATCTTCATCGGATTTTGACCGCACGGGTGTACGACGTGGCGAAAGACACGCCGCTGACGCCCGCAATTCTGCTTTCCGAGCGCCTGGATAATCGAATTTTGTTGAAGCGTGAGGACACGCAGCCGGTTTTCTCCTTCAAGCTGCGCGGTGCCTATAACATGATGCATCGGCTGAAAAGCGAGGGGCAGCTGGGCAGTGGTGTGATTACCGCTTCGGCCGGCAATCATGCCCAGGGCGTGGCGCTGGCAGCCCAGAAGCTGGGCGTGGCCGCCACCATCGTGATGCCGTTGACGACCCCCGCCATCAAGGTCGATGCCGTCCGTCGGCGCGGTGCGAAGGCTGTCTTGCACGGCGATACCTTCGATGAGGCATTCGCTCATGCACAGCAGCTTACTCAGTCCGAAGGTTTGGCTTTTATCCCGCCTTATGATCACCCGGATATCATTGCCGGGCAGGGCACCATCGGTGCGGAGATTCTGCGCCATCACCCCGACCCGATTCATGCGATTTTTGTTCCGGTCGGCGGCGGCGGTCTGATTGCGGGCATCGCGGCCTATGTGAAGATGTTGCGCTCGGAAATCCGGATCATCGGGGTTGAGCCGGACGATGCAGCCTGTCTGGCTGCGGCCATGACCGCAGGCGAGCGGGTGGTTCTGGAGCAGGTCGGGTTGTTCGCCGATGGTGTCGCGGTCAAACAGGTGGGCGAATATCCCTTCGCAGTGGCGCAGCAAGCGGTTGATGAAGTGATCACCGTCGATACCGATGCAATGACCGCCGCCATCAAGGACATGTTCGACGATACGCGCAGCATCAACGAAGCGGCAGGGGCATTGGCTCTGGCCGGATTGAAAAAATACGTCAAGCAGCACGATCTGCATGGCGAGACACTGATCGCAATCGCTTCGGGCGCCAACATGAATTTTGACCGCTTGCGGTTTGTGGCCGAACGAGCGGATATCGGTGAGCAGAAGGAAGCCCTGTTTGCGGTCACGATCCCGGAAAAACCGGGTAGCTTCCAGGTGTTCTGCGAACTGCTCGGCCGTCGCCAGATTACCGAATTCAACTACCGTTACGCGGATCAGGATCGGGCGCATATCTTTGTGGGCATCCGTCTGGATACGCCCTCGGATCGGTCCGCCGTCTTCAATCGGCTGGTGCATGCCGATTATCCCGTGATCGACCTGACCGACAACGAAATGGCAAAACTACATGCGCGGCATATGGTCGGCGGCCATGCGCACGGCATAAGCGATGAGCGTCTGTACCGCTTCGAGTTTCCCGAGCGCCCCGGCGCGCTGCTCCGCTTCCTGACCCATCTGGGGGCCCGCTGGAACATCAGTCTGTTCCACTATCGCAATCAGGGTGCGGATTACGGCCGTGTGCTGGTGGGCGTTCAAGTAGAACAGGGCGCCATGGATGAGTTCATAACGTACCTCGATGAACTGAGCTATCCCTACTGGCCGGAAAGCGACAACCCGGTTTACAGCCTGTTTTTGGCCTGATTCATCTGATGAGAATCCCGGTTTTTTCTGACTTCCGGCTCAGAAAAAACTGTGCACAGTTATTGTGGATAACCCAGTGCATCACCGTCTGATGACCATCAGCAAGCCCATGCCATCAATGGCTTAGCACGATTGGTTAAAAAATCATCAGATATATGCACCTGCCTTACCTATGCGAATAACCTGTTGTTTTTAATAGATATAAATAAACTTTCAGATTGAGTCCGGTCGCTCTTGTTCCGTGCCTGCGTTCATGTTAGCCGTTCGAATACACGACGTTTTAATCTTCAGCCCTGTGGATAACTTTGTGTACTAATTGAGCGGATTCCTGAGTTTATTGGTCGATATTGGCTTAACTGTTTGATTTCAAGGATGCGATTTTTCGTGCCAATCGGAATGGGTGGTTTGGTCCAGAAAAAATCAAAAATTCAAGCACCCGGTCGACGATTTTTTATCCACAAAACCTGTGGATGAACCTGTGGGTTGTTTACGGGCATCTTGCCGGAGCCACGTGAGATCAAGTAGTTGATGAATTGGTGAAAAAATAAGCAACAAATCGCACCTGAAAAATGCACGCAATAACCAATTGATTTTTCATGATTATTTTTTTCTGAAAAACGACCGGTTACGGGCTTGAGTCCGTAGGGTCATTTTGCTAGTAGAACGTTTTCCATAAGTCATGCCATGCTGATGATGTGGATAAACCCTTGTGATGCACTGAGGGGCGCCTCGAAAAACCTACTGCGCGACCCGATTGCTGCGTTGGGCGGTGCTAACGCAAAGCTGGCGTAAGCCCGCTCCCTCGCCTATCTATTTGATATGTCTCGGTCGCTGCGCTCCGGCCGCCTTGCACTCGGGCCGCTAACGCGGAGCTGGCGTCAGCCCGTGACGGTTTTTCGAGGTGCCCTGAGATTTTTAACTTCATCCGCAAAGAGCAAGAGACGCTTACTCGGCGGGTAGATCTTCTCGAGCGAGAATGCGCGTCCAGCTTTGCGCACTGATCGGCATGATGGATAGCCGGTTGCCCTGCCGGACGAGTGGCAAGTCTTCCAGCGTTTCGTCGGCCTTGAGTTCCTGCAGCGTGATAATTCGTTTGGTATGGCGCACATACTGCACATCCACCTGCACCCAGCGTGGATTTTCCGGTGTGGATTTCGGGTCGAAGTAATGGTGATCCGGATCGAATTGCGTGGGGTCCGGGTAAGGGGCGCTGATGACCTCCATGATGCCGACGATACCCGGCACCTTGACGTTGGAATGGTAGAAAAAAACCAGGTCGCCGATCCGCATCGCGTCCCGCATCATGTTGCGTGCCTGATAGTTACGAATGCCGTACCAGCCTTCCACTTTCTGACGCGACAGATCGTCAATCGAAAAGACATCAGGTTCGCATTTCATCAACCAGTGGTTCATACGGATTTCCTCGTTTGGCGAATGGGAAGAACCCATCGGATATGTTTGAGATAAAAGGAAGCTCTGAATAATTCCATCCTGAAGTTTTCTTCATGAACAATCACTTTACGGATGGTGCACACAAATGCAGACCCCCGTGCGGGGCTCGGGCCGGGCATTAAGCAGGCGTAAGCCCACGAAGCCATGAATGGATTCGTGCCGAGAAACGTCAAGACGTAAGAGATTCCTTACATAAAGCGTAACATTCGGGCATGCGCATGGACAAAATAGCCGCATCTCGGGCATAATCTTGGCCAATATTCTGCTTTGAATCGCCGGGTGCCAGTGCGCGTCCGAAGGGTTCTGTGCAATGAAACGCTTCAAAAATAACGGGTTGCAAAAAACCTGTTCGCATATCGTTTTAGATGGGAGAGTCTCTTGAAACACACAGCGCTATTGGCTCTTGCCGACGGTAGTCTTTTTTACGGCACATCGATTGGCGCTGCAGGTTCGACGGTTGGCGAAGTGGTTTTCAACACGGCCATGACGGGTTATCAAGAGATTCTGACTGACCCTTCCTACCGCCGGCAGATCGTCACCCTGACCTATCCGCATATCGGCAATGTTGGCGTAAATGCCGATGATGCCGAATCCACGGGAGTTCACGCCGCAGGTCTGGTGATCCGTGATGCCTCGTCCATCGTCAGCAACTGGCGCTCCGAAGAATCGCTGCAAACTTATTGCGAGCGCCATGGCCTGCAGGCCATCGCCGATATCGATACCCGAGCCCTCACGCGCGTACTGCGGGATAAAGGCGCCCAGAACGGATGCATTCAGACAGGCGAGAACCTCGATCCTGAGGCCGCACTGGCTCAGGCGCGCGGGTTTGCCGGCCTAGATGGCATGGATCTCGTGCCGGAAGTGACAACCGATCGTCCCATCGAGTGGACGCAGGGCACCTGGGATCTCGACCCCGAAAACCCGGCTCCGCGCCCCGATCTGACACGCCATGTGGTGACCTGGGACTACGGCATGAAACGCAATATCCTGCGTATGCTGGTCGATCGCGGATGTCGTGTGACGATGTTGCCTGCCACCACGCCAGCGAGCGACGTGCTGGCAATGAATCCCGATGGCATCCTGCTCGGCAATGGTCCGGGTGACCCGGCAGCCTGCCATTACGCCATCGAAGCGATTACCGAAGTGCTAAAGCACGATGTGCCTGTTTTCGGTATCTGTCTGGGTCACCAGTTGCTCGCGCTGGCCAGTGGCGCGAAAACCATCAAGATGAAGTTCGGTCATCACGGCGCGAACCATCCGGTGCAGGACATCGAATCCGGGAGGGTCTTCATTTCCAGCCAGAACCACGGGTTTGCGGTGGATGAAGACACGCTGCCTTCGAATCTCAAAGCGACTCATCGCTCACTGTTCGATGGCAGCTTGCAGGGCATCGCCCGTACCGACCGCAGCGCATTCAGTTTCCAGGGGCACCCCGAAGCGAGCCCCGGCCCACACGATCTGGGTTTGCTGTTCGATCAGTTCGTTGCCGCCATCGATGCCCGCACGGCGTAATTGAGTCCTGTTTGCCGACCCAAAAACCTGCTTGAAGATCTGCTTGAAAAATCGACGCTTGTTCGTTGTTAAATTTGTGAATTTGCCATGCCAAAACGTACCGACCTAAAAAGTATCCTTATTATCGGCGCCGGCCCTATCGTGATCGGCCAGGCCTGCGAATTCGATTATTCCGGCGCGCAGGCTTGTAAGGCGTTGAAGGAGGAGGGGTATCGGGTCATTCTGATCAACTCCAATCCGGCCACGATCATGACCGACCCCGGCATGGCCGATGCCACCTATGTCGAGCCAATCAACTGGGAAACAGTCGCTGCAATCATCGAGAAAGAGCGCCCGGACGCCCTATTGCCCACCATGGGTGGACAAACCGCACTCAATTGCGCGCTGGATCTGGCACGCAATGGCGTGCTGGAAAAATTCAATTGCGAACTGATCGGCGCCAGCGAAGACGCGATCGACATGGCCGAAGACCGTGAACGTTTCCGTGAGGCCATGACGGAAATCGGGCTGTCCACGCCGACTTCGTACATCGTCCATACACTGGAAGAAGCGTTCGTCGAGCAGCCCAAGCTTGGTTTTCCAGTCATCATTCGTCCTTCGTTCACGATGGGCGGTTCGGGTGGCGGTATTGCCTACAACCGTGAAGAGTTTGAAGAAATTGTCCGCCGTGGACTGGATCTGTCGCCTACGAGCGAACTTTTGATCGAACAGTCCGTACTCGGCTGGAAAGAATATGAAATGGAAGTGGTGCGTGATCGCAACGACAACTGCATCATCATCTGTTCCATCGAAAACTTCGATCCGATGGGCGTGCATACCGGTGATTCGATCACCGTGGCGCCGGCGCAGACGCTCACCGACAAGGAATACCAGATCATGCGCAACGCCTCGCTGGCGGTTCTGCGCAAGATCGGTGTTGAAACCGGCGGTTCGAACGTCCAGTTTGCGGTCAATCCCGAAAACGGCGCCATGATCGTGATCGAGATGAACCCACGTGTGTCGCGTTCATCCGCCTTGGCTTCAAAGGCGACGGGGTTCCCGATTGCCAAAGTGGCCGCAAAACTGGCCGTGGGTTACACACTGGATGAACTGCGCAACGAAATCACGCAAGGCGCAACGCCCGTATCGTTCGAGCCGACCATCGACTACGTGGTCACCAAGGTTCCGCGTTTCACCTTCGAGAAATTCCCGCAGGCCGATAGCCGCCTGACGACACAGATGAAGTCTGTGGGTGAGGTCATGGCCATCGGTCGAACCTTCCAGGAATCACTGCAAAAAGCGCTCCGCGGTCTGGAAATCGGTGTGGATGGCTTCGATGAGATTCTCGACCGTAATCTCAATGCTGAAGATGCCGAGGACGAGTTGATCCGCCAGTTGCGTGAGCCGCGCCACGACCGACTCTGGTATGTGGCTGATGCGTTCCGTCATGGCTTTACATTGGAAGACGTGCATGAGCATTCGAAGATCGACCCGTGGTTCCTGATTCAGATAGAAGAGATCATCCGTAAAGAACAGGAACTGCGTGGTCAGTCGCTGCAGAACCTCGATCGCGACACGCTCTGGCGCATCAAGCGTATGGGCTTCTCCGATCGGCGTCTGGCCCGGTTACTGGATGAAACCGAAAGCACCGTGCGTGCGCATCGACATGGCTTGGGCGTTCGACCGGTGTTCAAACGTGTGGATACCTGCGCGGCAGAATTCCCGACCGACACAGCCTACCTGTATTCCACCTACGAGCAGTTCTGCGAGGCAGAACCGAGCCAACGCGACAAGATCATGATCCTGGGGGGCGGGCCGAACCGGATCGGGCAGGGTATCGAGTTTGACTATTGCTGTGTCCACGCTGCCCTCGCGCTGCGGGAAGACGGCTTCGAGACCATCATGGTCAACTGCAATCCCGAGACCGTTTCGACCGATTACGATATTTCCGATCGACTCTATTTTGAATCATTGACGCTCGAAGACGTGCTCGAAATCATTGAGGTTGAAAAACCCAAGGGCGTCATCGTGCAGTTCGGCGGTCAGACACCGCTGAAACTGGCGCGCGATCTCGAAAAAGCAGGCGCGCCGATCATCGGTACCACGCCCGATGCCATCGACCGGGCAGAGGATCGCGAACGCTTCCAGAGCATGATCCAGGAACTGGGGCTCAAGCAGCCGCCCAACCGCACGGCCCGTTCGGCGGACGAAGCCATCAATCTCGCCGCTCAGATCGGCTATCCGCTGGTCGTTCGCCCATCCTACGTGCTGGGTGGCCGGGCGATGGAAATCGTACACAACGAAGAAGGGCTCAAGCGGTACATGCGTGATGCGGTCAAAGCCTCCAACGATTCGCCCGTACTGCTCGACCGATTCCTCGACGATGCGACTGAAATGGACATCGATGCGGTATCTGATGGTGAGACCGTGGTCATCGGGGGTTTGATGGAACACATCGAAATGGCCGGGGTGCACTCCGGTGACTCTGCCTGTTCACTCCCGCCGTACACGGTTGCTGCACCGATTCTGGCAGAAGTTCGTGCCCAGGTGACGGCCATGGCCAAGGCATTGAATGTTGTTGGTTTGATGAATACTCAGGTCGCGATTCAGGGCAACGATATCTACATTATCGAAGTGAACCCGCGCGCGTCTCGGACGGTACCGTTCGTATCCAAGGCGGTGGGCATACCGCTCGCTAAGATTGCAGCGCGCGCCATGGCGGGCATATCGCTCGCCAAGCAGTCGGTCACGCGTGAGTGCGTGCCGCCGTATTATGCGGTCAAGGAAGCGGTGTTCCCGTTCATCAAATTTGCCGGTGTCGATCCACTGCTCGGCCCCGAGATGAAATCAACCGGCGAGGTGATGGGCATCGGGCGTGAATTCGGCGAAGCCTTTGCCAAGGCTCAGGCGGGCGCTGGCAATTCATTGCCGACTTCCGGCCTGGCTTTTGTTTCCGTTCGCAAGCAGGATTATTTTGCCGCCGCCGCGGTGGCGAAGGCCCTGTCGACCCAAGGTTTCACGCTGTGTGCCACACGCGGTACCGCGCGCCATCTGGCCGAGCAGGGGTTGACGGTCGAGCCGGTGAACAAGGTGACCGAAGGTCGGCCCAATATCGTTGATATGATCAAAAACAAAGAGATTACCTTGATCATCAACACGACAACCAGCAGCAACCAGTCGCGTTCGGATTCGTTCCAGATCCGTCGCGAAGCGCTGCATCAACGTGTACCCTATTTCACGACCATGGCGGGCGCCGAGGCAATGGCCCTCGCGCTGGCTTATCTGCAGCAGCCGATTTCCGTCAACCGGCTGCAAGACCTGCATAAAGAGTGTGAAGTGTAATGCAAACGCCAATGACGGCCGCTGGTGCGGCCAAATTAGAAGCCGAACTCAAGCAACTGCGCAGTGTTGAGCGTCCGCGCATCATCCAGGCGATTGCCGAAGCGCGTGAGCTGGGTGATCTGAAGGAAAATGCCGAATATCATGCCGCGCGTGAAGAGCAGGGGTTCATCGAAGGCCGGATCAAAGAGATCGAAGCCAAGCTGTCTCATGCCAACATCATCGATGTCACCCGACTGCCGCCATCCGACAAGGTGATTTTCGGTGCGACTGTCAGTGTGCTCGATGTGGATAGCGACGAAGAAATCACCTACAAGATCGTGGGCGATGATGAAGCCGATATCAAATCCAACATGATCTCGATCCATTCACCCATTGCCCGAGCGCTGGTGGGCAAATCGTTGGGTGATGAAGTGACTGTCGATGCCCCAGGCGGCAAGCGGATTTTCGAAATCACCGAAGTTCAATATATCGCCTGATTGGGCGACCCAACAGAAAGAATTTCCCATCATGCTTGACCCCAAGTTAGTTCGCAGTGATCCCATTGCTGTTGCCGCGCAGTTGGCGCGACGCGGTTTCACGTTCGACGTGGCCCGGTTTACTGCGCTTGAAAACGAGCGTAAACAGGTTCAGGTCGATACCGAGCAGATGCAGGCCGAACGCAACAGTCGATCGAAGCTGATCGGCAAGATGAAGGCCGCTGGCGAAGATACCGCCGCGTTGATGGCCGAAATCGGTGGCCTGGGGCAGAAACTCGATCAGGCCAAACAGCGTCTGGGCGAGATTCAGTCCGAGCTGGATGCCCTGTTTTCGCTTGTGCCCAATCTGCCGGCCGAAGACGTTCCCTTCGGTGAAGATGAAGCGGGTAATGTTGAAGTGCGTCGTTGGGGCACACCGAGGACGTTCGACTTTGAAATTCAGGATCATGTCGCGCTGGGCGCTGCACTCGGGATGAATTTCGAGCAGGCGGTGAAGCTGACCGGCTCACGGTTTGTGACCTTGGCCGGCGATCTGGCGCGCCTGCATCGCGCGCTCGCGCAGTTCATGCTCGATCTGCACAGCAGTCAGCACGGTTACACCGAGATGTACGTGCCCTACATCGTCAATGACAAGAGCCTGTTCGGTACCGGTCAGTTGCCCAAATTCGGTGAGGACCTGTTTGCGCTCAAGGGCGATGCCGACTGGTATCTGATCCCCACGGCTGAAGTGCCGCTCACCAATCTGGTTCGTGACGAATTGTTGTCGGCCAATGATTTGCCCCGGCGCTATGTGGCGCACACACCTAGTTTCCGTGCGGAAGCGGGTGCGGCTGGTCGCGATACCCGAGGGATGATCCGGCAACATCAGTTCGATAAGGTCGAATTGGTGCAAATCGTACGGGCTGAGGACTCCGCCGCTGCACTGGAAGCACTGACCGGCCACGCCGAAGCCGTTTTGCAGGCGCTGGAGCTGCCGTACCGCGTCATGCAGTTGTGCACGGGCGATATGGGCTTCTCGGCGGCGAAAACCTACGATCTGGAAGTCTGGCTGCCCGGCCAGAACACCTATCGGGAAATCTCTTCCTGCTCCAACTGCACCGATTTTCAGGCGCGCCGCCTGCAAGCACGCGTGCGCGACGCCGATGGCAAGCCGCAGCTCGTGCATACCCTGAACGGTTCGGGCCTGGCCGTCGGACGCACGTTGGTTGCCTTGCTGGAAAACCACCAGCAGGCCGACGGCAGCGTTGCGTTGCCACTGGCACTTCGGCCTTACTTTCAGGGCAAAGCGGCTATCTGTGTTCCTGAGGGGCAGCAGGGTAAAGCATGAGTGAAGCGGCCGATTCCGTCATCTTTGAGGATGTCCGTCAGACGGTGATTTCTACCCTGGGGCTGGATATTCCGGCGGCCCGGTTGACGGCAGATTCCCCATTACTCGGGGCCTTGCCCGAGCTCGATTCCATGGGGGTGGTTCTCCTGCTCACGGCACTCGAAGATCGTTTCGACATCGTCCTTTCGGATGATGAAATCGACTCGGCCTGGTTCGAGACCCTGGGGACATTGACGCTGGCGATCGAGTCGCGACTGCCATACTGATTTCTCGATTTCCTTGTTTGCAAAACAATAAAAAACCCGCCCATGAATTTTCCGGGCGGGTTTTGTCGTTTTGTTTCCGGTTTTTACCGAAAACGAATCAATCGTTGATCAAGTGATACTTGGCCAGCAATTCTTCATGCGTTTCGCGATGGTCCGGATCGAGTGGAATGCAGTCCACAGGGCATACTTCGACACATTGCGGCGTATCGTAATGACCCACGCACTCGGTGCACAGGTTCGGATCAATCACATAAATCTCCGGGCCTTGCGAAATGGCGCCATTCGGGCATTCCGGCTCGCAAACATCGCAGTTGATGCATTCATCGGTAATCAACAGGGACATGGTTCACTCCTCTTCGGCGCTATCTCGAACATCAGTGGCGTGAATTTAGCATGTTTGGCCCGGCTTTTGTGGCCTGTTCGTGCTTGATGATTTCTTTTAGCGCATCCACCACGTGCAATGGCACGAAACTGGCGACGTTTCCGCCCAAACGGGCAAGTTCACGCACGATACTGGACGACACGAAGCCCAGTTCCTCGGTGGGTGAAAGGAAGACCGTTTCGATTTCCGGCGCCAGTCGACGATTGACCGCGGCCATCTGAATCTCGGACTCGAAATCCGATACGGCGCGCAGCCCCCGCACAATCGAGATTGCACCCAGTTCCCGCGCGAATTCGACCAGCAATCCGTCGAACGACAGCACATGAATGTTGGGGAATTCCTGCAACGCCACACGGGCAAGCTCTGAGCGCTGTTCCAGATCGAAAATCGGAGTTTTGGTTGAAGCGGCGGCGACTGCTACGATGACCTCATCATAGAGGTGGGCCGCCCGCCGGGCGACATCAATATGGCCGAAGGTGATGGGATCAAAGGTACCGGGGTAAATGGCGCGTTTCATCTTATATCTAGTCCCCGTCTTAGCGTATCAACATGTTCAGACCGAGTAGGACGAGCATAACGGCAAAAATGCGTTTGAGTAATTTGGCGGGCAATCGGTGCGTCAAAGTGGCGCCAATCGGCGCAAAAAAGAGGCTGGGAATCACAATGCCCACCAATGCAGGCAGATAGATATAACCAATCGACCAGCTCGGTAAATCCGGTTGGCCCCATCCCGTAACAATGTAACCGATAGCGCCTGCGAGTGCATTGGGCAGCCCAATGGCTGCGCTGGTCGCCATCGCGTTGCGCGCGGCAACGTTACACCACATGAAAAAAGGCGTTGTCAGTGCGCCGCCACCCATACCCATGATCGTGCCAACCGCACCGACCGACACCCCAAAAAAACTTAAGGGCACACCGGAGGGCAGCGTCCGCGTCGGTGCTGGATTTCGGCCAAAAGCCATCTGAAGGGCGATCAGAATTTCCAGTACACCAAACACTTTCTTGAGAATTTCTCCGGGCAAAAGATGGGCGATGGTGGAACCCAGAATGGAACCAATCACAATGCCGGGGGCGATGCGGATAAACACATCCCAAAGAACGCCCTTATTTTTGTGGTGGGTGTAAATGGAGGCCATCGATGAGAACAGGATGGTCGCCAATGATGTGCCAATCGCCAAATGCACCAAATGCGGGCTGTCGCCCAGACCAATCAGGGGAAACAAAAAAAGTAGAACCGGCACCACTACCAGACCGCCGCCAATGCCCAGCAGACCGGCGATCAGGCCAGAGAAAACCCCGAGAAGGATGAAGATACTGTATTCAATCAAAATCAGATCGCTCGTTGGGTGTGACGATAAAGCTGTAATCAGCCACAAGGATAGCCAACTTTAGAATTTACTTATAATGAATAATCTTTATGTATGAATAGGTAGATCGTTATTTAACCGGATATCGAATGGTGTGTGGTTACGCTTTTCACGCTCATTTGCAGGAACGTGGTGTCAGGCACAATCTGCATGCAGCAGCCTGAGGAGCTCGGTCGAATCCGGCAAACCATCATAACAGTTCTCTTGATGGGGAACGGAGTCCCATGGCGCTTTGGACGCTAGCAGCCTGTCGGACTTTAGGGAAATCGGCTGCAAATCCATCTGAACGGCTCATATTTCACCGCTTTTTTGGGCAATAGAACCCGCTATTGCCCTGCAAAACCGGCAAAATCTGCCCTCGCCCAGCTTGATTTTCGCTACGATTCCTAAAGTCCGACAGGCTGCTAGGCACAGATGAGCCACAACCTCCATCTTGCCACCGGTTTCAAGCAAGCCAGCGGGAATCCAGAAATAGGGCATGTCCCGGAGCGGGTTGGGTACCGGAGCGCCGCAGCTGGAACAAAAATCGGAGCGAAATCCGGTTTCGCTTTTCCACGAGGAAATTAATTCAGTACCGCGTAGCCAGCAAAACTGATCGTTGGCTACGATGCTTGCCGCATTGGACATCACCCCACTCTGCCTGCGGCAAAGTGAGCAATGACATTGATATGGCTTGACGTGACTCCCGTCAATTTCAAACCTTACTTGTCCGCAAAGGCAGTGTCCGTTCATAGGTTCTTGAATGTCTAACCTCAAGGTTTGGCATCGTGGCTAATAAAGCAGCGAAGTGCAGCCGCGTTATTGTGGTTTTCGTCTTTGGCCGCATAGACTAAGGTCACCTTGCCCTTGTGTGACAGCTTGTATAGCTCTGCTAATGCAGCGTTATCCTTTATCTCAGCACGATATTTTTCCTTGAACTCTGACCATTTTTCCGGGTCATGCCCAAACCACTTGCGCAGTTCAGTGGATGGTGCCGCCTCCTTCAACCACAAATCGATTTTGGCTTCTGCTTTCGTTATTCCGCGAGGCCAGAGACGATCGACGAGAATACGCGTACCGTCCGTAGATTCCGGCATTTCGTAAATCCGCTTAATGGATATGCTCATAACATCCCTCCGCACTTAACGAGGCTGTCGAAAAACCCCTTAATACAGGCAAATAGCCCTTATAAATGAGTCTCTTGACCCTATCCGGCAAGGAATTGGTCGATTAAAGAGCGTTTCGGAAAGTCGGTTTTTGCTCATGGTCTTGGACTTTATTGCCAAGGGGTAGGGTTGCTGCCTCAAAGCAGAAAGCAGTGGCGTGTGTTAGCGCGTCCGCTGGCCTGACTTGTTGGCAGAGATATCCTTGAGCCCGCCCGAGACATACTTGTGCAGAACACTCGAAACCAAAGACTGGTACGGCAACCCCTCTTCCAAAGCCCGACGCTGCAGCGCCTCCAGATCCCGGCTGGAGATACGGATATTGATTCGCCTGTCTTTCTTAAACGTTTCTTCCGCTGCCTTAGTGAGGTACTCCCGACGATCGGTGTCCAGATCCGATTCGAATTCTCCCGACTCGTATGCCTCAAGCAACTCTTGCTCTTCAGGATCTAATTTGGTCTTGGCCATGCTACCCCCCTAAAAATTTCCTGGTGGCCTTGCGGCTGGGAATAATCGTCTTGAGAAAGATTTCATTTTCGTTCTCGACGTACGGTACCAGCCAGGCGTAATCATCAATCCGAACCACAAATAGACGCTGATTCGGGTACTTTCCCCTGTTGGGGTGAGGTCCATCATCAAGTAAACCACCCGACTGAAGAGCAAATAGGACATCTTCAAAGGAAGTTCCGCGCTCGCTCATCAACTGCTGGTTCTTTTCAGCATTCCAGTTAATTTGCTTCATCTGACGAGTCTAGCAGAATGTGTGCCTATTGGCATCTGACCATCTTGGTTTTTCAAGGCGGCCCTGACCAGAGTACACTTGCCCGATAATTCGCCAAGCCCACTGACAGGAAACTGACCATGACAGAACGCCAAATCGTACTGGATACCGAAACCACGGGGATGCCCGCTGCCGATGGGCATCGGCTGGTTGAGATTGGTGCGGTGGAGATGATCGAGCGCCGTGTGACGGGTAGGACATTCCATTGTTACCTCAATCCCGAGCGGCCGGTGGATGAGGGCGCGTTCAATGTGCATGGTTTGAGCGATGCGTTTTTGGCGGATAAGCCGAAATTCGCCGATGTGGTGGATGAGTTTCTGGCGTTTATCGAGGGCGCGGAGCTGATTATTCACAATGCCGAGTTTGACGTGGGGTTTATCGATGCGGAGCTTGCCCGGTTGGCGAATGGCGGTCGGTTGGCTGATGTCGCAGGTTCCGTGACCGATTCGCTGGCCATTGCGCGCAAAAAACATCCCGGCCAACGCAATAGCCTCGATGCCTTGTGCCGTCGGTACAACATCGATAACAGTGCGCGCACGCTGCACGGCGCGTTGCTGGATTCTGAAATTCTGGCCGATGTATATCTGGCGCTCACCGGCGGGCAAAAAACGCTGGGTTTTGAAAGCGAACAGGGGCAGGGTGATGAGCACAAACAGGCTGCGTCGATCATCCGTTTGCCCGCCGATCGTCCACCGTTGCGCGTGATTACCGCCAATGATGAAGAGCGCGCCGCGCATGAGTCATGGCTGATGACATTGGGCAAGGAGGGTGAGCCTGCGCCTTGGCCCTCGTGAGTGACCAAACCGAGTCAAGAACGATGAGATGGGGCGTTTCGGTTTCCCTCTTGAGGGTTTTTAACATCCTGTCATTGACGCGCAAAATTAGAATGCTAGTATCATAATTGTTTGATACAACGAAATGGCGATGGAGTTCGCCGTAACCGCCCCAGCTTCTGGTGGCTGATGACTCCTGAAGATGCCGCGACTGCGGTCTTTTAGGTTTTTCGGCGGGGAATATCAAGGATGCAAAGCCATCTCGTTTGGCAGCAAATCGCTCAAGTGGCCATGATCGTGCTGCTTTCCCCCCTGTTGCATGGTTTTATCACCACGGTAGAAGAAAAGGTCAAGCGCGGCCGGGGGCCGAGCATCGTCCAGCCGTATCGTGATCTGTTCAAATGGTTCCGCAAGGAACTGGTCATCCCCGAAACCGCTTCCTGGATTTTTTGGCTGGCTCCGGTCGTGGCGTTTACCGCCATGCTGACCGTGCCTTTGCTGATTCCCGTTCTCACCAATTACCCGCTGCCGCTCTCCGATATGGGCGATATTTTGGGCGGCGGCCTGATTCTCACGCTCGGCGGCTTTGCGATTTTGCTGGCCGGTCTGGATAGCGGTCATCCTTACGGTGGTTTGGGCTCCAGCCGCGAATCGATGCTGACGATTCTGGCCGAACCGACGCTGATCATGGTGTTGATCGGCATTTCTCTGCTCGCTCAATCGATGCTGCCGTTTGTGGTCAACCATCTGCTGGTCGGCGATCCGGCTGTGTATTGGAGCCCGTCGCATCTATTTTTGGTGGCGGCGTTTTTCATCCTGCTGACGGTCGAAACCGAACGCCTGCCGATTCATTCCTCAATCCATTATGAAATCTACATGATCGGCGAGGCGCGCATCCTCGAATATTCCGGCCCGCTGCTGGCGTTGCTCAAATGGGCGTCCTGGATGAAGCAGGCCATTTTGTACACCATTTTTCTGAATGTGTTGACCCTGCCGTGGGGGCTTTCCGAGGCGGGCACCACGCTCGGGATTATCGGGGCCGTCATCGCGTTGCTGGCGAAATGGGCGCTGCTGGGGCTTTTGATGGTCGGTGTTGAAACGATGCAGGCGCGACTGCGGTTTTATCGTTATCAGGAGCCGCTGGCCTTGTCGTTTTTGATGGCGGTGCTGGCCGTTGTCGCCCACCAGATGTGAGGAGCGGATTGCGATGCTGATTTTTCATTTAGACCCGCTGGCCAGTTCGATTTTCAGTTTTCTGGTGATCGTCGCCTTGATTCTGGCTTTTGTGATGTTGGGGTCGCACTGGATTCGCAATCATGTGTACGCGTTCGCTGCCGAATCCTGGGTGATCGCGGCGTTGTCGGCGGCCATCGGGTTTTACGGGCATTATCCTGAATTGTTCATTATCGCCGCCTTGACCGCCCTGTTGCGCGGCACGGTTTTGCCGTTTTTGCTGCTGCGTATTATTCGGGATTTGAAACTCAATCGGGAATTCACGCCCTTGCTGCAACCCTCCAGCAGCTTGGTGATCGGCGGGCTGCTGGTGGTGTTTTCCTACGCCTTGGCGCACAAGATCGGCCTGCGGCTGGATTTGGTGAACAGCATTGCCGTACTGGCGCTCACGACCATGTTCGGCATGAAGTTGATCGGGTTTTTGATGCTGGTGTTACGCACGGAGGCGGTCAGTTCTATTCTCGGTTTGCTGGTGATCGAAAACGGGATCTTCCTTGGTTCGCAGATTCTGGTGCCGGGGATGCCGCTGTTGCTGGAAATGGTGATCCTGTTCGATTTGCTGATCATCGTGTCTACCTTCGGCCTGCTGATCCGTTATCTGCACCGTGAAATCGGCACGACCAGCAGCCGTGATCTCACGCGCCTGGTGGGTTGATGATGATCTTCACTGCCTTGTTTGCAATATGGGGTGTCGTCGGTTTTGCCGTGCTTTTCTGCTGGCTGGTACCGAGTACGCGCTGGGCGGAACGCGTCAATCTGACCGCCGCCGTGATCAGCTTCCTGCTGATGGTTTATCTGCTGTGGGCAACCCCCCCCAAAGGGGTTACCTCGGTAAATAATTATCTGCTGCTCGATGGTTTTGGCGTATGGGTGCTGTTCTGCCTGGCTATCGTCTATCTGCTCGCTTCGGTGTACGCCATCGGGTATATGCGCTGGATGCACGATGAGGCCAAACGTCTGCATCGGTTCTACAGTCTGTTTGCCGCCTTCGCCTTGACGATGTTTCTCGCGCCGGTGCAGAACAATCCCGGTTTGTACTGGATTGCGATTGATCTGACCACGATTGTCAGTGCCTTCCTCGTGGGTTTTCAGCGGGCGCCGCAGAGCATCGAGGCGGCCTGGAAATATATCGTGATCGTTTCGGCGGGGCTGGGGCTGGCGTTGCTTGGCACCGTCTTGTTTTATTGGGGTGGTACCTTCGTACTCGGCCCCGTGTATGCGATGACCTGGGCGAATTTTGCCGCCATCACGCCCAAAACCGATAGTGTCCTGCTCATGTTGTCGTTTTTGCTGGTGCTGGTCGGCTATGGCACGAAGGTGGGTTTGGCGCCCATGCACACCTGGCTGCCCGATGCACACAGCGAAGGCCCCGCGCCCGTGTCGGCCATGCTTTCGGGGGCGTTGCTCAACTGCGCCATGCTCGGCATCGTGCGTTATCTCCATGCCCTCGTGGGGACTGATGTGGCCGAAACGGCGCATACCGCGCTGGTCGTGCTCGGCGCCGCATCCTTGCTGGTTGCTGGCTTGTTTATCACGCGGCAAACCATCATCAAGCGTCTGGCTGCCTATTCGAGTGTCGAGC
>NZ_JAQTTX010000084.1 GCF_028710545.1 Halothiobacillus sp. | reverse complement strand
GCGCTGGCACGTGTTCAGCAGCACGTGCAGGCCGTGCAGACCGCAGGCGTCGAGCGGCATGAGGCGCAGATCGCCCTTGAGCAGGCGCGCTCGGCGGTTCAGGCGCTGGAGTTACAGCGCGCGCAATTGGCGGTGCGGGAGGATCACGCGGCCCAGATATTGATGCAGGCACTCGATCAATGGCGTGACGATCAGCAATCACTGGATGCCGAAGCCATCGGGCGGCTGGCGGACATCCCGAATATCGCCGAGGTGCAGGCATCTGAACTCTCGACGTTGGAGCAGCAGATCGCCCGTCTGGGCGCGGTGAACCTCACCGCCATCGAAGCGTTTGCCGAGGCTGAAGCACGCAAGTCCGAACTGGATGGTCAGATTGAAGACGTCCAGGCAGCGCTCGACCAATTGCAGGAAGCCATCCGCACGCTGGATAAGCAGACGCGCGCGCAATTTAAGTCGGTGTTCGACGCGGTGAATGCGCGCATCGGCCCCTTGTTCGTGCACTTGTTCGGTGGCGGCGAGGCCCGGCTCGAATTGAGCGGTGCGGACGATCTGGATGCCGGCGTGCTGTTATTCGCCAAACCACCGGGCAAGAAAGTCACCCAATTATCGTTATTATCGGGGGGTGAGCGGGCGCTGACAGCGGTGGCGTTGATTTTTGCTTTATTCGAGCTCAACCCCGCGCCTTTCTGTATTCTGGACGAGGTGGATGCCCCGCTGGATGAGGCCAATGTCGGCCGATTCTGTGCTATGGTTTCGGCCATGTCGGACCGGGTGCAATTCCTGTTCGTGACGCACAATAAAACCACGATGGCCAGCGCCTCGGCTTTGGTCGGGGTGACAATGCGTGAAGCGGGTGTTTCACGCATTGTCTCGGTGGATGTGGATCGCGCCGTGCAACTATTAGAGTCATAAAAGTATGGAATGGTTACGTTGGATTTTTTTGGCGGCGGGCGTGTTGGCGCTTGCGGGAATTGTGTGGGTTTATCTCCGCCACAGGAGCGAGCAGGCCGTCGAATTGGGCAGCGGACGTACCGAAGCGAACCTCGATGATCCGATTGATGTGCAAATACGCGCGCAAGAAGATGCACGGGTGAAATCCGCTGACATAACGCTTGATTCCGCGCTTGATGAGACCCTTGATGAAGGCATTATCGGCCGGGTCAAGGTCAAGGATCGGATTGATCCGGTGATCACGCCCGCCACCGAACCCCATGAAGTCGAACCCGAACCCTTGCGTTGGCAGCAACCCACGTTCACCCGCAAAAATGAGCCGGAACCCATCGATGTGGATGACGCGCTCGGTCTGGCGGATGCCGAAGGGGTGATCGGTAACGTGCGCCGCAAAGTGCTCGATGAGGTGCCCGAGACAGCAGGTAGCCTGTTCCGTCGTCGCCAGACGCCGCATTTCAGCTATCAGGAAAAGCAGGATTCATCGTCAGCTGATAGGGCACCCGAATCCCCGTCATCTGCCGACGCCACGGCGCAAAATGTCAAACAGAACGTTGGTCGGGATGCAGACCCCGTCGTCCTTCCTCTGTTGGTGGCCAGTACCGACGGCGCCGCATTCCCCGGCGATCGCGTGGCGAACCTGATCGAGGAAATCGGTTTCGAATACGGTGCCCTGTCGATCTATCACTATCCCGGCGAACTGGGCGAAACCCTGTTTTCGCTGATGAACGGGGTAAAACCCGGCACCTTCGACCGTGGCAATAGCGCCAGCTTTGCGACCCCTGTGCTCGCGCTGTTCATGCAACTGCCGCTCGACGGCCCCAGCGAAAGCCTGATTCTGGACCAGATGATCGACATTGCCCGCGACATTGCCGATCAGCTCGGCGGCGAGGTGCTCGATGACCAGCGCCTGCCGCTGACATCCGAATCGATCGACCGCTACCGCGAACAGCTCAATAGCTGAGGATCATGGCGTCTTCGTTACCAGACCTGTTCTCCGCGCCGTCCGAGGATGGCGCCCACGCCCGTTTGCTTGCCCTGCGCGCAGAGATTGAACGGCACAACTTCCGTTATTACGTGCTGGACGATCCTGAAATAAGCGACGCCGCCTTCGATCGGCTCATGCGCGAGTTGCAACAGATTGAAGCGGCTCACCCGGAATGGGTCACGCCGGATTCGCCCACCCAGCGTGTCGGCAGCCCGACATTTACCACCAGTTTCGCCCCCGTCAAGCATCATCAGGCCATGTTGTCGCTGGATAACGTGTTCAGCGTCGAGGAATGGGATGCCTTTGCCCAGCGTATCCATGATCGCCTGAAGCGTGACGCACCGCTTGTGTTTGCCGCCGAACCCAAGTTCGATGGCCTGGCGATCAACCTGATCTACCGCAAGGGTCAGCTTGTGCAGGCAGCGACGCGCGGCGACGGGCAGACCGGCGAAGACGTGACGTTGAACGTCCGTACCATCGCTTCAATTCCTCAGCAATTACCGGATTCGCTATCGTCCTGCGATCTGCTGGAAGTACGCGGTGAGATCGTCATGTCGCACAAGGCGTTTGCCGCGCTGAATGCCGCCGCCGATGCCCGTGGTGACAAGCGCTTCGTGAACCCGCGGAATGCCGCCGCCGGCTCCTTGCGGCAAAAGGATCCGCGAATAACGGCCAAGCGCCAGTTACAGTTTTTCGCCTATGGCGTGGGGGCGGCACAGGGCGTTGATCTGCCCGACACGCAGCTTGGCCTGCTCGATTGGCTAGCCGATCTGGGTTTTACCGTCAGCGAATGGCGTCGCCGCTGCGCGGGGCGTAATGAGGTGCTGGCCTATCATCAGGAAATGCTTTCGCGCCGGTCGCAGCTCGATTACGACATCGATGGTGTGGTGTTCAAGATCAACGCCAAGTCCGAACAGGACGAACTGGGTTTTGTGGCCAAGGCGCCGCGTTGGGCCGTGGCATTCAAGTTTCCGGCCGAGGAAGCCACCAGTCGGGTGCATTCTGTCGATTTTCAGGTAGGCCGCACGGGTGCGCTCACGCCGGTTGCGCGCATCGATCCGGTGTTCGTCGGGGGGGTCACGGTATCCAACATCACCTTGCACAATATCGACGAAATCACGCGCAAGGATATTCGTATCGGCGATACGGTTGTTGTCCGGCGGGCAGGCGATGTCATTCCCGAAGTCGTTCGTGTGCTGCCCGATTTGCGTCCACCGGATGCGCGCATCGTCGAGCTACCCGATCAGTGTCCCGTTTGCGGTTCGGACGTCATCCGGGTGGAGGGCGAAGCCATTGCCCGTTGCAGTGGTGGCCTATTCTGCCCGGCCCAGCGGCGTGAAGCCATCCGGCACTTCGCCAGTCGCAAGGCAATGGCAATCGATGGGCTGGGCGAGAAGTGGATCGAATTGCTGCTCGAACACAAGCTGGTCGAGCATGTCGATGACCTGTTTCATCTCACCGTGCCCCAGTTGCTGACCCTGCCGCGGATGGGTGAGAAATCCGCCCGGAACCTCGTGGATGCCATTGCTGCCGCCAAACAAACCACCTTGCCCCGTTTTCTCTATGCACTCGGTATTCGGGAAGTGGGCGAGGTGACGGCTGCGGGGCTGGCGGCCCACTTCCGCGATCTGGATGCACTGAGCGCCGCTTCGCTCGACGATCTGCAAGCCGTACCGGATGTGGGGCCTGTGGTGGCGCAGCACGTATTCACGTTCCTGCGCCAGCCGCACAATCAGGAAGTCATCCGCAATCTGATTGATGCCGGCGTACACTGGCCCGCCATTGTCGCAACGGATGCGAAAGCCTTGCCGCTTGCCGGTAAAACCTATGTTCTGACGGGAACGCTTTCCGGCATGACGCGGGAAGAAGCGAGCGAGCGGCTCAAGGCGTTGGGCGCGAAAGTCAGCGGGAGCGTTTCCAGCAAAACGACCGCCGTGATCGCTGGGAGCGAGGCAGGTAGTAAACTGACCAAGGCGCAGGAACTGGGCGTGCCCGTACTGGATGAAGCCGACCTGCAGGAACTACTAAGGAATCTCTGATTAAATCAGAGATTCCCTAACCCACCCGATATCGAATTAGAGCCTTTTATGCCGAACATGACTGTTGACCAAATTCGCGAACTCGCAGCGCCCGATATGGCGCGCGTCAATACCGTGATCCAGACCAAACTGGCTTCCGATGTCGCTCTTATCAATCAGCTTTCCCGGTACATCATCGGCGCGGGCGGTAAGCGCTTTCGCCCCATGGTACTGATGCTGGCGGCAAAGGCGTTGGGTGGAAAATCCCCCTGGGCCGCGCAAATGGCTGCGGTGGTCGAGCTGATTCACACCGCCACCTTGCTGCACGATGATGTCGTCGATGAATCCACCCTGCGGCGCGGACGCGATACCGCCAACGCACTTTTTGGCAATGCCGCTTCGGTTTTGACCGGCGATTTCCTCTACTCGCGCGCGTTCGAGATGATGGTCGAGGTGCAGGAACCCCGCGTCATGGCCATTCTGGCGCAGGCCACCAATCGCATTGCCGAAGGCGAAGTGCTGCAACTCATGAACATGGGCGATGCCGAAGTAAGCGAAGAGCGCTACGTCGATGTCATTATTCGCAAAACCGCCACCCTGTTCGCCGCCGCTACCCAGTTGGCCGCCGTACTCGAAGGCCAGCCGGAAGAAATGGAAGCGGCGCTGACCGCCTACGGCCTGCATCTGGGCACCGCGTTCCAGTTGATCGACGACGTGCTTGATTACACCGGCGACGAAGCGCACACGGGTAAACACGTGGGCGACGATCTGGCCGAAGGCAAGCCTACACTGCCACTGATTATCGCCATGCAGCGGGGTGATGAAGCCACCGTGGCGCTCATTCGCCGGGCGGTTACGGAGCAGGATGCCAGCGATATTCAGGCGATTTGCAGAGCCATTGAACATACCGGCGCGCTCGCCTATACTGCGCACCTCGCGCAAGCCGAGGCAGACCGGGCGAAACAGGCCATCAACGCCGTTCCCGACAGCCCGTTCAAGGAAGCCCTGCTTGCGCTGGCCGATGCAGCCGTTGCCCGGAATCACTGAATTCTGAGTAAATGCTGATTTATTCCATCCTTGGAATAAATCAGCGCGCTCATCGCGGTACACGCCCGCGATGGCGCTCACGAATCAAAGACTGACGTCTTTGTTCGTGTTGGGGCATCCTGCCCCAAGTGGGACGCACTGAATAAATCAGCGCTTCCCTAAGGCATCATCCGCTGCAACAGGCATTTCGGAGTGTGGCTCAGTCTGGTAGAGCACTACGTTCGGGACGTAGGGGTCGTAGGTTCGAATCCTATCACTCCGACCAAATAAATCAGTCACTTAGGCCGTTTTCCACTTCATTTTGTGTTGTGAAAAACGGCCTTTTTTCGGCCTTTTTTGTGGTCAAGTGTATAGTTTTTTGTATAGTTTTTTTGGGGCTGAAACGCCACCACAGTGCGGCATCTGGACAGGTGCCCGTTTTTGAATTTGTACCCGATACCAAAATTTTATTTACGCGGACGCAAAAAAACGATTACAAGGGTCGTCCGGTCATTCTGGTGTCGTGGAGGTTTTAACACCCCCCGCCCGGCCACATGTTTGCAGTGTTCGCGGTGTTTGCATTTTGGTTTGCAGTGTTCGCACCTTGTTCGCACCTCAAACCCGCATCAGCGCGGCATTTCTTGATTTAGTGCAAACTGTGCGAACACCTTTTGATATGCGTAGCTGGCGGAATATCGAGCTGCGCAATCCCCCGTGTTTTCAAAACCTCTGGGGAGTACCTTGGCTTTTTGCCGCCGATGTCCACCGTTGGTGGGGGGCTGTATTGGCTCCCGTTCCAAATGAGGGCAGGGGGCGGCGAATTGCCGCGCCCTGATCGTCCTCGATGCCAACAAAGTGAATGCTCTTGTGCTTCTATTCACTTTGACCGGCAAACGCTGACAGAGCGCGGGGTCTGCTATTCACTTTGGGCTGATCTTGAATACCGTAGTGCTGGGCGGGTCTGTATTCCAACTTTAGCCATTGGCGATAGTTGGGCGTGGTGAATGGCATTCACTTTTGCCCGCAAGCCTAGGTTTAATGCGGGGTTGGATATTCACTTTGCAAAATAAAAAACCCGGCATTTAACCGGGCTGCATGTGTTTCATGGGGTTGGTTTTGCAAAGCCGCTAATGGGGTTGTGTTTCGCAAATCTGATACGTGTGCACCTCGCCGCCGCCAAAACGCCCCAAAAACGATTTTGCGCGGTCACAATCGCGGTCATCATGAGCCTCTAAGGCTTGCCTATACTCGATTCCAGCGGTCACGATTCCAGCGGGTAAACCTGATCGGTGCCACTCCATGCCGCCACCAATTCATCAGGCTATCGCTCGATTAAATCCGCCAGCAATGACGCGGGCGTGTCATCGGGTTGGCCTAACACGGTGCCGCCACCTTCGCGCAGTTTGAATCGCAGCACAGGGCGGGTGATTGGTTTGGGTGCGCTTGGTGCTGGCTGGGGTGTACGGTATGACCGCATACCCTCGGCGGTTGGTGCTGGCGGGCTGTCGGCAACACCGACACCCTCTGCCACTTCTGCGAATGTTTTGCGAATCGTGCCGTGCGAATGCTGCGAATCTTGCGAACGGGCGCATTTTGTCGCGGGTTTGCTGGTTT
>NZ_JAQTTX010000034.1 GCF_028710545.1 Halothiobacillus sp. | reverse complement strand
TTGGGTATGACCGGGGCGACGGGAAGCTCAGGAAGTTGCACCGTGACCTCGGCCAGTTCTCCCACCGGAGGCAGCGGTTCGGGTATCTTGGTGAACACGATCTTGGCCAAGGTTTCCTCGGTCACCGAATCGGCCAGAGGATCGACGCGCAACAAGTGACCTTGCAGAATTTCACCCTGCCGCGAGCGCAACACGATCTCTGCCGGCAGGTTGGCGGCCAGCCCCGTGGCGTTGATCTGATCGAAGCGTGTATCGATCCAAAGGCTCGCCGGGTCAATCATTTCGACGACCGCCTGCCCGGCGACGACCGTCGTACCGGGGTCGGCATCACGCACCGACACCAGCCCATCCACCGGTGCGATAAGGCTTAGATTGCTGCGCTGCGCGCGCAAGCCCTGCAAGTCGGCGCGGAAACGATTCAACTCATCGCGCGCCGCGGCAAGCGCCGCATCAGCCACAGCCAGTTCCTGACGCTTGGTCACAACCACCTCCTCGCTCGTGCCGCGCGCCGCGAGCAGCTTTTCGTAGCGCGTTGCCTGCGTTTGCGCGAAGACCCGCTTGACTTGGGCTTGTCGCAGTGCCGCCTCGCCACTCTTGATCGCCGCCTGTTGCGCGCGGATGCGATCATCCAGATCTACCGGGTCCATTTCACCCAGCACCTGACCGGCCTTGACCCGGTCGCTGACGTGGACATCGAGCCGCTTGACGCGTCCGGCAAAGGTCGGGCCGATCAAATAGGTATAGCGCGCCTGCACCTTGCCGATGCCGAACAGTGCCGGTTGGATGGCGCGGTTTTCCACCGCGGCGACGGTGACGGCCACCGGCGCCAGCGGTCCCGAGCGCAGCGCGACATAAAAGAGTAATGCCAGTAGCGAAACGATGACGGCGACGAGCGCCAAGGTACGACCCTGGAAAGGTAGAATCTTCATTTGCTGCTCCCGATGCCGCTTAGATAAATCGCAAAGACCCGTGGCGCTTGGCTGCGTACCTGCGTGACGTCCCCCGCCAGTAACGATTGCATGACCAGCCCCTGCAACATGCCGATCAAGAGCGTGGCAGCGGCCTCGGTGTCGAGGTCTAATCTGATTTCGCCGGACGTCTTGCCGGCCTCGATGAGCCGAGACAAACGCTCGTGGTAATTGCGCAGCAGCGATTGCGCCATAAGTTTGGGCGCGGTCAACTGCGCGCGCTGTAACTCACCGAACAACATGCGTGGCACGCCCGGATGCTCGACGACGAAGCCCACCTGTGCCATGAACATCGCCTCGATCTTGCCCAAAGGCGTGGCCGCTGTTTCGGCGGCTTTGTCCAATCGGGTGAGCAGGCGCTTTGCCACCCACTCCATGACCGCCTCAAGAATGGCGTCCTTGGTCGGAAAGTGCTTGAACAACGCACCCTGGGTCACGCCCATGTGCTTGGCGATTGCCGTGGTCGTGATCTCGCTCGGGTTTTGCTTGGCAGCCAACTCGACGACCGCTTCGACCGTCGCGGCACGGCGTTCTTCAGCAGGCAGGTGTTTTGAATGAGTGACCATAACCGAGACCTTAAGTAAGTAATCAATTACTATCTTAATCACTCAAAGCTGCCTGTCAAGCATGCTCATCCTGTTTTCGTGAACTCATGTTATCCGTAACCTGAACCCGCCGAGGCAGGTACAGCACTCAAATTAATCGCGTAGGCGAAAGAAATGGTGCAAGTTCGCTTCGAGTTTCCCGCTACGAACGACCTCGAAAAAACCCAGGGATTGGGTTTTCGAGGTACCTACTGGGTGATTCAAATTTGCTCGAGTTCGGCAAATGGTTTGTGCGGTTCAATGACCACATCGTGCCAGGCGTCATGATTTATGAGGTAAATATCCCGCAGTGAAGCAGGAATCAGAATCACAGCAGATATGGCCCAAATCACCAGATAGTAAATAATATGAGGAGGAAAAAACACCGCGATTGCGACAGAAGCGCCAGCAATGCCATAAAATCGGTACGCTGCCTTTTGTGTGTAGTTTCCGACCATTTGGTTCGGGTGGTGTTTGTTTAGCGCATAGATCAGCATGGAAAGGCCGGTCCAGAAAATAAATAACGGCACCGGAACCAATACTGCAATGATCGTTCCATAATTAAACCATTTCGCTGCACGACGAGAAGAATCCGCACTGGCAACTTTTTGCTCATCATTATTTTCATTATCAAATTCATTCATGACATAAACCTCACATTAATTGAACACTCAATCTGCTTTCAGAGAACTAAATTCGCCCATCGGCCCGAGGCGTTACAAGCCAAAAGCCCACGGCAAATAACAACGCAAAATATACCGCTGCCATACCCCATGCAGATAAACCGAGCATTAGAGGGTTGTATCCAAAAGCCGGGGTAAATACCCGCAATAACCACACCAAAAAAGCAACGATAAAAAATACACGAAGCCATTTGGGCATAAAAATTCTGCGCCCACTGTGCCCCGCGCTCACGCGCAACAACATGCCAGGGCCAAGAATACCGAGTATCCCAATCCCCATTCCATGTATTCCTGCGTCCCACCACACAGCAGCATCTTGATTATGATTAAAAATAAGGATGCTTAATGTCATAATAATCAAACCGGCCAATGTAAGTACAAACCCCGCATACAGCACCAGCAACATGGGTTCATGAAGGGCTACCGGTTGCCACCAACGCATGATTCCCCGTAAACCGAACAGAATGATTGCTGTTGAAATCACGCTCCATAACAATGCATGCCCCGGAATTTGCGGCACAAAACCCAACAGCAGCAATAAAAGTGGCGACAGGCCAAAAATAACCGCAGTGTACATTCCTGATGATTTTGAGCGCGCACCTGCCCGATTTGCGGTAAAGGCCGGAATGATACGTTGGGAAACAAATAACAGAACGGCGAGGATTGGCCATAAACCCATGATGGCGACCTGTCCATGTAAATCTGGTTCATTGATATGGATGCCAAAATAGCCATCCAAAAATGCCAAAAGTAATAATACAAATGGAAACAGAATGTTGTGCCACTGACCAGCACGGACAATAACGTTCAGAATTGCCAGACCAACAATTATTTCTGGAATTATTGAGAGCAGGTAGGCCCATGTATTGTGCATCCCGAAAAATAAAAAAGCACCACGCGCGCACAGCCATATTGCGGTTACTGCAAACAGCCCGATGGGTGGTAGCGGCCGCCTCCCCGTCCAGTTCTGCACCGCCGTTAACAAAAAACCAGAAAGAAGGGCCACACCCAAACCATAGATTATTTCATGAGCGTGCCACCGCCAGTCCACAAGCATTGGGGGCAGCTCGATAGGGATGTGCAAACCGGTCGATGCAATCATCCAAGATAAACCCCAAGCTGAAAACATCAGGCCGCCACCCGCGAGAAACAGCAGAAACCAGGGGCGAAATCCAATACTGAACAAAACATGAGATTTCATTACATGAGCTCATAGGGTGTTGAATTGATGAGGCAACACTGTTCAAGGGTTGGAAAAAGCTCACGCTCTTCGAAGGCAATATGCTCTGACAACAACTCACCCAAGGCGATAACTTGTTCGGAATTATCCAAGGGTTTGCTGTGCTCAATACATGAAATCAACGCCATAATCGCAATGTGCTCAAAGATCATGCGAGAGAGTTGCGCCATGATGGGATGCGTGTCTGCCAGACCGAAAACCAGGCTCGAGAATGTGCTCTCTTCCTCTGTGAAGTGGTGATAGAGCTCCTTTTTTTCCGCTCGAAGATCGGCCAGATTCCACTGACCTAGTTTGAGCTGACGTGCAAGACGCAAGGTTTGGTGGTGTGAGCGAGAAAGTGGCTGAAGTTGAGCATGCCGTCTCATTGTCGTCTCCTGCAACTGAAGCACATGAAGCCTCATTCATAGATGCATATTATATGCATCATTTAACATTGCAAGCAGAATACTGGTCTGTTTTTCATTTTGAAGTTATGATGCCATATAAATACATCATTGTAGGTCAGGCTTTTGTATGCAGCTCAATCAACAGACCGACTTGGCACTTCGCGCGCTCATCCTGTTGGCGGAAGAGGAAAAGAACAACCCACCTCGCCTGCTCACCATTCGCGAGATCTCGGAATTTCACCGTATTTCGCGTAATCATATGATGAAGGTCATCAACACGCTGGTAGAAAACAACTTTATCGAAGCAAAACGGGGTCAAAACGGCGGATTGAAACTCAGCCGCCCAAGCAATGAGATACGTGTGGGCGATGTGGTTCGCGCGCTTGAAAACCACTGGAACCTGGTGGAATGCTTCTCGCCTCAAAGACAAAATTGCCAAATTCTTCCGAGCTGCCAACTGAAACATGTGTTTCATAGGGCGCTAAGCGCATTTCTTGCAGAGCTTGACCAATGCACGCTGGCAGACATCCCACTCAAACGACCGTGATCGCTCGAATACATATGAAGATGATTCAAAGACAGGACACTGGCTGCAATCGATCAATGGAATCGGCCCCAATGCCCTTACGTTAAGATTGCCTGGAAAGGTTTTTCGAGGCGTTGCACTATCCCGCCCTACGCGGGCTGAAGTGGCACATTTTTGAACGCAATGAGCAGGGGCAAATTGATGTGCCGTTTGATGAGCTGGTGCTGGGTGTGAAGATGCCGGTGATTGGAGAAGCGTAGAGCTTTGGGTACGTTCAGTGATCCGCGCCCCAGTCGTCCGGTCTGTCTTGCAGGATGGATGCGTAGTCTTGCCCACCGTAGAAAATGCCGAGGATGGAAATGAGCTCGTCATTCACACAAAAGGCTATCACCGCGCGTTTCTTGTAGTTGGTTATACGGAGTCCTGGTCGCACATCGTCGCGTTGTGTACCACGAAGAGGCAGCGTGCACAGGCTTTCACAGTAACTTACGATAGCTTCGGTGTAGCGTGCCGCGATGTCAGGCGTTGCCGCTTCGGCGATGTAATGAAAAAGCGTGCTAAGTTGCTCTCGTGCTTCCGGGCTAAAGACAACACGATAATTCATCGTGTTTTGGCATATTCCGCAGCCAGGTGTGCGCGCATCTGGTCGGCGCTGACGGCACGAGTTGGATCGGACTGCAATAAGTCATAGGCCGGGGCAACCATCGTGGTTAACCAGTTTTCAACGGCGCGATCCCGAGCCATCAATGCACGCAGACCATCACGAATCACTTCGCTTTCACTGGCGTATTCACCCGTGCGTACTTTGGCCTTCACCACCTCCGCCATGTCGTTGGGCAGTGTGACGCTCATTTGTTTGGTGGTTCGCATAACGGACTCCCTCGTTTTAGTAGGATTAAATCCTATTCTTTTGACTCTCAGGCGTCCAATCTTTATTCGTAAACCTTCTGAACATCATCATAAGGCGGAACGGTGGACAACAGATTCGCAATTTCAGCCATCCGCACCCGCGCCACCTGTACGCTGAGGTTGTCGGACAAGCTTATGATCTTGCACCCCAACGGTAGCTTCAGCTATTCGACTGAATGCCATTGTTCTTCACAACCGACAAAAGACGCAGCGCAGAGCCTCCAGGCTTTTTAACACCACGTTTTAATCCGAGACGAGATTTTTTGCTCACGTTCATATAGCGTGAGAAAACAGCTTGCGATAGGCGTTCACGGTGACGCAGCTCACGGATTTATTAAGGCGACGTAACCTGTACTCAGGCTCGATTGATTTTCGCGAACTGAGATTGCTTCCGGAGATTCCGGTTATGTGAACTTTTATCCCCACGAACCAGCCGATGAGGCGGTGTATACTTTGGCTTCCGGGTACCAGAATAGAGGCGGTGCTCCTATAGGGTTGAAGTCAATCGAGACTGACCTCTTTGATATCAAAACTTGGTTGGTGAGCACAGAAACATCCTTCATCCTAAATTCAAGAGGAAACATCTGACATGAACACTGTCTCTATTGCTGACATCCTTGAACTGCCCGTGCAGGAACGCATCCGTCTGGTGGAACTGATCTGGGACAGCGTCGCCGCAGTGCCTGAAGCCGTGAGCATTTCTCCTGAACACAAGGTTGAATTGGAAGAACGTCTTTCAGCCTTCGAAGCAAACCCAACAGAGGGTTACTCCTGGGAGCAGGTGAAATCACGTCTTAAAGATGGCTCATGGCGTACCGCCTAACCTTCTCCTCGCGGGCCGTCCGAGAAATGGGTGCGGCCCAGGCATGGTATGAATCGCAAAGCACCGGCCTCGGTGAGGAATTTGTTGTTGCCATTGAGTTGCAACTCATACGTTTACAGCAAGAACCGCTGCTTTATGCCGAAGTGATTCCCAAAGTTCGCCGCGCACTGGCACCGAGATTCCCTTATGGCTTGTTCTATACGATCAAGGGAGACCTCATTCATGTGTTGGCAGTCATTCATGAATCTCGCCATCCAGACCTTTGGCCGAAATCTCGTTAAATGACAGCATGCTCATCAATGGGGTCCATCAATCGGTTTATCAATGCCATTAATATTAGATGTTAAAAAAATGGAGCTTAACTTGTGATCCAAGACCCAAGACTACAAGCTGCAGTATCTAGAATCATGCAACGATCGGAACGGCAAACTGACATCACAAAGCTCGTTAACACATATGTTGATGTTGGTTTACTTCCACAACTTCGCAATCGAAATCATCAAATCTTTTATGGCAGAAGAGGTACTGGGAAGACTCATGTCATGAAGGTGCTCGAAACAGCATTCCTCGAAGACAGCAATCTCACAGTTGTCTACATTGATTGCCGCACCCTCGGGAGCACCAGTCAGTTCTCAGATCAGACGCTACCAATTGGGCGCCGCTGCCTCGCTCTATTCAGGGATTTTTTGTTAGCAATACACCATGCATTGCTTGAGCACATTGTTGAATACCCAAGTGCACAGGCGAATGATGCTTGGGAGGCGGCGGTCCGACTGGAGTCAATTGTCACTGAGCCACTGACAAAACTCCGCGCCAACCGTGTCGAAACTGAAGCGATAGATGAGAGATCAACTCAAGCTGGTGTAAATGGGACAATAGCACTCAGTCCAAAAGGGATGGCGGAAGTCAAACTTGGCACCAATGTATGTAGTACACACGCTCGGAATGACCGACAAAATACCGAATACACCGTCGAGACGGAAGACAAAATTATTTTTCCAGAGCTCTATCGCCATCTACGTGATGTATTGAAATTTGCCGAGACAAATATCGTCATTTTGGTTGACGAGTGGTCGTCCCTTCCGGCTGATGTTCAGCCCTATCTTGCCGAATTTTTAAAGAGAGGTGTGCTCCCTCTCAAAGAAGCGACAATGAAAATTTCTGCACTTGAGTACAGGTGCAAATTCTCCAACCACACTCCAAACGGACTCATTGGATTTGAACTTGGAGCCGATATAGCCACTGCGCCTGATTTGGATGACTACTATGTTTTTGATAGAAACCCCAACCAGATAACGGACGTCTATGCGGACATGCTATTTAGGCATCTAACTAGCGAACTCGAAGAAGACTACCTGCAAAAAACTTTTAACGTCAGTTCAGGGCGCCAACTTGCCTCGCGTCTCTTCACGGAGCGAGCCACTTGTGCTGAGCTTTCCCGAGCCTGCGAAGGTGTTGTGCGCGACCTCATCAATATATTTACTAAAGCCTTTTTTGACTCACAACGCCGAGGCCGAGATTCGATTGATAAATTGTCGATAGTAGATAGTGCCCGTCAATGGTTTGAACAAGATAAAGCTCAATACTTGGACGATGAACTTCAGGGAGTCCTAAGGAAGATTGTCGACGATGTAATCGGGAAAAGACGAGCAAGATCGTTTCTTTTACCACGTGAGTTGGAGCGTCACCCAATAGTCCAACGCCTTTTTGATGCGCGTGTAATCCATCCTATGCAGCGTGGATATGCTGACAAAGACAATCCTGGTGTTCGGTACAACATCTATTCAATTGACTACGGTACATATGTCGACTTACTCGGGACATCAAAGGAGCCCGAGCTAGACTTAATTGAGCGTGATGAGCCAGATATTGTCGTGCCTTTCGACGACAAACGGAGCATTCGCCGAATTGTTCTGCACCGCGAAGTATTGGGAGATTAAGCAGTTAGGCCGTGACCAGCACGCAGAAACGTCCCACTCACTTCCCCAACATCGCCCGAATACTGGCCAGATGTTCTCGGCCCTGGGCTTGGCTGACTTCCTTGGGTTGTTCGATGCCTTCGCCCTGCCATTGCAGCAGGTCGGCGGGAATGTCATCTAAAAAGCGGCTGGGTTCGGTGTCTTTCCATTCACCATAGCGGCGGCGGCGTTTGGTCAGGGTGAAGGTGAGTGAGAGCCGAGCGCGGGTGATGCCGACAAAGCACAGGCGGCGCTCTTCGGCGAGGCGTTCCTCATCTTCGATGCAGTCGCGGTGCGGCAGGATGTCTTCTTCCATCCCCGCCATGAACACGTGGCCGAATTCCAGCCCTTTGGCGGCGTGTAGCGTGAGCAGGGCGACGGCATTGCTGTCCTTTTCGCGGGTTTGCTGATCGAGGATGCCGAGCAGGGTCATGCGCTGGGCGAGCGCGGGTAAATCCATGATTTCGTTATTGTCAGCGCTATCGGTACTGATTTTGGCGAGCCAATCGAGCCATTCTTCTACATTTTGCCAGCGGCGGTCGGCGGCCTTGGGGGTGCTTTCCTGCTCACGCAGGTAGGCAGGGTAATCGATGGCGTCGAACACCTGCCGGATTACGTCGATGGCATCACGATCCCTTTGAGCGCGTATTCCTTCGAGCCAGTCGCAGAAGCGGTTCAGCCGATCCGCCGCGCGGGTATCGAGCACGCTTTGAATTCCGATTGAACGCGCAGCGGCAAACAGTGAGCTGCGTCGCTCGCGGGCGTAACCGCCCAGCTTTTCGATGGTGGTCGGGCCGATTTCGCGCCGGGGCGTGTTGACCACGCGCAGGAAGGCCGCGTCATCGTCCGGGTTGACGAGCAATTTCAGGTAACTCATCGCGTCCTTGATTTCCGCCCGCTCGAAAAACGATTGCCCGCCGGTAAGGCTGTAGGGGATATTGAGTTTACGCAGCGCCTGCTCGATCAACCGGGCCTGATGATTGCCGCGAAACAGGACGGCAAAGTCGCGGTATTCGGTTTGCGCGCGAAAATGCCGATGCAGGATTTCGGTGGCGATACGCTCAGCTTCATCTTCTGCGGTGGCTGCAACGATGACGCGGTGCGGTTCGCCGGGGCCGATGTCGCTCCAGAGCTGCTTGGATGCGGTTGTGGTATCCAGCGCGATCAGGTGGTTGGCGGCCTTGAGCACGCTGTTGACCGAGCGGTAATTCTGTTCGAGCTTGATGCGGTGCAAATTCGGGAAATCGTCCGCCAGCCGGTTGAGGTTTTCCGGCTTGGCGCCGCGCCAGGCGTAGATGGACTGGTGATCATCGCCCACCGCCGTGAGCGCGCCGATCTTGCCGACCAACAGCCGCACGAGCTCGTATTGCGTGGTGTTGGTGTCCTGATATTCATCCACCAGCAGGTAGCGCACCCTCGCCTGCCAGCGCTCGCGCACGGTGGCATCGTTTTGCAGCAGCGCGACCGGGCGACCGATCAGGTCATCGAAATCCAGCGCATTGCAGGCAGTGAGTTGGCGCTGATATTGATCGAATAGCCCGGCCAGTGCGCGGGTTTCTTCATCCATGGCTTGTTCAATGCAGGTTTGTGGACTGCGCAGATCGTTTTTCCATTGCGAAATTTGCCACTGGGCGGCTTTCGGGTCGATCACGTCCTTGTATTCGCTGTGCCCGATCAAGGATTTGAACAGGGCGAGGCTATCGTCCGAATCGAACACGGTGAACCCCGCGCGCAAACCGAGCGCCGCGTATTCCCGGCGGATGAAGTTCAGCCCCAATGTATGAAAGGTCGAGATGTTGAGCCCGCGACGCCGCTCGGGCGGTAATCGCTCCGCCGTTCGCGCCACCATTTCCTTGGCCGCCTTGTTGGTGAACGTGACCGCGTACACATGGCGCGCGGGAATGCCCTGTTTTTCGATCAGATACACGATTTTTTCGGTAATCACCCGTGTTTTGCCCGAACCGGCGCCGGCCAGCACCAGCAGCGGGCTGCCGAGGTGTGTTACTGCCGCGGATTGTTGCGGGTTCAAACCCAGATGCACCGCTTGGTTCACGCGGATTTTTCCTGCTGGCTGGTGGCTTCGAGCAAGGCGGCGGCCAAAATCAGCGCCCCGCCCAGCCAGACCAAGAGCGACGGATGTTCGTGCCCGATCCAGATGGCGGTCAGGCTGCCGACCAGCAATTCGAGCGTCATGAGAATGGATGAGCGCCCTGCCGGTAAACGTTCAACCGCATATTGCGTGCAGAGCATGGCTGCCAGCAGCAAGGTCGAGCCATACAACAGGCTATGGACAACCCCGCCCAGGGTAATGGCCGCGACGGGCTCGGGGAAGAACACCAAGGCGCCCAGGGCGAACAGCACGGCACCGATCTGCATGATCGACAGCTTGACCAGCATCGGCTCACCCTGCATATGGCGAAACAGCACATTTGCGCCGGCGAGAGTCAACCCTGCGATCAGCGCGGCGCAATCGGGCAGTGAAAAACCGAACAAGGTGAAGAACGGCTCCTGTGCGGGCGGTGCACTGGTTTGGATATCCGGCCCCAGAATCGCCACCGCGCCACCGAGTGCCAGTATGACAGCAACGATGCGCGTGGGCGTGAGCGGTTCGTGCAGGAAGATCCGCCCCATGATCACACCCCAGGCGGGAATGAGGAAGAATAGCAACATGGCGCGCACCACATCACCGAAGATCATGGCAATGGTGAAGCCGGTTCCGGAAATACCGCTGAGTAGCGCCAACGCGAACAAACCATACCAGGCCATGGGCGCTTCACCCGACCCCCAGCGCTTGCGCACATGCGGCAACACCCAGGGCAAGAGCAGCAGAAACTGAATCCCATAGGCCAGCGCAGCCAGCAGAAGCGGGCCGATACCCATCCCGTCGATCGCCTTGAGCCAGATCCAGGTCGTGCCCCATAGGGTCGACCCCGTCATCAGCACCAATACGGGTGGCGGATTAAATTTCAAGGACATGACGGTTACACCCCGCCTGATCGCACGGAATCAACCCACCCAGCGACGGGCATTACGGAACAGACGCAACCATGGCCCTTCCTCGGCACGGTGATCGTCGAATGCGCCCTGCGACCAGGAGTTCGGCGCCCAGGAGAACTGACTGCGACGCCAGACGCGCTCGGGGTGCGGCATCAGGATATTGAAGCGACCATCTTCCGTGCAAAAGCCGGTTTGCCCCCACAATGATCCGTTGGGGTTGGCGGGATAGGTTTCCGTCGCGATGCCATTGCCATCGACATACCGCAGGGTGTTGTAGGCTTCTTCGGCATCGAGCGGATTGCGGTAGCGCACCTGACCTTCACCATGCGCCACCGTGATCGGCAGCAGGGAGCCTTCCATGCCGTCGAACAAAATCGAAGGTGATGGCAGGATTTCGACCAGAGCCAGTCGGGCCTCGAACTGCTCGGACACATTGCGCTCGAAGCGCGGCCAACTCTCGGCACCGGGGATGATGTCGTGCAGTTGCGAGAGCATCTGGCAACCGTTGCACACGCCCAGCGCGAAGGTATCTTCCCGATTGAAGAAGGCGCTGAAGGCATCAAACGCACGCGCGTTGTAACGAATGGCGTGGGCCCAGCCGGAACCGGCACCGAGCACGTCGCCATACGAGAAGCCGCCGCAAGCAGCCAAGCCATGCATATCGGCCAGAGAAACCCGACCCGCCAGCAAATCGCTCATGTGAACATCGACGGCGGTAAACCCGGCCCGATCGAACGCGGCGGCCATCTCGACTTCGCCATTGACGCCCTGCTCGCGCAGGATCGCCACTTTAGGGCGCTTGCCGCTGGCGATCATCGGCGCGGCCACGTTCTCGCGCACATCGAATGTGGTTTTGGCCGCGCCAAGGCCCGCATCGGATTCTTCCAGCAAACGGTCGTACTCGCTTTGCGCGCATTCCGGATTGTCGCGCAGGCTGGCCATGAGGTAGCTGGTTTTCGACCAGGTGCGATGCAGATCTCGGCGTTTGGCCGAAAAGACTAACTTGCCGCGCCAGCGGATATGCACGTCGTCGCCCTGCCCGGTCTTATCTTGCCCCGTTTTATCGTGGACGGGCTTACCCAGATCGTGCAGCACATCGGCAAGGCCAGCTTCGGCAAATTGATCACGAACGAAATCCAGATCAATAGAGCGAACCTGAATCACCGCACCGACTTCTTCATTGAACAAGGCGGCCAACGGATCGCCACCCAATGAGCCGCAATCGATGTCCAGGCCGCAATGACCGGCAAATGCCATTTCCAGCAGCGTGGTGAGCAAACCGCCATCGCTGCGGTCGTGATAGGCGGCCAACAAACCGAGCCCGTTGAGGGACTGGATGGTATCGAACAGTGCCTTGAGCGGCTTGGCGGCGATATCCGGCGGGATTTGCCCCGTTTGGCCGTACACCTGCGCCAGTGCGGAACCGCCCAGCCGATTCTTGCCAAAACCCAGATCAATCAGCAACAGATGAGTGTCGTCGATCGGCTGAATCTGCGGCGTCAAAACCGCGTGAATATCGCTAACCGGCGCAAAGCCGGTCACGACCAAGGACACGGGCGATACGACCTCTTTGGCTTCGCCATTTTCCGCCCAGCGAGTCTTCATCGACAGCGAATCCTTGCCGACCGGAATGGCGATATCCAGTGCCGGGCAGAATTCCATGCCCACGGTACGCACGGTGGCATACAGGGCGGCATCTTCACCCGGATGGCCGCAGGCCGCCATCCAGTTGGCGGACAACTTGATGTCGGCTGTGGATTTGATCGGTGCGGCGGCGATATTGGTCAGCACTTCGGCAATCGCCATCCGTGCCGAGGCCGGGGCATCGAGCACGGCTATCGGAGCGCGCTCGCCCATCGCCATCGCTTCACCGGTTTCGTGGTAGAAATCGGTCGCCGTGACGGCGCAGTCGGCAACGGGCACCTGCCACGGTCCGACCATCTGATCGCGCACCACCAGACCACCCACGCTGCGGTCACCGATAGTGATCAAAAAGCGCTTGTCGGCCACGGTCGGCAAGCTCAACACACGATTGATCGCCTCATCGAGACGAATGTCGTCGGTCTTGATCTCGGCGAAATGCGGATGCAGCGACAGGGCCGTACGGTGCATTTTCGGTGGATGACCGAACAGGGTATGCATCGGCAGGTCGATGGGCGCGTTGTCGAAATGCGCATCGCGCACGGTGAGGTGTTGTTCGCGGGTGGCCGTACCGATCACGGCAAAGGGCGCGCGTTCGCGTTCGCACAGTTCGGTGAATAGCGGCAGGCTCGCGGGGCGGATCGCCAATACGTAGCGTTCCTGGGATTCGTTACACCAGATGGCGAGCGGCGACATGCCCGGCTCGTCGTTCGGAATGGCACGCAGATTGAATTCCCCGCCTAAACCCGCATCGTGGACCAGTTCCGGGAAGGCATTGGACAATCCACCCGCACCGACATCGTGAATCGATACCAACGGATTGCGGTCGCCCAGGGCAATGCAACGGTCGATCACTTCCTGCGCCCGACGCTGCATTTCCGGATTGGCGCGCTGCACCGAGGCGAAATCCAGTTCCGCCGAACCACTGCCGCTGGTTTGCGATGAAGCCGCGCCGCCGCCCAAGCCGATCTGCATCGCCGGGCCACCCAGCACGATCAACAAATCACCATCGGCAATGGGTTGCTTTTCCACGAGGCCGGGACGAATCGCACCGAGGCCACCGGCAATCATGATCGGCTTGTGATAGCCACGAACGACTGAATGCGAGCCGTCGCTCATGGTGGGTTGCAATTCGAAGCTACGGAAATACCCCGCCAGCGCCGGACGGCCGAATTCATTGTTGAACGCCGCCGCCCCGATGGGGCCTTCGAGCATGATGTCGAGCGCAGTCACAATGCGATCGGGTTTGCCCGCAGGCGTCATGGCCTCCCACGGCTGCTCGAAACCCGGAATCCGCAGATTGGAGACGGAGAACCCGCTCAAACCCGCCTTGGGCTTACCGCCCCGCCCGGTCGCGCCTTCATCACGGATTTCCCCGCCCGAACCGGTGGCGGCACCGGGATCGGGGGAAATGGCGGTCGGGTGGTTATGGGTTTCCACCTTGGCCAGAAAGTGGATCGGCTCGTCGGTCTGGCCGTATTCGCCGCTGTCGACATCCACGGCAAAGCGCGTTCCCGGCCAACCGGCAATCACCGCCGCGTTGTCTTTATAAGCACTCAAGGTGCCGTTCGGGTTGTGCCGATGCGTATTGCGAATCATGGCGAACAGCGACAGATCGTGTTCCTCGCCATCGATCGTCCAGTCGGCATTGAAAATCTTGTGGCGGCAATGCTCGGAGTTCGCCTGCGCGAACATCATCAGCTCGATATCGGTCGGGTTGCGGCCCAGTTCCCGGTAGGCGCCGACGAGATAGGTGATTTCTTCGGCGGAGAGCGCCAGACCAAGGGTTTGATTTGCTTCATGCAAGGCCGATTCGCCATGCTGCAACAAGGCAATTTCCGTCAACGGCGCGGGTAGCTGATGGGCGAACAGCACTTCTGCATCGCCCCAATGGTCAAACACCGTTTCCGTCATCCGGTCGTGCAGCAACGCACTTGCGGCTTCCCGACTGGCACGATCGAGCGCATCGAGGCCGACCAGTGCGTATTCAATGCCCCGCTCGACCCGTGATACGGCATCGATACCGCAAATCTGCAGAATCTCGGTCGCCTTGCTCGACCAGGGCGAGCGCGTGCCCGCTCTCGGCGCGACCGTCACGCTGACAACGTCGTCCGGCCAACTTTCCAGCGCGGTACCGTAATTGAACAGATCATGCAGCACATGCGTTTGCGCATCCGATAATTTCACGCCCGGTTTTACTTCCGCGAAATGAACGAATCGCGCAATAATCCGGGTAACTGAAGGCGCAACAGCTTGAATCGAAGCCAGTTTTTTTGCCAGACGAAAATCACAAACGGCTGCGTTGCCAAAGAAAATCTGCATAGTGGATCTGCTCATGGTGCATGGAATCAGGGGACAAAATCGACGACGAAACACAGCGTCACGCCAACTAAAGTGCGGCGATTGTACCACCGGGAGACGATGATTCTCCATGAAATGGCCTATGAAAGCGCATCACGGCAAAAGCCAGAAAATCGACCAGCAACACCCTGACATGGCTTGTATTTTGCTTTAGGTAAACATAGATAGCTTCTTACCTGAATATTTTTCAGTTCACTCTTTTGGGGATAATCAGCACAGTGCCCATCCGACCATCACATCACTCGGCTCGCCTTTCCATCTGGCAGGGTCAAAAACCAAATGCATTCATCGCCTGCTTTCTCAGTGCGGTGTGGGTTTGCGCCCAATCGGCATGGGCTGCGGGGCCTGAGGGAACGGCATTTCAAAGCCGTGCGTCCATAGAGTCAGCGGCGCAGGACTTTCTGGAAACACACTATCAAACCGATACGAATACCCATTTTTACATCAACCCGATCGACCCGCGACTGCAACTGAAACAATGCGATCAGCCCTTACAAGTACGCAGCAATAACCTCACCGTGCCACGCGGCGGGCGCATCACGCTGAAAGTTTCCTGCGAAGGGTCAAATCCTTGGCGGATTTATGTTCCCGCTCGAATTCAAACCATGGTCAACGCCATCAGTCTCGCGCGGCCGTTGGCGCCGGGCGCCACGATCAGCGCAGAAGATTTGACCACCACACCCGTGAACGCCAACCAGCAGGTCAATGCTTATTTGACCAGCCCCGATGAAGCCATCGGACAGATTGTCACAAGGCCCATGCAGGCAGGCCAGATACTATCCCAGCAGGATTTGGGTATCGCCAAAGTGATTCATCGGGGCGATCATGTCACTGTCATTGCAGGTACTGGCAACGTGAGCGTGTCTACTGAAGGCGTTGCACAGGCTGATGCAGGGGTCGGCCAACGAATCATGGTGAAGAACAGTCGTTCAGGTCAGTTGGTTGAAGGTTTTGTACGCGACGCCAATACGGTAGTCATAAAATGAACCGGCGCGGTGTCTTGGCGATTAGGTATAGCAATCAGATTGCCGTAATTTTTCAGCTATGCGTTAAAGTTTGCACTTAGTTGGCCGACATAGTGTGCATACGTGGAATCGGGATAGGCGTGAATCTGAAGTGAAGATCGGCATCCATCCTGACCAAGGCATACTTAAAGAGGGATAGAGATGAGCATAATCAATGGGTTTGGCGGTAAGAACGGCTATGGCAGCCCCGCTGTGGATAATAAAAACACAGGTAAGCCCACCGCTGCAAGTGGGGAAGGTGCCGCGCCCGAATCGACTTCAGAAGACACAGGTGTCAACCTGTCATCCGGTGCAACTGCCATGAAGCAACTCACGCAGACGCTTGCCAGCAGCCCGAGCTTCGATCAGAGCAAGGTCGACCAGATCAAGAGCATGATCGCCAACGGTCAGTACAGCATTGACCCACAAAAAATCGCCCAGAAATTCATGGAAATGGAAAACTCCGGCTCATGAGCCAAGGCCCTGCTTCATCTCCTCGTTCTGTCCAGATGGACACGCAGGTCATGCTGCAAAATCTGGCGGCAGCCGTTACCGGTTTAACGGATGCGCATCAAAAACTGGCCGATATGCTCGCCGCCCCGGATCGTACGGATTCCGGGGCTTCGCTGGATGAAGTGATCATCGCCATCCGAGAGGGTCACGCCCGCCTCGAAGAGGCTGAGCTGCATCGTCAATCATGGCTTGCGGCCCAGCCGATCAACTCATCATCTACGAAATCTAACGCCCGACAGGACATGCATCAAGCCCTCACGGCCATTGACCGGGCAGAATTCACCAACCACCTCGCCTCGTGGCTGGCGCTTCAACCGCTCATCAGCGAACTGGACGAACGCACCCGGGAACACCAGATGGTCATTGCCCGTCTGGGTCTATTTATCCAAGAGCGCGTCAACCTTTTGACGAATGCAGCCGATGGCAGCGACACCGCCGTTTATGCGGCTAGCGGCAAGACCAGTGCGCCGGCTGATCGTCGTCGCTCCCTGGGCGATGCCTGAGCGCGCTCAAAGAAGACTCTTTATCCCTACTCGCTTGGCGGTAACACCGTTTCCCGCCGCCATAGCGCAAACGCACTCTCTCCGGCTCGACCTTCGCGCAATCTGACCCAACCCACGGGTTGAATGCTCGCCTCTTGGGCACTTTGTTCTATATACATGTAGGCGTCATCCGCCATCCAGTCAGCCTGCTGCAAGCGCTCAACCGCTTCAGACAACAAGTCAAGACGAGCAAATGGTGGATCAAGAAACACCAGATCGATCCGCTCCCCCGGCACGAATTGAGTCGGCGCCTGACGCAGCCAACCCAATGCATCCTGCGACCAGACCCGCGCCCGCTCATCCGCCACCGACATTGATTTCAAACTGTGGCGAATCTCGGCGGCAACGCGGGCCGATTGCTCGATCAATCCCACCCACTGTGCACCGCGCGAAATAGATTCGATACCGAGAATGCCGCTACCGGCGAACAAATCCAGCACCCGCCAGCCATCGAGATTCTGCCCAAGCCAGTTGAACAGCGTTTCTCGCACCCGGTCGGGCGTGGGGCGAAGGCCCGGCATGGCAGGAAAATGCAAACGCCGGGAGCGCATTTCCCCGCCCGTCACGCGCACGACCTGTTTGCCACGGACGACCTGGCCGGATAAGGAACGAGGCGAAGATTTCACGAACGTATCGCCGAATCCATCCCCTGATTCTTCACCATGCGAGATTCGCGATTTCCTTGATTTGGCACTCAAAATTCACCCCGGAGATTTGACGACTCAAAGCCGCGCCTGAATTCTTGGGCACCTCGAAAAACCTACTGCGCGACCCGATTGCTGCGTTGGGCGGTGCTCGCTCCCTCACCTATCTATTTGATATGTCTCGGTCGCTGCGCTCCGGCCGCCTTGCACTCGGGCCGCTCGTGACGGTTTTTCGAGGCGCCCTCTTGTCTATAAGCGATTGAAGAACAGCGGAGATGTTAAACCCTGCTCATCATCGGCATCAGCTCATTGATGGCATGACGCCCATGTTAATATGATCCATAGACGGTGTAGTGTGCTGCCCGTATGGATTATCTCATTCACGAAGGCCTTTAAAATGTTTGGATTTCTCCGTCGGAAGAAAAAACAGGTGCCCGGCGATGCTGCGATCGAATCACCGGTTGATTCTTCAGTCGACGCCCCAGTAGTCGAATCAAATGACTCGGCCACTGCAGAAGAACCGGTCGAAGCGCCAAAAGCCGTCGAACCCGAATCTATTGCCGCGGCCATCGCCACAGAACCTGAACCGGCGGAAACGTCAACGCAGATAGCCATCCAACCGGCGCCACAACCCGTTACACAGGAAAAGCCCAAATCCCGATTTTGGCAACAACTGGCAAGGGCAGGCAACAACTTCACCGAAGGCTTGGGCGATCTGTTCCTAGGCAAAAAGGCCATCGATGACGAACTGCTCGAAGAGGTCGAAACCCGATTGATCATGGCCGACGTCGGGCAAGCGACTACGCGCGCGCTGATCGATGCCCTGCATCAGCAGATTTCTCGCAAGCAGATCAACGATGCCGAAGCCTTGTTCGAAACGCTCAGCCAACTGATGGTAGAGCGGCTGGAACGCGTACAAAAACCCCGCCCCGTCCCCACGGAGCAGCCACACATTATCGTTGTCTGCGGCATCAATGGTGCCGGGAAAACCACGACTATCGGCAAACTGGCACACCATTACAAGCAGTCCGGGCACAAGGTGATGCTGGCCGCGGGTGATACCTTCCGCGCCGCCGCCGTCGAGCAACTGATCACCTGGGGTGAGCGCAACCAGATCCCGGTCATCGGCGAACCGGGGCGGCAAGACGCCGCTTCGGTGCTGTTCGATGCCGCCCAATCGGCGCGCGCCCGGAATATGGATGTGCTGATTGCCGACACCGCCGGTCGACTGCATACGCAAGGCGGCCTGATGGAAGAATTGAAGAAACTGGTCCGGGTCGTCAGCAAATCGATTCCCGGCGCGCCACACGAGATTCTGCTCGTGCTCGACGCCAGCATCGGCCAGAACGCGCTCAATCAGGCTCGTCAGTTCCATGAGGCGGTCGGCGTGACCGGATTGATCGTCACCAAGCTCGATGGCACGGCCAAGGGCGGCATTCTGTTCGCCATTAGCGATGAATTGAAGCTGCCGATCGACTTCATCGGCGTAGGGGAACAAATCGGCGATTTGCGACTGTTCGACCCGAAAGGTTATGTCGATGCCCTGCTGGATCGCGAGGACATATGATCGAATTCGATGGCGTCAGCCGCCGCTTCAGTAACGGCCACTTTGGTTTGCAGGACGTGCGTTTTCACATTCCCGAAGGGCGGATGGTGTTCATTACCGGCCATTCCGGTTCGGGAAAATCCACCCTGCTGCGACTGATTCCCGCGCTGGATCATCCCACCAGCGGCACGGTGCGCATCGGCGGGCATGATCTGCAAAAAATGCCCAGGCATCAGTATCCGAAGTTACGTCGTCAAATCGGCGTGGTGTTTCAGGATCATCACCTGCTGCCTGACCGGCGGGTGTTCGATAATGTGGCCCTGCCCATGCAGGTTGCCGGTTTCGAGCCACGAGACATCCGCCGACGCGTCGAAGCGGCGCTCGACAAGGTCGGCCTGCTTGCGCGCCAACGCGCTCGCGTGGATGAACTCTCCGGTGGTGAGCAGCAGCGGGTCAACATAGCCCGCGCGCTGGTCAATCGCCCCAAGATCCTGCTGGCCGATGAGCCCACGGGCAACCTCGACCCCGAACTCTCCCGCGAGATTTTCAACCAGTTCGCCGACTTTCACGCCATCGGCGTGACTGTGTTGATCGCGAGCCACGACCTGCATTTATTAAAGACCTTTGCCGTGCCCCGTATCGTATTGAATCAAGGGCGGATTGCCCAGATAGAGGAAGCTTTCTGAGCATGGACCAGAACCACTCGACCTCGGCCAAAATCCCGAGCGGCACACCGACCCGAACGGCCAGAACGAAGACCAGTGCACTCAACGCCTGGAAACGGCACCATGCACGCTGCCTCAAGGACGGCTTATGGCATCTGGTGCGCCGCCCGCTGAGCGCATGGGCCACTATTTTCGCCATAGCCATCGTGCTGGCGCTGCCGGGATTTTTGATGACGCTGGCCGCCCAGATCAAGCACATCGGGGGTGCCTGGGCTGCCGAACAGGGGCAGGTGAACGTGTATCTCAAAACGGGCACCGATGAAACCCATGTAAAGGACTTCACCCAATGGCTGCAGAGCCAACCCAATGTGCGCAGCACGCACGTCATTCCGCCGGAACAGGGGCTTAAAGATCTCGCCCGTCGCCTGAACATCGATAGTCTGGACAGTGATATTCCCAACCCGCTCCCGACCGTCGTCGTTCTCAAATTAAAGAACCCGACCGACCAGGCCAGCCTCGCGCTGCGGGAAGAGATCCGTAACAACCCCTTGGTCGAGAATCTCTCGGAGAGTGGCGTATGGGTCAAGCGACTGCAAACCATCAGCCAGTTTTTCGACGAGTTGAGCTGGTGGTTGATGTTCCTGTTCGGCTTTACCGTGGTCTCCGTGATCGGCAACACACTGCGGCTCGAATTACAGAAACGTCGTGAAGAGCTGGCGTTGATCGCGCTGATCGGCGGTACACGGCGGTACATGATTCGCCCATTACTTTATGACGGCGCCATCATGGGGCTGCTGGGCGGCCTGGTGGCCAGCGGCTTGATCTACACGCTATTGACGATGCTCACGGCACCCATCAATCAATTCGCGGCGGAATACGGCACTCAGATCACCGTGATCACCCCGATGATGCTGACCGCGCTGCTCGGGTTGATCGGGCTTTCACTGGGCTGGCTCAGCGCCCAACTGATCGGGCGGAATTTTTTGCGCCACGCGGTGCTCGCCTGACTTGGCCCGCGCGGGCTTGAATTCATTCAATACGAGCCTTTCAAATTACAAGACCGTTGCATTTCAAAAGACCAACAACTGTTTTTTATTGCCCCGAAACCTCTGATTAAAACCAGCAATGTCTTGGCTGGGCGCTTCAATAGGTAGACTCCAAAGCACTTATTGCCAAGTAATCCCAAATCAAATCAGAAATTGCGTGCGGCACAGAAACACATCCTGACGAAAAACTATATAGGTTGTTGTTTATAAATAACAATAAAAGCAAAATTTTTGATTTTCGCCCACTGATAATTTCAGGATGGAATGATTCAGATCGTTCCTGAATAAACAGGCAAACACCGGCGCAAAGGGAAATATTTCAGGGAACAGCAGTTTCCGATATGTTTATATAAACATATCTGGCACGGACCGTGCTTCAGGGAACCTCTGATTGAATCCCTCGTGAGCCGAGTTGCTGATCCAAAAGCCGCAAAACGAGGCAGAGGCCGCAGGTCGTAGTTTACGCTACGATGCCAAGGCCGATAACGAAGTGTTGCGGCTTTTGGGCAGCAACCCGCATGGGACGGGCTTTTGAGGGCGATTCGCTTTGTTGCGCCGCTCACGAATGGAATAACCATTCGTTTCGCGCCGCGCCTTGCGACTCATCCCTCAAAAGCCCGTCTCGGCCACGAAGGATTCAATCAGAGGTTCCCTAGCATAGTGGCCCAACCACCAAAGGGACGCCTTAACTCATGAGGGTTTTGGCGTAAAACCCGCAAAAGGAATTGTTCTTCTTAGCCCGCTCGATGTTTTGTTGAGTGCGCACCGCGCCCCCAAGAAGTGAGTGAACGACGCTTCTTGATTTTTGCCAGCCGCAAGGCTGGTTTTTTTTGGGAGGCCTAAAAAAACCGTGACAAGCACGGTTTTCAATAGTTTAGAACCTGTTATCGCACGTTACCGATCTCGGTGCAGTCCAAGATCGGCACATAAACGCGCAAACAGGGCATCGGACAGAATCGCTTACTGTTTTTGTGCCGCTTCTGGTTGATTGACCGGCGATTGCGGATCGGTCAGAAAAGCGACGATATCGGCGACCTGGCTGGCGGTCAGTAGATGTCCCTCACCACCGTAGCGCGGCATGATGGTGCAGGGCACGAGCATTTTGGCATCGTAGACATGCTCATAGGTATATTTGAGAATCGCAGGGCTTTGACCTCGCTTGCCATAACCGACCAGACTCGGCCCCATATTCCCACCGGGCTGGCCGGGAATCATGACATGACAGGCGAAACAGTTGGCCCCGTTGGGGTGATTGGGATTATCGGCATCGGCAAAACCAATGCGATCACCCGTCGTTCCGCGTGCCACAACTTCACCGTTTTTCCAGTCGCCAAGCAACTTGCCATCGGCTGGCATCTTCAAGCGCGCTTTCTCGAATTTGACAATCGCAGCCGATTGTTCTGCATTCGGTTGATCGAGCGTGGCGTTGCAGGTTTTCAGGGTAAAGTCATTTTCTACACGCAGTTTGTATTGTTCAGGCGTCGCATAAGGAAAGCTTTGTCTGGCAGCCTTCATGAATTCATCGTAGGAAATGTGTTTTTGTGATTCCGCCCAACTGGGTGCATCGGGCAGAGCAGAATCGGCAGCCAGCACATTGCCTTGTGCCATGAGAAAAATACTCGCGCCGATAATGGAAGTGATTTGTTTGTTCATGGGGATACCTCAAGCTCTTGGCTTCACGCCGGGGATATTGATTTTGACGTCACTCTTTGTGGCTTGAATCCGCAAAAATAGAGTCAAGGCCGCATCCAGAGGTGAGCCGGTCTCGATCCAAGGTAACCGCATGGCCATCACACAGCGCTCATTTCGCCACCACTGAGTTCGCATGGTGCCGTCTTTGATAACGTAAGCCGGAAAGGCGGCTGCAATTTTGCCGGCAGTGTGCGTATCGAGCAGGTTTGGCAACGGCACACCGCGTACAGTCCGTTCGTTATACGCGTGGCATGTGGCGCAATTGAGATCCATTTCCCCCCAGCGATGAAAGAACATGTATTCACCGAGGTGGTATGACTTTTTCTCTTCCGCGTTATCGAGTTTGATCTTGAACGGCTCGCCATTGGACTGAGCCGCGATATAGGTGGTGAGTCTAACCAGGTCGGAGCCGGTGCCGTCTTCCTCGCCTGAGGTTTTGTACATGGGCATCAGGAATTTCTCCTTGACCTGTTCGGGCGTAAAACCCTGGATTTTTTCCATACAGGTGAGCAGTCGTCCTTCCAGCGTTTCTACCCGTCCCGTATCCGGAAAGTAACGGGGCAATTGGGCGTAAGCATCTTTAACGACACCCGGACCGAGGCCGAAATCACAGGTGCTTAAATCCTTGTTATTCGGCCCGGCCTTCTTGAAAAAAAGCGCCTTGCCATCATCGATCGTGAACGCGCCGGGATTCGCCTCGGGCGGCATGGCCTGTTCCACGCGTTGCTGCATTTCAACCCAGGCATCGTTGCCTTGATTAACCGGATTGGCGGCAAAAGCGGGCATGGCTGCGCTGATTAGCGTAACTGCCAAGCCGAGCTGTACTTTTTGTCTCATTGAACTGCGTCTCCTACTGTTTTTTCTACCGAATGGGCAATCGCCTCGTGGCTTGACCTATCAAGAAACCTGATTAACCCCTTTGCGCGACGCGAAGCAGGCAAAACCTACCGACCTGCCATACAACTGAACCAATAACCGCCGTACGTAATAACGCAACAGAAGCTTCGGGCAATGAACCGTTAAGAGCGATCTGCTGTTTTGCAGTCACATCTTCGACAGCTCATCTTCGGACACGAAGGGGTTAATCAGAGGTTTCTAATGCAAAGGCAATGCCAGAATCCTGAAACCCTGATCTGGCGCGGATAAAACAGCTTTTTCCATTCTGGATTACCACAGGCCCACTATGCGTTGATCGGGTCAACCCGGCTTGATCTGGCAGGAAACAGAATTCAGCTCATTGCTATTCGTGAAGCGGTTTGAAGAATTAAGGAAGAGAGGATCCCGGTAACAATCGATGTGGTACTAATGAGCAGAGCGAAACTATTGCGAAATGCGATCATCGTTGTGTTTTGCCATACATAGCGAAACACAAGCAAGCCGCCTCTGTGTGGTGTATGTGGTCAGGATGGCGTAATATTCATAAGAATATATCGAATTCTTCTGGTACCTCCTCTTTCATGCCTGATCTTCAATCTGTTTTGCCCGATTCCCCCTTGCACATCCTGATTTATGCCGGCGAAGGCTGCGAGACACGCATTGCAGATATGCTGTCCTTATTGGATGCAGATGATTCGTTTCGCATCCGCTGGGAGCGTGTGGATGACAGGACATCCGCCCAATTTCGCCTGGCCAGCCATCCGCACGATTTATTGCTGGTTTTTGTGGCGAATGAACGAGCGTTCAGAGATGGATTGACGCTGCTGGCCGGTAGTCGTGCGAGCGGAGCCGACTTGATTGCGGCGGCGGTGCTCAACGAACCCGATGCCGTGATGCTGCGTTCGTTGTACCGCGGCGGCTTTGCCGAAGTTTTTTTGCCGCAAGATGGCCGCCCTACCCAACAAGAACAACTCTCGCAACTGCTGCGGTTGGCGCGGCATCATCAGCGATTGGCGCATCGCACCGGATCAGAGGCGCTTTTTTCTGAACAGACCATGCCGCCGATCGCCGAGAGCATGGTCATGCAGCGTGCCCTGCGCCTGGTGCATCAAGTGGCGCCATCGCCGCTCCCCGTGCTGATTGAGGGCGAAACCGGGACGGGCAAATCCATGCTTGCGCGGTATTTGCACGAGCAAAGCACGCGTGCAAACAAGACGTTTCTTGCGGTCAACTGCGGTGCGCTCACGCCAAGCTTGCTGGAAAGCGAATTATTCGGCCACGAAAAGGGCGCTTTCACCGGCGCGGCGGCACGGCGAATCGGGCTTCTGGAAACCGCTGACGGCGGCACTTTATTTTTAGATGAAATCAACAGCGCACCGATGGATTTGCAGGTGCGTTTGCTGCATTTCATTCAGGAAAAGCAATTTATGCGCGTGGGCGGCAACCAGCCGATCGCCGTGGATGTCCGACTGATTTTTGCAACGAACAAGCCACTGATGGCGTTAGTCGAACAGGGAACGTTCCGGGAAGATTTATTCTATCGGATCAACGTGTTCCCGATCGAGGTGCCGCCCTTGCGCAAACGGGTCGAAGACATCCCCCAGATTGCGGCACAGGTGTTATTGCGCGCCTGCACCCAGTTAAATCGCCCGATCAAAGCTTGCGGACCGGGCGTGCTTGAAGCCGTGCGCCGATACCACTGGCCGGGCAATATGCGCGAACTGGATAACGCCATTCAACGGGCGTTGATCGTCGCCAAGGGGGAGCGAGTCGAGTTGGAGGATCTACCCACTGAAGTTGCCTCGGCCTCCCCCGGGCTGCAACAGGTTTTAACGGACCAAGCGGCACCCAAGTCTTTCCCCTGGCCGGATACGGCTCGCCTGGATGAAGTGGAAGCCTTTTGGATCAAGTACGTGCTGTACCAGCACGGTGGCAACCGCACTCATGCAGCAAAAAGCCTGGGCATCGACCCCAGCACGTTATGGCGCAAGTTAAAGAGTGTTTGATCGGATCGATCGATTAAAAACAGACCAAGCGAACAGTTTATAAAAACATATCGTGGCACGTGAATTGCTTAAGAACGTTCGTCTGATACCGCAACCCCGAATTGGCGGGCAATGCTGTATTGATGGCCGCGCCGCACCGAGCGACGCGCAAAATATCGACGAGGAGTTAATTTGCGATGAACAACCAGAATTCGAACCATGCTGATGTACCCACTGCCCAAAACTTACAAGACGAAGTACGTCGAGATTTGCTCAAACGGCTGTTGGGTATTTCCGCGCTTTCATTGATGACACCCGAGCTACTGCAGCAGGCCGCCATGGCCGATACCGCAGGCAAAGCCGTCATGGGCCCGGTTGTGCCCGATGTCAAACCCACCAAACTGGCTGAAAACGTGTACCTGATTCACGCGAAGGATAAGTTTCCAACGCCGCAGAACAAGGGGTTTTTCACCAGCATCATGTTCATCGTGACAGAAAAAGGCGTGGTGGCGATCGATCCGAGTGCGTCCGTCCGTATCGGTGAAATGGCCATCCGCATGATCAAGTCGGTAACCGACAAACCGGTGATTGCCGTGATCAACACGCATTATCACGGTGATCACTGGATGGGCAACCAGGCCTTCGCCGAAGCGTATCCGGGGATTCCCCTGTACTCGATGAAAGAATCCGCCGAAGCCATCAAGAATGTGCTCGGTGAACAGTGGATCAAAATGCTGCTCAGAACCACCGATAACGAAACCGTTGGCACGCGCATCGTACCGCCAACGCATTATGTAAAAGATGGCGATGTGCTGGATTTTGGCGACAGGCAACTCACAATCCACCATTTGGGCAAGTGCCACACGCCGTATGACTTGATTATCGAAATCAGCGGCACACCCATCGTGCACATGGGCGATGTGATCATGGATCACCGTATGGCCGGCATGGGGGATGACGAAGGCAGTTTCATCGAAGGCATCAAGGTGTTGCATAAAATCAAGGAGCGTATGCCTGATCGACTGTATGTTCCGGCGCATGGCAACCCCGGAAAGGGCATTCTGGATGACGAGATCAACCTGTTTGAAACCATCTACAACACGGCAAATAAAGCGCAGGCTGAAAACAAGAGCATCAAGGAAGCTACCTTGATGGTCAAAGCCACGCCGTTTATGCAGGAATACAGTAAAACCACGCCCGATTACGAAGACAGCGTGGCCAAATGGACCAGCATCGCGTATCTCGAAGCGCAGCAAGCCAACTTTTAAGTAAGGTCTGACTCCCCCTTTGAAAAAAAGGGGGATTTGCCGAACCTCATCCCTGTGCTCGAAAAAAACGGCATTTGTGCCGCGTTTTCTCAAGCACTTTTTTTCATTAAAAACCGATCGAATCAACCGGCAGCGGCTTTCTTGATTGTTCAATCCTGCGTCATGATCACGCCAAGATCGGCTGGCGGCGCGTGGTAGACACTGCTGGTGACCAGTAAATCGACGCCCGTCCGGGCAAAGTTCACGGCATTCTCCGGCGTGATGCCGCCCGCTGCCGATACAACTATTCTGGGATTGATTCTTTTAAGCTGAACCACGAGATCCTTGAGAATATCGGGCGACAATTTATCGCATTGCACCACGTCCGCGCGTGCTTTTGCCGCGTCAATGGCTTCGGCCACCGATTCGGCTTCAAGCAAAATGCGTTTTTCCGGGCTCGCGGCTTTTAATTTTTGCACCAAGTCAAAGAGCGTCACGCTGGGCGGCAGAAACGCGCGATGTTGTGCAAAAACCAGAATGGATTCGGACAACCCCAAACGGTGGATGATCGCACCGCCCGTGAGCACGGCTTTGACCATCATTTTGCGATTCCCCGGCATGATTTTTCGCGTCGTCGCCACATGGAGCGCCGGGTTGACCGATTGCACCGCCTGAACCACACGTCGTGTCTGGCTGGCCACCCCACTGGCGTGCGCCAACAAGACCACCGCCACTTTCCACCATCGGTGCAACATCGCCGCACTACCCGATACGCTAAAAACCCGCTCACCCCGGCTTGGCTGATAGCCCGAAGGCTGACTGAACACTACATGCAGACCCAGCAGGTCGGCCATTTTAATAAGCTCCTCGGTGCCGCAGAGTACCGAGTCGGTTTCCCGCGCCCGGATGTCCAGTACGCCTTGTTTGTGTCCAATGCCAAGCGCGCGGGTCGTTTCATCGTGATAAGGCACGTCTTCTGCGAGCCACTGTTCAATTTCTGCTTGTGTGAAGTAAACCATGCTAAAAATCCAGTTGATAAAGTTCATGCAAACAATGCGGGGTTAAGTGCTGCTGACACAAACCATCGCCAAATAGCTGCCCTTCCTTGAGCAAGATGCAGCGTTGTGCGACCTGCCGCGCGTGATCGGGATGATGCGTGGAGAACACGATGGTGCGCTGATCGTCGGCGAGGCTTGCGATCAATTCAAGCAGGCGCTGTTGATGCCCCCAGTCGAGGTGATTGACCGGTTCATCGAACACCAGTGTCTGGGCTTGCTGTGCCAGCGCGCGGGCAATCAGAATGAGTTGCTGTTGCCCGCCGGATAGCTCGGTAATCCGTTTTTCGGCCAGATGAGTTTGCCGCAACTGTTCCAGCGCATGCCATGCGCGTTCTGTCGCAGTTTTACTACGCGCCCGAATGATGCCCGCCTGCCCGCCCATGGCCACCACATCGAGCACGCGCAAACCAAATCCCACGCGATGATGTTGTGGCACATAGGCAAACAAGCGGGCGCGTTCCGCCAGGGAGATGCGCTCAAGCGGTTGATCATTCCAGAAAACCTCGCCCGATAGCGGTGCACGCAAACCGAGCAGGGTTTTGATCAGGGTTGTCTTGCCCGAACCATTGCCACCCAGCAAGGCCACAATGCCGCCTGTTTGTATTTCAACATCAATCGGGCCGAACGCGGGTTGCTGTCGATAGCCACCACATAACTGACGGAGCCTGATCATCTTATCGCCAGCCACTCGCACCCAGCCGAAGCAATAACCCGGCAAAAATCGGCAAGCCAATCAGCGCGGTGAGAATACCGATCGGGATTTCCACGCTGAACAAGCTCCGCGAAAGCACGTCTACAGTCATCAGGTAAATGGCGCCGATCAACACCGAACCGGGCAACACGAGCCGGTTATCAGCACCCAGAAGCAAGCGGGTCAAATGCGGCACAATCAGTCCCACCCAGGCGATCATGCCCGCCAGCATCACGGTGACCGACGATAGAATGGTGGTGAGAACAATGATACTGATGCGTGTTCGAATCACCGCCACGCCCAGACTTTGCGCTTCTTCATCGCCTTGACTCATGATGTTCAAGCGTTGTGCCTGCAGGATCAACAAAACACTGCCCACCACCACAACAGGCACCGACCAGGCAAGCTGCGACCAGGTTATCTGCCCAAGAGAACCCATCAACCAGTACACAATGGCCGGTAATTTATCGTAGGGATCGGCGGTGTATTTAAGGATTG
>NZ_JAQTTX010000033.1 GCF_028710545.1 Halothiobacillus sp. | reverse complement strand
ACCTCAACATGGTGGTGTTCGGTCAGGAAGACGCCATCGAACAGATCACGACATCCATTCGTATGGCGCGCTCCGGATTGCGTACGGCAGACAAGCCCATCGGTTCCTACCTTTTTGCCGGCCCGACCGGCGTGGGCAAAACGGAAGTCAGCAAACAGCTTGCCCGCCTGCTCGGCATCAAGCTCGTGCGTTTTGACATGTCCGAATACATGGAACGGCACAGCGTATCGCGCTTGATCGGCGCGCCGCCGGGCTATGTCGGTTTCGACGAAGGCGGCCTGCTCACCGAGGCCATCAACAAGACGCCCCATGCCGTATTGCTACTCGATGAAATCGAAAAAGCGCATCCGGATGTGTTCAACGTCCTGCTTCAGGTAATGGATAACGGCGCGTTGACAGACACGAATGGCCGCAAAGTAGACTTCCGGCACGTCATTCTCATCATGACCTCCAACATGGGTGCCGAAATGCTGGCGCGCAACAGCATGGGCTTCGTCACTCAGGACCACAGCCCGGACGGCATGGACGCAATCAAGCGTGGTTTCACCCCTGAGTTCCGCAACCGGCTGGACGCCATCGTCCAGTTCAAGGCATTGGCTCCGCGGCAAATCGCCAACGTGGTCGACAAGTTGCTGCTTGAACTGGAGCAGCAGCTCGAAGAGAAGAAAGTCCGTTTGGTTGTCGACGATGAAGTTCGCCAATGGCTGGGACGGGAAGGCTATGACGCTGTCCTGGGCGCACGACCGATGGCACGTCTGATTCAGGAAAAAATCAAACGTCCGTTAGCAGAAGAGTTGCTGTTTGGCGAACTGGCCGAACATGGCGGCACAGTCCGGTTCTCACTCGATGAGGCAGGTGTCCCCTCACTGACCATCCAGCCCGCGGAAGAAGCGTTAACCGCGGAATCTCCCGGCTAAAACGGCCAGAGCAATACGAAGGGAGATTGTGCCGGGGGCACGCAAGTTGGGTGGAAACTCTCACCGCACAAATTCTTCCCCCGCCCAAGCGATGGGCGGGCGAGGAACAAAAAGCGCGAACGGAAGTCGAATTCGGGATTAGCGCGCGCGGAACGAGATCCGACCCTTGGTCAGATCATAAGGTGTCAGCTGAACCGTGACCTTGTCACCCGTGAGAATACGGATGTAGTTTTTACGCATACGCCCGGAAATGTGAGCCGTGACAACGTGGCCATTTTCCAACTCGACGCGGAACATGGTATTGGGCAAGGTGTCCACAACGGTGCCTTGCATTTCGATGTAATCTTCTTTTGCCATAAATCCAGCATGTTTCAAAGTGGGCGCAAATTATCAAGCAAAAAGCGTTCAGCTCCAAGCCTTTATTTCAAAAAAACCACATTGTGGCCCGATAACGTGCTCAATAAAATCATCAAAAATACAACAGGAAAAACATGAATCTGATTGAGTTTCTTATTCAGAGACAATCCACGCCCGCCAAATACCTGATCGAACCCGCACCTTCCCATGAAGAATTGCAACAACTCGTGGCCGCGGCACAAAGCGCACCGGATCACGGCGCCCTCAAACCCTGGCGGTTTCTGGTTATTTCAGGGTCGGCTCGGTACGCGCTTGGCGAACTGTTTGTGCGGGCACTGCTGCAAAGAGCGCCACATACAGAACCCGATCTGCTGGAACGTGAACGCGAGCGGGCCCTGCGTGCGCCCATGCTGGTCGCGGCCATTGCCCGACTGGATCATGCACACCCCAAGGTACCGGCTACCGAGCAGCTGATTGCCGCGGCGATCGCGACCCATCAGCTGATGCTCGCCGCCAACCATCTGGGCTATGGCACCATCTGGCTCACCGGCAGCCGGGTCTATGATCGGCAGGTGATGTCCGGGTTGGGCCTGGCACCCGAAGAAGAACTCATCGGCCTGATCAATATCGGCACCGTCGCACCCTCAGCATCATCAAATCAACCTCAGAGAAGGAAATCAGACGTGACGTACTGGACGGGCGAGTAATCATGGTGCGCGGGTGACGATGCGGTCGTATCCATCACCTGCGGCAATGGCGTGTGTTTGTTCCACCGACCAATAGCCTTTTGGATTATTGAACGTCTGCATGTACAGCTGTTCATTGAGCCCCGGCCGTTCGCGGATATCGATTTTCCACAGCAGATGGGCAATCCCCCGCACAGCCCCCATGGCCAAAAAGGACAACTGCTTCTCACCGGCCTCTGGTGGATAAAGCCGACGAAAACCAACACCTTCGTAGGAGTTATAAATCCGGATAACCAACTCTTTGCCCGGCTCGATCTTCTCCACCCGCCATACGCCCCATCCCAGCGCATTAACGACCGCAACGATGCCGTGCACCCAGTCGCTCACATCCTGACACATGGGTTTGATCATCTGATCCCAAGCATCGCTTTCCATGATGCCACCTAAGGTATTGAACGCGCACACGTGCCCCGCCAAAACAAAAGACTCGCGCGCCATATCCGATGGCACACCAATCGCCACCATGCGTCGATACACTTCATAACTGATGAAGTTGTAATAATCGGCATAGTGAATGGTCAAAGCCACACCAAAAGCGAGAATCAGTCCATTGCCCCCCTCGGACGCAGGCTTGCCGATCAGCGGCATACCGCCGACCGCCTCGATAATCGCCGGTTCATCCACGCCCGTACTCATGGGCGCGCATTCGGGGAAATCGAACCGGGCCGGGGCATCTGTCATCGTTTCCGAATTCTTGATGAATGGCGGCAGTGGCTCGACGGCCGCGCCAAGCTCGAACCGATCCATACCACCGCCAGCGTGCCGGCAACTGACCTCTCGTGTCGCTCGCCCGGTCATGCCACTGATAAAGCCCGCATCGAAGAAGCAACTGGGTTCCGGACGACCGTGGATATAGGTTTTCTCGCCGTAGTGAGAATGCTCTGCAACCCAGTGATCGACATCTTCCTGTCTCAGCACACCAAACCCGCAGGCGGTATATTCCGCCAGCAGATCTGACTCTGAATACCCCTTTCCTCTCAAGTATTCGACGACCATTCGAGCACCACGGGAAAGCAGTTCCCGGGGGTCGAAACCATCTTCGATTCCCTCACCCAACAAGACAGCCATTTGCAAATGGGCATTGTAGTGATTGCAATGGAACACATGGCTCAAACCACCGATCCGAATCAAACCACGATCAGCCTGCATGTTCATTCTCATTGAATTTTCCTTTTTATATAAATTCGGTGTACCAAGTTTGTGAACAGTCATTATTTTTTCGGATCAAGAAATTCCTCTAAATCTTCAAAATAAAGCCCGTATTCATTGCGTAAAAATTCAGCGAGTTGATCTGTTTGTAATTCGTTGAGTGATATCTCAGTCATACCGGGCTGGTACTGGATCCCCATCTTGCCCAGTGTCTCCTGACAACCTGTTGTGATCAGGGTCGGTGAAAGCGGCTTGTAACCCAGACTCGCTCTTTGGCGCATGACAGCCATGATGAGTGCGGGCACCCCGATGTGATGAACTCGCTTGCGGAATACACGCTCAAGCCATGAGCGTTTACGGGGCTGTTCGCGCTGTCGCCGCAAACCTGCAACGACCAGTTCGTGAGTCCCTCCCGGAAGATTGACATCAAACTGCTCAACCAGAATGGTTTGTAACGCATCCAGATCAAGGGAAGACATCTCCAAAGAGGCCTGACCGAAATCCAGCCTCCTACGTCTCATGATACTGAAACGAACACCCAGTCGAACAGCGATCACCGCAGGCTCGATCGGCGGTAATTGAGCCTGGCGCCGACTTTGGTTGATGGCAATGTACAAATCGACCAGGTAAATCTGCTTTAGTGGCTCATCGGCCGCTGCACGAGCAGGTTCGACAGAAGCGATGGGTTCTGCCACCGCCGCAGGTTGATCGGAATGACTTTCCTGAACTTGCGGGGGCGAAGTGTCTGACACAGATTCAGGTGGCGTCTGATTAATGGACAACTCTTGCAGTTGTTGTGCACTGAAGCTGGTCTGAAACAGTTCATTGAGGACACGAGACAATTCATCCGTGGCATCCGATGAAAGAACGACGGGCAACTTACCTTCAATTCGATCCTGACCCTTGATCGCCAGCCGAATATTCACGCGAACGCGCATGACAGCGTGTTCAATCTGAGGTAACCCCGCCACCTTTCGCTCTGCATTGATCGCTGCAAAGATCCGCTCCAGATCAATAACGACGGCTTGGAGTGAGGGCGACATAAGCGAAACTCCTTGTATGAAATACGGGCACCTCGAAAAACCGTTACGAGCGGCTCGAGTGCAAGGCGGCCGGAGCGCAGCGACCGAGACATATCAGATAGATAGGCGAGGGAGCGAGCACCGCCCAACGCAGCAATCGGGGCGCGCAGTAGGTTTTTCGAGGTGCCTATACATCAATTTCCGACATTGAACGTCATCTATTGATCAAAGTCAATGCAGGCACATCGACAAGAGCACCATAACCAAACGGGGAGAATTCAGGTATAGGAGACAATTTTCTACCCACTCAGCCGAACCGAAAGTGGGAAAAATGGGTTCGAAATCAACGGATATAGTTGAACAGGGACAGGCTTTGAATTTTAACCATGCTCTGCTGGGTCGCCTGCAGATTGAGGTAACTCTGGTTCAGTTTGGTAATGGCGCTGGCGACATCGGTATCGCGCAAGCCGGAGAGCGTTTGCTGGGTAAGCACATTTTGTGCTGCGTTATCGTTTTTGGCCGTGCTCAGCGTATTGAGCGCATTACCCATGCTACCGCGCGCGTCCGTCACCTGGTTCATAACGGCGTCAATGTCCTTTTGGGCATTTTCATAAACGGTTTGCAGATTGGCAGGTTGCGTCGTAATCGCCGTTTTTAGTTGATCAATGACTTGCAGAATGCTGGCATTGCCCCCTGTCGTTGCGCTGGATGAAAGCTGGAAAATCTGCCCGGCTGGCTGATTAATGCCCACTGACTGCTGGTCGGAAATGGCCAGCTTGACCGTCCCCGCCGAACCCACGGCTGGATTGAGTACGCCGCTGGCGTCATAGGGTTTTTCACGTGCGGCCGTCCCCGAAAACAGATACTCCCCGCGCTCATCCGTGGCATTCATTTGACCAGCCAAAGCCTTTTGCAACTGATCGAGCTGATCTGTAAGCGCGGACAGTGACGTGCCGTTTTGCGCGGCATTATTCGCCTGAATGGCGACATCACGCACGCTTTGCAGCATCGTGGTAATCGAACCCAAGGTCGATTCCTGTACCTGGATCTTACCGGTTGCATTGTCGATATTCGTGCTGTACTGATTCTGCTTGCTACTGAGCACGGACAGATCGCTAGCCGTCGAAAAGGCGACCGGATCTTGCGCCGGATTGGTCAGTTTCACGCCGGTTGCAATTTCTTGCTGAGATTGCAGCATCGCGGACTGCTGCTGTTGCAGATTACTCAGGCCTTGTGCAAAAACCATGGAAGTTGAAACACGCATATCCGAATCCTCTTAACGAAAGGCAGAGAGCAGCGATTGGAAAATCGTATTGGCCGAGCTGATCGACTGCGAAAGCGCCTGATATTGTTGTTGATACTTCAAAAGATTTGCGGCTTCTTCATCGAGATTAACACCCGAAACCGACTGCTGCTGGGCAGTCAAATTTGTCAGAGTGGCACTGGCTGCCTTGGCCGCAAGTTGAATCTGTCCTGCAAAAGCACCGGCTTGGCTAACCGCCGAACTCACGCTCTCGGACAAACTGGAACCATTACCCGCTCCAGAGGCCGTTTGCCCGACGATGGTAGCCGAGCTCAAATCGAATAGCTTCTGGATTTGGGTATTGTCACGCGAGTAGGCAGGCTGGCCCGCTTCTGCTGCTGCAATCCCGGAAGGACTTTGCTGAACCACGCCGATCTTCCCAGCGGCCCCCACCGTCGGCAGGATATTAAGCACGTCGCCCGATTGCGGTGCGCCCGCAAAGGTCACATCCAGCCCGGGCAGGTTCAGCGTACCGCCGGAAGCGACCGTCAACGGTGCTGCGCCGTCACCGGGAACGGTACTCACCTGCCAGTTAGTGCCGTCGTAACGCGCAAGGTAGGTTTGCCCCGTCAGCAAGGTGGGATCGGTGTAAGCCCCTGTCGCAGAACCGGTCCCTTTATTTGTTGGCTGTGCCGTGGTCTGCGGCGCAAATGCGGAAACGTCCGTGAATAAATTCGTTCCTGTGTTCCCGTTCAAATCAACACCGGCGGTCTGATTCTGGTTGACCTGATCGGCCAGCACCAGCGCGGCCCTGCCCAATTGATTACGCAAAGGGGTGATCAATTGGCTTTGAGCCTCAAGCATTCCGCCCAAGGTGCCGCCGTTCACGCGGGATGTGATGTCGGTTTTGCCCAAGGTGATATTCAGGCCGGAAGGCAAATTCCCCACGCTCAGGTTGGTCGCAGTCGAGTTCAGAACCAGCGACTCGCCACTGGCTAGAGTGAGATTGATATTTCCTTGATTGTCCGGATTGGCCTTCACATCGATCAGAGATGAAATCTGTGTAATCAACTGATCCCGTTGATCGAGCAGATCATTGGGCAGGGCATTGGGGTTGGTTGCCTGTGCCTTGCTGATCTCACCGTTCAATGAGGCCACCTGCTTGGCGTAGGTGTTGATTTGCCGACCGATATCCGATGCCTGCTGACCAATCTGGTTATCGAGACTTTGCAACTGGCTGTCGATTCGATTGAAACTGTCGGTCAGCGCTTGTGCCGACCCGAGGAATGTCGAACGCGCCGTGGCGTCCGTCGGGTTGGCAGCGATTGCCTGTGTCGCATTGAAGAACGCCTGGGTTTGCTGCGCGATGCCCGATGAGGTATCTCCCAGCAACTGGGTCACCTGAGTGGTGAAATCATTCTGGAAGGTCAGGCTGCTATTGGTTGTGGTTGCGGCATTGAGTTGACTGGTAATGAACTGATCGTACATCCGGGTAACCGAAGCCACCTGCACGCCTGAACCGATATAGCTTCCGTTTTGATACTGGGCCTGCATGGAAGCCAGATTGACCCGTTCACGAGAATAGCCCGGCGTATTGGCGTTGGCGATATTATTGCCCGTCGTGGCAAGTGCCTGCTGCATGGCCAACAGGCCGGTAACGGAATTGCTCATCAAGTCTGGCATGGCCAAAACCTCTTTTACGGTATGCGGTCGTTATCGACCAAGCTTTTGGAAACTTGAGCCTTTTGCACGAAAAAATCAATAAAATGCTCAGGACGTACCCAAGCCATCGGACGAATCGGGAATCCGCCCGGATCGCATGATCGCAATGAGCTTGTCGGCATATTGTGGATCGGTTGCATAGCCTGCCTTCTGTAGCGCACGCGCAAAACGCTCGGGATCGCTCTTGTCTTTCAATGCCTGGCTGTACCGTGGGTTTTCCTGCAGGAACTGCACAAAATCATTGAACGAAGCGCTCACCGAATCATAGGCCCGGAACGATGCCTTGCGTTGCACCATCGCGCCACCTTCAAATTCCAGCGTGTTGACGGATTGCTTCGCGCCTTGCCAGGAAGAATCTGCCTTGATGCCAAAGAAGTTGTAGTTGGCCTGCCCGTTCGCATTCACGGGCAAATGCTTGCCCCAGCCTGTTTCCAGCGCCGATTGCGCCACCAGCACCTTGGCGGGAATGCCGAGTTTTTTCGCCGCCGCTTCAGCGTGGGGAAGAATCGCAGTGACAAAAGCCTCGGGGGAATCCCAATACTTGGGCTTATTTTGAGGGCTTATCGATGTGGTTTGGCTCGCCAGCGCAGAAACAGATGGCGCTGCATCGGACGCTTTCAGCGCAGAAGCGTTTGGCGTCTGCTTCCCCAGCGCGAAGGCCTTGAGCATCGGGTTGCGCTCCGGCAGTTTGAACGCGCGTGGGGTCGAATCGATGGCCTGTTCCGTTGCGGGATTGACCGGGTGCAACGCAAAGGCATGAGGTTTGGCTTCATCAAGTGCCTTGTTCTGGGTCGTGCCGGGCGTGTCCTGACTAAGCTGCCGCTCGATCATACCCGCCAGGCCGATCCCGCCATGCGCGGCAATTTTCTGCGCGACTTCCTGATCCATCATGCTTTGGAATGTCTTGCTCTGCTGGCTATCGAGCAAGCCATCCTGCGGTGTGGCATCACGCATGGATTTCATCAACATGCCGATGAACTGGGTCTCGAACTGATGCGCGACGGTTTTCAGGGCCTCGCGCGGGTCATTCTGAGCCGTCGCTTTCAGGCGCGCCAAGCCCTGAAAGTCGGCGTAGCTGCTGACATCGGTACTTTGATTGATGATGCTCATACCACGCCCTCCTCGCTCATCAGATCACGATCAGTTGCGCCTTCAACGCGCCAGCGCTTTTGAGGGCTTCGAGAATGGCAACCAGATCGGAAGGCGATGCGCCCACCGCGTTCACGGCCTTGACGATATCGTTCAGCGTCACACCCGGATTGAACAGGAAGGCACGCTTCTTGTCTTCTTTCGCGCTCACCTGGGAATTCGGCGTAACCACGGTTTGCCCTCTCGAGAATGGTCCCGGTTGCGACACCTGGGCGTTTTCCTTGACCGTGACGGTCAGATCACCATGGGACACGGCAGCGGCCTCGATCCGCACATTCTGACCGATCACCACTGTGCCGGTACGCGCGTTGACAACCACTTTGGCCGCCCCTTCACCCGGAGACACTTCAATGCCTTCGAGCACCGACATGAATCCTACGCGGGCGTTGGCATCCTGCGGCGCACGCACACGGATTGTGCCACCATCCACCGCTTCAGCCACGCCACCGCCCAGCATTTGGTTGATGGCTTTTTCCATGTTCTTGGCTGTCGTGAAATCGGGAGTGTTCAGGTCGAGATAAACCGAATTCGCGCCGCCCATGGTGCTGGTAACCGAACGCTCGACCAACGCACCGTTCGGAATGCGCCCTGCCGTCGGAATATTGACGGTCACTCGGGAACCATCCTTGCCGCTCACATCCAGCCCGCCGACGAGGAGACTCCCTTGCGCCACCGCATAGATTTGTCCGTCCACGCCCTTGAGCGGCGTCATCAGGAGTTCACCACCGCGCAGGCTTTTCGCATTGCCGATGGAAGAAACCGTCACGTCAATTTGTTGACCCGGCTTGGCAAACGGCGGCAAGCTCGCCGTGACCATCACCGCGGCCACGTTCTTGAGCTGCACGTTGCCAGCCGATGGCGACAAACCCTGACGCGACAACATGTTCTGAATGCTCTGCAAGGTGAACGGCACCTGCGTGGTTTGATCCCCTGTCCCAGGCAACCCCACGACCAGACCATAACCGATGATCTGATTGTTGCGCACGCCGGCAAAGGTGGCCAAATCCTTGATGCGCTGCGCAGGTTCTTGCGTAACAGCCTGTGCCACCGTCACCGGCAGCAGCAAACCCAACAGCATAATCAGCATGAAATGGCGCATGATTGGCCTCACTTGAATTAGAAAGGAAAAATTGGGCTGTTGAAGAATCGGGCCAGCCAGCCCATGTTGTTGGCGTCATTCACGGTGCCCGTTCCGCCGTAGGAAATATGCGCATCGGCAATCCGGGTCGAGAGCACGCTGTTATCCGTCGCAATATCCTGCGGGCGTACCAATCCGGATAAGCGCACGTATTCCGTACCCTGATTGATTCCGATGTATTTCTGGCCCTGCACGAAGAGGCTGCCGTTGGCATAGACCCGCGCGACCGTCACGGAAATCTGCCCCCTCAAGCTGTTGGTTTGCGCACTGGTTCCGTCACCCTTGAACTGGTTGGCCGTGGAAAGCGTGGCGCCAAATCGGTTCATGATATTAGCGGACAACCCACCGATCGCCGGTGGCGTGATCGCAACCGAATCGGCCTTGCTGGTTCCCGTGGTGGCACTCTTGCTGCCATTCATGCTTTCTTGCAGCACCACCGTCAAAATGTCGCCCACCCGATAGGGCCGGGAATCGACAAACATGTTATCCATCTGACCGGACTGGTAGATCGAGCCGTTATTCTGCATGGGATTGTTGGTAGACGCCTCCGGCGGCATGACGACCGCAAAGGACGGATCGGGCTTCATCGGCGGCTGACTCGCACAGCCACTCAAACCGAAGACGAGGCCGATCACACTCAACGCTAACAATGGATATCGGTTCATACCCCAACCCTTCCTAATTGATCTCAGGTGTTCTGATTCAAGGTCTGCAACATGCTGGATGTCGCGGAAATGGCCTTGGAATTCATTTCGTAGGCGCGTTGCGTTTCAATCATGCTGACCAGCTCTTCGACCACGTTCACATTGGAGCTTTCGAGCATGCCTTGCTGCATATTGCCCACGCCGTTCAAACCGGGCGTGCTGGTTTGTGGCGCGCCGCTGGAACCGGATTCCAGAAACAGGTTATCGCCGATGGGCTGCAAACCCGCCGGATTGACGAAATCCGCCAGATCGATCGTACCGACCTGACTGGGTTGCGCCTGCCCCGCCAACTGAACGCTGACCGTGCCATCTTTACCCACAGTAATCGATTGCGCGCCCTGCGGAACGGTAATCGCCGGTTGCAAGGGATAACCGTTCGCCGTGACGACCTGGCCGTTGCTATCGAGGCTGAAGCTGCCGTCACGGGTATAAGCCACGGTGCCATCGGGTTGAAGCACTTGGAAAAAACCACGGCCATTGATCGCCAAATCCAGTGCGTTATTGGTGGTGACCAAATTGCCCTGGGTATGATTCTTTTCCGTCGCCACCACCTTCACCCCGGTGCCGATATTCAGGCCGGTTGGTACTTCGTTTTGTTGCGTGTTGGCCGCACCGACCTGACGGTAGTTCTGATAAATCAGATCTTCGAATACCGCCCGATCCTGCTTGAAACCCGTGGTGTTGACGTTCGCCAGGTTGTTCGAAATCACGGACATGCGGGTTTGCTGGGCATCAAGGCCGGTTTTGGCAATCCATAAAGCAGGTGTCGTCATGGTTCAATCCTCAACTGAATTTCAATAATTGATCGGCCGCAGAACTATTGGCATCGGCCGTTTTGATCATCTTGGTCTGCATTTCGAACAGACGGCCGTATTCGATCATCTTCACCATCGAGTCGACCGGATTCACATTGCTGCCCTCAAGCACGCCGCTGGCAACCTGCACGGCTGCGTCCGGTTGTGGGACAGGCGTGTTCGGCTTGAGCGCGAACAAACCATCCCCGCGTTTTTGCAGATCGGCCAATGGCGGATTGACCAGACGAATTCGATCGATCTGCGCCGGTGCATTGACATCGCCGCCAAGCGGGATGATCGAGATCGTGCCATCGCCCAAAATATCGATCTTGCTTGCCGGCGGAATGGCAATCGGCCCCTGGTTGCCCAGCACGGGAGCGCCGGAACCGGTTTGCAGTTGTCCATTCGGTGAGATATGCAAATCGCCGCGGCGGGTATAAGCCGTCGAACCATCGGGCGCCTGAACAGCCATGACCCCCTGGCCCTTGAGCGCAACATCCAAGCTACGCCCCGTGGTCATCAGTGGGCCCTGGGCAAAATCGGTGCCGCTGCGCTCATCCTGGGCATACACCCGGCTTGCATAACCGGGTCCATAAACCGGCATGGATTGAAACGCATCCAGATCGGCTTTGAACCCCTGGGTGCTCACGTTGGCCAGATTGTTGGCATTGGTCGATTGGGCCAGCAGCGTTTGCTTGGCGCCACTCATGGCAATGTAGGCGAGACGATCCATAACCGGCTCCTCACTGAATAATGAATACAGTTGTTTCAAAGCACAGGACGTGCCAATTATTGAAAACCGGCTCCAAACCTTAGCCTGATGCGGTATAGCGCCATGGCTTGTGATCACAGAGACGCGATAGCCAATTTTATGACACCATCCTGACATCCCGTTCACACTTGATTTAGGGAAGCGCTGATTTATTCAGTGCTTCCCGTTTGGGGCAGGATGGCCCAACACGAACAAAGACGTACGTCTTTGATTCGTGAGAGCCATCGCGGGCGTGTAGCGCGATGAGCGAGCTGATTTATTCCAAGGATGGAATAAATCAGCATTTACTTAGGGCAAAAAAAAGACGGCACACTGTCCGTCTTTTTCATCACCCTTTGTCTCATTTAACGGCCGGATTTACCGACCAGATTTACCGAATGTTGATCACCGCATCGGTCGCTGTTTTATCTGTCTGAATGGCCTGAGCATTCGCCTGGAAGTTGCGCTGCGCCGTAATCAGATTCACCAGTTGCTGAGTCAGATCGACATTCGACTGCTCCAGTGCGCCGCCCTGAATCAGACCGAAGGTACCCGTTCCCGGTTGACCGGCCGTGGGCGCGCCCGAATCGACCGATTCCGCCCATGAATTATTGCCAACCTGTTTCAGTCCCTGCGGATTACTGAAATTGGCGAGCGCCACCATCCCCAGCGGAATATTCTGACCGTTGGAATAGCTCGCCTGAATCAGGCCATTGCTCCCCACCGATACGCCCGTCAACTGCCCGGTGGTATTCCCGTCCTGAGATTGTGCCGCCATATTGAACGGCGCGTTGTACTGGGTGGAATCGCCCTGAGTCTGAACATTGATATTCAAGGGCGCGGCACCTGTTCCCAGACTGGCGGCCGTTGCAGTCACGGGAAATGGCGCGGGCGTGGTCGGCAGTTGCCCGTTAGCATCAAAGGTCAGCGTTGATGGCCCCTGAGAAGGCTGGGTGTCGATCTGGTAGTACACGTTCCATTCATTGGGGTTGGCCGTCTTGACGTAATAGCTCGTCAAGGTATGGGTATTACCCAAAGAATCATAAACCTGCTGCGAATTCGCCTGTGTATAGGAAGCAGGATCGGGGGTCGCCTGCGTCATATCAAAGGGCGTCACCGCGGGTACTGTCGCACTGGCAGGCAGGTTGAACGATTGCGTCACGTTGACGGTTGCCTTAGGTGCGCCCGCCGCCACCGGCAATTGGATCGGCTTGGCACTGGCCAGTGAAGTGGATTGCAAGGTGCCGTTGGCACTCACCGGTAACGCTTTGAGGTACTGGCCGTTGGTATTCACGATAAAGCCGTCTTTATTTGCGCCCAGCGCACCGGCGCGGGAATACACCGATTGCTGGCTGTCCAGCGTCGGCTGGAAGGTAAAGAAGCCCTGGCCGGAAATCGCCAAATCTAGCGAATTATTGGTGAACTGCAGGCTGCCCTGCGTGAACTGCTGTTGCACGGCCTCGGTTAAAACGCCCTGCCCTGTGGCGGTTTTACTGTTGCCATAAGCGCTCACGGCGTAAATATCACCAAACTGCGCACGCGAGCTCTTAAACCCGGTCGAGTTGGCGTTGGCGATATTGTTACTGGTGACATCCAGATCTTTCTGGGCCGCATTCAGCCCCGTAATCGAGGTATTAAATGACATGGGATTTTCTCCTTAACATGAGTACATACGTTACTGCCGGATCAATCCCAGCATCAACTGATAATTTCAACGACATCGGATAACTTCGCAGGCGGCAGGCCACCATCCAGATTCAGCTGCGGACCGCTGCTCGTCACACCGACACTACTGATCACCGCGCCCACGTAGGTTTGAGCCGCCTGTCCCTGGCCATTTACCGTCGCGTTGGCCGTCACGGTGTAGGCACCTGGCGGCGCAACGCTGCCATCGGGCATGGTCCCATCCCAGGAAAATGTCGGCCGCGCACTCCCTGAAACCGGTACGCTCTGCGTATCCACCACCTGTCCGCTGGCATTGGTAATCGATACCGAAACACTCGTTGCCCCCGTGGGAATATCCACCGCACCCAGAATCCCGGAAGCCTTTGTCGTGCCGTCGGCAGCAGTCGAGTTATACATATGGGCGGTATCGCCTTTCACGATGGCCGCCTTGCCGACTAGGGCCGCTGCCTGCATGATCTGGCTCGACTGCAACGTGGACTGGAACCCGTTCACCGTCGTATTGAGCTGACTAATCCCTTGCAGCGAGCTGAACTGCGCGAGTTGCGCGATCATCTGGCTGTTGTCGGTCGGATTTGTCGGATCCTGATTTTGAAGCTGCGTCGTCAGCAGCTTCATGAAACTGTTCATATCGAGGGATTCTGCACCATTGCCCGACGTAGCACTGGTGCTGGTCGCGCCACTACCCGTCGCAGAGGAAACGGCCAAGCCCAAACTGGCGTACGGGTTGGTTGCTGTCGTACTGGTTGTCATAGCTCAGGACTCCTATTGGCCGAGTTGCAAGGTTCTTAGCGCCAAATTCTTGGCGGTATCCATCATCTGCACGTTGGTCTGATAGGAGCGTGAGGCCGACAACATATTGACCATCTCCTCAACCGGATTTACGTTCGACGAAAACACATAGCCATCTTTATTGGCCAGTGGATTTCCGGGTTCATACAAAGCAGGATTCGGTGCGGTGCTCTGGGTGATGCCCGATACGCGCACACCCACCCCGCCGTTCTGCTCCATCACCTGCTGGAACACCGGCTCACGGGCCTTGTAGGCATCTTCGGGTTTGGTGGCAACCGCATCGGCATTGGCCATATTCGACGCTGTGGCATTCAGCCGCAACGACTGCGCCGCCATCGCCGAACTGGATACATTGAAAATCGAAAACAAGCTCATGATTGATTACCTCTCTACTGACCGGTCAGTGCCGAGTTGATGCCCTTGATCCGGCTATTGAGAAAACTCAGCGTGGTTTGATAGGACACCGCGTTTTCGGTAAACCGCACCCGCTCACGATCCATATCCACTGTGTTGCCATCCAGAGCGGGTTGATCGGGAATGCGGTACAACTCCTGCGCCCCGCCGTTTGCTGCCGCGCCGGACATCTGCCCTGGTTGATTGTGCGCCAACGCCAGCGGCTGCCCCACCGATCCCTGGCCGGCTGCCGCCCGCAAGGCATCGTGGAACGACAGATCCCGCGCCTTGAAATTCGGCGTATCGGCATTGGCGATATTCGAAGCCAGAATCCCCATGCGCTGCGATTGGAACACCAATGCCTGCCCATGGATTCCGAAGATTGAATCACTCATCACGGTTACCCTCCCGCTAATTAGTGAACAATGCAAAGCGATATCCGTGCCAACTCAAATAACCAACCTTGACGATGAATTCCCACTAGCCCGCGTTTTTTTCGTACACTAGGTTCCTGTTTGGCCACACACAGATCCTCCATTGAACGAAACACACCTTGGCGTGCTGATCGCGGCACTCGTTATTCTCATTTTGTTATCGGCGTTTTTCTCCAGTTCAGAGACTGCGCTCATTTCCCTGAACCGCTACCGACTGCGCCACCTGGCCAAGCGTGGGCACGGCGGCGCGGTGCGCGCGCAAAAACTGCTTGAAAAGCCCGACCGATTGCTCGGGCTGATTCTTTTGGGCAACAACTTCGTCAATATTCTGGCTTCGTCCATTGCCACGGTCATCGGCTTACGCCTGTTTGGCGACAGTGGCCTTGCCATTGCCACCGGCGTGATGACCTTCGCCCTGCTGATTTTCGGTGAAGTCGCCCCGAAGACCGCAGCCGCAGTGTCCCCCGAACGATTCGCCTGGCCCGCCGCCTATTTCTACAGCTTCATCATGAAACCCATCCTGCCGTTGATCCAACTGATCAACCTGTTGGCGAATGGTCTGCTGCATCTTCTGGGTTTCAACACCAAGACAAAACAAGCCCAAGGCTTATCCGCTGCCGAACTGCAAACGATCGTGCGTGAATCCAGTCATCACCTGCCCGAACAACACCAGGAATTACTGCTTTCCGTACTGAATCTGGAGCAGGGGCAGGTCGAGGACATCATGATTCCCCGTGCCGATATCATCGGTATCGACATCAGTGTGCCCTGGGAAGAGGTACTCGAACAAATCAAGCACCTGTCCTACAGTCGGGTACCGGTTTACAAGGGTTCCGTCGAGAACACCATCGGCGTGATCACGGTGCGCCGATTATTCGGGCCACTGATGGACGGCTCACTCACCCTGAGCCGGCTAAAACGGCTGCTGCGCGAACCCTACTACGTACCCGAAGGCACGGCCCTGACCACGCAACTGCTCAACTTTCAGAAAGAAAAACGCCGCTCGGCGCTGGTGGTCGATGAATACGGCGATGTTCAAGGTCTCGTTACACTCGAAGATATCCTTGAGGAAATCGTTGGCGACTTCACCACATCGCCGGTTACCGATAACGACGAAATCAAGGCGGAGGCAGATGGCAGTTATCTGCTCAAGGGCAATATGCCCATCCGGGAGATCAACCGGGAACTGGCCATCGAACTGCCCACGCAGGAAGCCAGCACGCTCAATGGCCTGATCATCGAGCAGCTGGAAACGCTGCCAACCGTTGGCGCCGAAGTTGATCTGGGCGACATCCTGATTACCGTAGAGTCCGTCCGGAATCGAGCTGTCGACATCGCTCGACTCACCATCACGCACGAACCGGCGAGCGATCATTAATGGCGCGCGCCAGGGAGAAATCGGCCTTCGTCTGCCAGGAATGCGGTGCCGATTTCCCCAAGTGGGCAGGCCGCTGCAGCGAGTGCGGGGCATGGAATAGCCTCACCGAAATCCGCCTGCCCGGTAACGCATCGACTGCCAGTTCACCGGGTGTCAGCGGCTATGCCGGGGGCAACCCGCAAACCACCCTGATATCCGAAGTGCGTATCAGCGAAACGCCCCGGGAATCCACCGGGCTGGATGAACTCGATCGCGTCCTGGGCGGCGGATTGGTTGAAGGTTCGGTCATCCTTATCGGCGGCGACCCGGGTATCGGAAAATCGACACTGTTATTGCAAACCCTGCTTACACTCCAGGCGCGTATGCCCTGCCTCTATGTGACGGGCGAGGAATCCCTGCAACAGGTCGCGCTGCGCGCCCAGCGGCTTGAGGCCGATCTGTCGGGGAAACAAGGCCAACTGACCTTGATGAGTGAAACGTCGGTCGAAGCGATTCTGGCGCACTGTGCCCGCCAATTGCCGCGTCTGCTGGTGGTCGATTCCATCCAGACGCTGCATACCGAAGGACTGACCGCAGCCCCCGGTTCCGTATCGCAGTTGCGCGAAGGCACGGCCCAACTTGTACGCTTTGCCAAACGGCATGAAGTCACCATCTTCATTGTCGGCCATGTCACCAAGGAAGGTGCTCTGGCCGGGCCGCGCGTGCTCGAACACATGGTCGATACCGTGTTGTATTTCGAAGGCGATCCCGGTGCGCGTTTTCGGGTGATTCGTGCGGTCAAGAACCGTTTTGGCGCCGCCAACGAAATCGGCGTGTTCGCCATGACCGATCGCGGTTTGAAACCCGTCACCAACCCATCCGCCATTTTTTTGTCGCGCCATGAACAACCGGTTCCCGGCAGCGTTATTACCGTCACTCGTGAAGGCACTCGCCCTCTGCTGGTCGAAGTTCAGGCGCTCGTTGCCGAACACCCCGGCGGCAATCCCAAGCGGTTGACCGTCGGTCTCGACCAGAACCGGCTGGCCATGCTTCTGGCCGTGCTGCACCGGCACGGCCAGATCGCCCTATATGATCAGGATGTTTTTTTGAATGTGGTCGGCGGCGTGCGCGTCGCGGAAACGGCGGCCGACCTGCCCAGCCTGCTGGCAATCTTGTCGAGTTTCCGCGCCAGGCCCCTGCCGGAAGGATTGATCGTTTTTGGTGAAGTGGGGCTCGCCGGTGAAATCCGCCCGGTCAGTGGCGGGCCAGAGCGCCTAGCCGAAGCGGCCAAGCATGGCTTCACCCAGGCCATCGTACCCAGAGCCAATTTGCCCGCACGACCGATCGACGGCTTGAACATCACGGCCGTCAGCCATCTCAATCAGGCGCTGGAACTGTTGTAACGCTCAGCGTCTTCTTAAAACCCCCGCTATACAGGGGTCTATAAATAGCGAACTTAGTGCTGCTGCTTCTCCTTGAGCGCCTCGCCCGATTTCTTCCAGAACATCCAGAATACATACGCAGGCATACCGATAATGCCGATCATGGCCAGAATAGACAGCAGAACAATTTGGAATTCAACGTGCATGATCCATGTCTCCTTGTGAACAACCAAGCCCATGCAATAGGGCAATGGATACACCTTATCGACATATTATGACAATTCAACCAAGTGAAACACTTATGTATTTCACTTCGCAAAGTTATCCTTCCAAAGGTCTGGATAAAGCCCGTTCTGCGACATGACGGATGACAGTTGAAGGGTGGGTTTTTGAAATGGTATCGATTCCCTGCCAGGCTTCCTTGGTGTTGATTTGCATGAGGGCATCAATCGCTTGAGTTCCCTGAACCACATCACTTGGCCATTGCGCAATCAGATCAAGCAGCGGCTTAACTGCCTCCGGCGGGGCCAATCCTGCCAGGGCAATCGTGGCCGACATACGCGCCTCCGACTCAGGATGGCCCAAGGCGTGAATCAGACGCGTCACATAGGGCACGTGATGAAGATAGTGCTTGATGTCCGTGTGGCAATGCGGGCAGATTTCAGTGGACTCAGCCACTTTGGTAAAACACTGTGGACAAAAGAATGTCGCAGCCATCGTCAACACCTTATTGAGCGAGCGATTAATGAGAGGCATCCGACCCCGCAAACGATTGAAATAGGAAGTTTTTAGTACGAGCCACCAATAATAAGTGCCTGTAAAAATCCCCGTGGAAGGGGTTTTCCGAGTACCGCTATTGAGCCACCGAGCAGTGCAAAAAACTCATACCAAGGCTATCATTTAAGATAGTCCAACCCAAATCAAAACAAGATGGTGCTCAATGAGCATTGTCATTCAGCATGGAGCCAATACGGGTTGATAAAGCATGTTCAACCTGACGTTTGCATCGTCACCAAACCCCATACGAGGAATCAACAATGTACGAATTTACCTTTCTGACCTCAGATCGCGGCGAAAATTTCATCAACCATCTAAAAACCCTTGGCATTACAGCCACTTCGCGTGTCGATCCGATTAATGAATCCGTAACGAATGTGGCCATTCCGGACGATATCGACGATAACCTGCTGGATCAGATCGAGGCTTGGTATGAAGACGAGACATCCCAGAACGAGGCCGCCGCCCGAGCTTTGGAAGATGATGGCGATATCGTTTCTGCGGGTATCTGGGTTCAGTTGGAAAATGGGGGGTCAAGTCTTGCCCGGGTTGATCCGAATATCATGAACCGCATTCTGACCGTGCTGACACCGGACGAACTCGGTCACTTTGTCAGCGTGATTGCCGATGCCGTCGAGCATCCAGACGTGACACCTATCTGCCACAACAAGAGCACCAGCAGCTGCGGATGATCTGGCACTGATCCGGCTTGATAGCACAACTACTCGACACTGGCCTTATGATGAGGATTGCGTGTGTGCCCGCTCTCTTCTATGAAGCCGTTGCGGCCTTGGGCAGCTCCAGCGCAACAGGCTGAGCTAAACGCGCGGCTCTGCGCTGCTCTATCGCCTGTTTGATGGCAATCAGGATAGCAAGCGCCATGAACGCACCCGGCGGCAAAATCGCCAACAGGAAGTGGGCTTGTTCCGGCAAAACATGAATCGTCCAATTGGCCGCCATCGGGCCGAAGAGTTGCTGCGCATTCGCCAGCAATGTGCCGAAACCCAGCAATTCGCGAATGACACCCAGTGCCACGAGCACGAGACCGAAACCCAGCCCCATCATCAGCCCGTCATACAGGGACGGCAGAACCGGATTACGAGCCGCAAAGCCCTCTACCCGCGCGATAACGATGCAGTTGGTCACGATGAGCGGCAGGAAGATGCCCAGCACGTGGTAGAGCGTATTCAGATAAGCGTTCATCCAGAGTTCGATCACGGTCACGACCGAAGCGACGACCATCACGAACACCGGCAGCCGCACTTCAGGGCGCACCCAATGGCGAATCGCCGAAGCCAGGCCGTTGGATACAACCATCGTCAAGATGGTCGCCATCGCCAATCCCAATGAATTGACCACGGTATTGGAGATCGCCATCATCGGACACATGCCGAGAATCTGGACCAGCCCGGGATTGTTTTTCCAGAGCCCTTGTACCGCAAGTTCTCGATAGGAAACATCACTCATGGTTCACCTCTGTTGGCATGTGTGCCGCTTCTGGGTTGTCTTTTGGCTTGTCTTTTGACTCGTCATCATGTTCATGTCTGGATGAGTGCGGCGCGTCAAACAATTCGTCATGATGCAAACGCACATACTCCAGCACCTGATGAATGGCCCCGACGACGGCACGGGGGGTGATTGTGGCACCGCTGAACTGATCGAACACGCCGCCGTCTTTCTTCACGGCCCAGCCCTTTTCGCCCGGGTTTTCCAGACTTTTATCATCGAAGCCAAATATCCAATTTGTCTTATTCGCTTCGATCTTGTCGCCGAGGCCCGGGGTTTCGTTTTGCTTGGTCACGCGCACGCCGGTGACTTTGCCTTCGCGATCGACGCCGACGATGAGCTTGATATCACCGCTATAGCCGTAATGCGTGATGACCGGCAGAACCACAGCCGTGACAGTGCCATCCTTGATTGCCCTAAAACCCACAATGCCGGCGCGAATCGATTCCGATAGTCGCGTAGCCGGGTCGCCGGGTTCCGGTTTCAGTGGCGGCAAATTCAACGCTTGGGGCTCAGGCGGCAAAAATGCGGCGTTTGCCGGATTATTATTGAAACTGCCGGGACGCAGAACCGCCGTAACCTGCCCGCGCAACACCGCCAATTCGCCTTGGGCAATGCGCTCACGCGTGGCTTCCTGCGTCATCGATACCACACCAACGCCCACGACGGAAAAACCACCCAGCAACAGCGCTGTGATGACGATCCGGCTTTTATCCAATGTGAGCAGGCGCTTCATACCATTGGCCTCATTTTATGGGTTCCGACTTCTTATGGCCGAAAACCTTGGGCTGGCTGTAATAGTCAATCAGCGGCACACACAGGTTCATCAGCAAAACGGCAAAGGCAACGCCATCCGGATAACTGCCGAAGCTGCGAATCAGCACCGTCAGCACGCCGATACCGAAGCCGAAAATCAGGCGACCGCGTGGTGTGGTCGAAGCCGTCACCGGATCGGTTGCCACAAAGAAGGCACCGAACACGGTCGCCCCTGTGATGAGATGAAACAGCGGGCTGGCGTGATGCACCGAATCCAGCAGCCACAAGAACCCGGACATGACAAGAACGCCGGTGATCATCGCCACCGGAATATGCCAGCGAATGACGCCGCGCCACAAAAGCAAGGCACCACCGGCAAGGAACGCCAGGCTCAGCCACAAATTCCACGACTGGGCGAGCGAACCGCCGCTGAACAGGCTTTGCGTCGCATGATGGATGGAGGCGCCGGTCGTGATTTGTTCACGCACGTGATCCAGCGGCGTCGCCGTGCTCAAGCCGTCGTAACCCACGCCACTGGGCAACACTCCAGAAAAGGACCAGGCGACCGACTGCATGAAATTGAGCGCCGAACCGGAGCTGTCGATGGCCGGCCCCCAGCGCGTCATGGGCTCCGGGAACGAGATCAGCAATACGACATAACCGACCATGGCCGGGTTGAAGAGGTTGAACCCCAGGCCGCCATACAATTGCTTGGCAACCACCACGGCAAAAACAGTGCCGAATACCGGCAGCCACCACGGCCCCAGGTTGGGCAGGCACAGCGCCAGAATCCAAGCCAGCACGATGACCGAACCATCGCCAATGGCCGGCCGCATGGGACGGGCACGCAGGCTCAGCATCGCCGCTTCCGCCACCAAACCGGCGCTCACCGCCAGCAGGATGTTGATCAACACCCCCCATCCCAACAGGGCAATCGCGACGGCGGTACCCGGCAACATTGCCAACAACACCGTCAGCATGACGCGGCGAACGCTATTGGAAGCCTCGGGCAAGGGCGCGGTTTGCGGGGAAAATTTCATGGCCGATCGCTCTTGGAAATCTGTTCTTGTTGTGCCTGAACCGGTGTTTGTTCGTTTGCTGCGGCACGATCAGCGTCCAAGGCTTCCCGTCGTGCCTTGGCGCGCGCCCGTGCGGCTTCGACAGCGGCATCCATACTGGCGGGTGCTTCGGTGCCGTTTGACGCGGGCTTATGCGTACCAAACGCATCCGAATGAGCTGGTGCCGCGCTGGCATCGTCGGGAGTGGCTGCGGTCTTGGCCGCAAGAGCCTGACGCTTCTTGTTCAAAGCAGCTTCACGCTCCGCCTTGATCCGCTCCAGTCGTTCGTTGCGGAATTCAAAACGCTCGCGTGCCTGATTTGCCTTGGATTTTTCACGTTCCTGCGCCCAGACTTCGGTTTTAGCAAAGCGATAATAATCGACCAGTGGCAGGTGAGATGGGCAAACCGCACTGCACACGCCACATTCGATGCAGTCGAACAGGTTGTACTCCACCACGCGATCGAACTGCTTGGCGCGGGCGTACCAATACAACTGCTGCGGCAAGAGATCGGCAGGGCAGGCTTCCGCGCAGAGACTGCAACGTATGCAGGGTTGAGGCGCGGGTTCGGCAGGACGATCTTGTGGGCGCAAGGCCAGCAGACAGTTGGTGGCCTTGACCACCGGCACCTCATCGCTGTGCAAGGCAAAGCCCATCATCGGGCCGCCCATGATCAGCCGGTCGACCCCGGATCGATATCCGCCCGCCTCTGCCACCACATCGCTCATCAGCGTGCCGATGCGCACCTTGAGGTTTTCCGGTTGCGTGATGCCCTCCCCCGTGACCGTCACGATCCGGTCGATCATCGGTTCGCCAAAGGTAACGGCCCGGTGGACCGCCACCACGGTGGCCACGTTCAAGCAGAGCAATCCGAACTCGCTGGCCCGACGACCGCGCGGCACTTCGATATTCGTCAACACCTTGATGAGTTGCTTTTCGCCCCCCGCCGGATAACGGGTGGGGACGGAAAATACCGCAAAACGCGGATCCGAGCGACTCGCTTCCAGCAAGGCGGCGATGGCCTCTGGCTTGTTGTCCTCGATGCCGATCAGACAGCGTTCCGCGCCGATCATGTACATCGCGATGGCAGCGCCGCGCAGGATATCCTCCGGTTGCTCACGCATGAGGCGATCGTCGCAGGTGATATACGGCTCACACTCCGCACCGTTCAGGATGAGCGTGGGCACCCTGCTCTGTCCGGTCGCCATCTTCGCGGCAGTCGGGAAGACAGCACCACCCAGCCCGACGATACCCGCCTCACGCAGTCGCCCGCGCAGCTGGGCGGGCGAGATGTCCTGATAATCGACCCAAGGCGTCATCCGCTCGGCCCATCGATCCTCGCCATCGGCTTGCAACAGGATCGACGGCGCGGATAGGCCTCCGGGATGGGCAATGGGATGAGAGGAAATATCAACAATGGTCCCGGAAGTCGGCGCATGAACAGATGCCGAGACGAAGTCAGTCGCCTGGGCCAGCACCTGCCCTTTGCCGACTCGATCCCCAACCTTGACCACGGCCTGCGCCGCCGCCCCGATGTGCATTTGCAAAGGCAACACATAACGCGACTGCAAGGGCATGGCCTTGATGGGGCGATCGCGGGTTTGCGTCTTGTTCTCCGGCGGATGAATGCCGCCATGAAACGAAAAGGGGGCAGCGATCGGCTGCAATGGCTGATCAGACATGCTGGACTTCCGGCGCACCGGCTGATTGCGGCGCGATCCATTTAGGCTCCGGGAAACGGAAACCCGCCAAACCGACATCCAGTGGCACCATGTCGATGCAATCGACCGGGCAAGGCGCCACACACAACGCACAACCCGTGCACTCGGAGGCAATCACCGTATGCATCTGCTTGGCCGCGCCCAGAATCGCATCGACCGGACAGGCCTGAATGCATTTGGTACAACCAATACAAACCGACTCATCAATCACCGCGAGTAATGGAACCGTTTTGGCTTCGCCGTTTTCAGCGTTCAGCGGCTTGGGTTCCACGCCCAGCAGGTCAGCCAGATTCTTGATCGTCGCCTCGCCGCCGGGCGGACACTGGTTGATGTCGGCCTCCCCTTTGGCAATGGCCTCAGCATAGGGTTTGCAACCCGTAAACCCGCATTGGCCGCATTGAGTCTGAGGAAGAAGTGCGTCGATCTTTTCTGCCAGCGGGTTGCCTTCAACGTGGAACCACTGGGCGGCCACACCGAGCAAAATACCGAACGCCAATGCCAAACCGGCCGCGACAAGGATGGCCGTCAACATCAGACTTTCACCATGCCGGCAAAGCCCATGAACCCCAGCGCCATCAAACCGGCGGTGATCAAGGCAATCGGCACGCCCTCGAACGCCATCGGCACATCGGCCACATTGATGCGTTCACGCAAGGCAGAGAACAAAATCAACACCATGGAAAAACCGACCGAGGCGCCAAACCCATACAACGCGGATTCGACGAAATTATGCGCCTGCTGCACGTTCAGCAAGGCCACGCCGAGCACGGCACAATTGGTGGTAATCAGGGGTAAATAAATCCCGAGCACGTTATGCAGCAACGGGCTGGTTTTACGCACCACCATCTCGGTGAAATTCACGACCACCGCGATCACCACGATAAACATGATCGTGCGCAGGTAAGTGAGCCCCAAGGGTTCCAGAATGAAGGTTTCGGTGAGATAACTGGCTATCGCCGAGAGCGTCAGCACGAACGTGGTCGCCAGCGACATGCCGATGGCCGTTTCGATTTTCTTGGATACCCCGAAAAACGGGCATAGCCCCAGAAACTTGACCAACACAAAATTATTAACCAACACGGTGCTGACAAGAATCAAAACATATTCAGTCATGTCGCCTCCACCTGTCGGGTTATCAATAGAACCGCTCATTATAGTGGATTTACTGCACGGATTCGAGCAAAGCCGCTCGGGTTTAGCCAGGGCGGCACCCTGAATCCAAACCTGGTTTTTTTAAAGGCCAAGGGCTTTAAAACGCTGTTATGTCGGCGTCCAGAACAGTGCAAAGGCAAAAACCAGAATCAGCAGAATGCCGATATAGGCGAGATAAGCATTCATCAATCCGTTCTGTAAAAACAAAATACGCTGTGACAGGGCCTGCACGAAACGAACGGCAGGTTGAAACAGCCAGGGTCCGAAAAAAGGCGCCTGGGCGTAATCGAATTCCAGCGTCTTGAGAAAATAAGGTTTGCTGCCTGGGTCAAAACGCCGATTAATCGCGTTGGTGGGGCGGTAGACGAATCGGTAAAACACCCGCATCGCATTGGAAAACGCCAGCGCCGTGGTGGCCCCCGAATGCGCCTTGACCGGTTCGCCGCCACACCAGATCGGGGCGCGACGAACCTTGATGTGCGGGCGCAGCCAGATAAGCGTTATCAGGATAAGTGCCATCGGGATCAAGGCCAAAAGCGGCATCACAATCATCAATTTCAGCGGCGAGATAAACGCAAAATCCGCCGATAAAGGCACCAACAGCCAACCGTGCACCATCAATGATGCCGCATCGGCAGGCGACCAGGCGGCTTGCCAGATCGCGTATTTGAGTTGCGGCAACCAAAACACAAAACTAATCGCCAAGGCGGGCACGGCCAAGCCTGTCACCAGCGAGGCGATTCGGGAACCAATCGATGGTCTTTGATATGTCGCATCGGCTTTACCCAATAACCCCACGCCCAACACTTTGACCATCGTCGCCAGGGCAATGGCCGCCGTCAGCGCCATGCCGGCGCCCGCCAGAGCGAGGGCAATGCGCGGGCCGTCGCCATGCAGGGTGAAATCATGGAACAGACTCTGGAACAAGTACCATTCGCTGACAAAACCGGCTGTCGGAGGCAACGCGGCCAGACTCATCCCGGCAAACACCACCCCGATGCCAAGGGTGAAGGGCGCGCGCCGTAAGAGGCCACTTTGCCGAATGTGGTAGCTGCCGGTGGCACGGGCCACCGCGTCTGCGGCAAAAAACAAGGTGCCTTTGGCCAAACTGTGCCCCATCAAATGCAAGAGCCCAACCAGCCAGGCCAATCCGGCCAGTTCGGCTTGACCACCGGCGCGAAAAATCAGCGCAGCGCCCAATGCCGTGATGGCTACGGCGGCGTTTTCGGCCGATGAAAACGCCAGCAGGCGTCGCCAGTCGTTTTGCTGAAACGCGAACAAAATCGCGAAAATTGCCGTTAAGGCGCCGAACAGCAGCACGACGACACCGAACGAGCCAAGCCAAGGCGGCGAACCCAGCCAATCGAGCAGTGCCCGCCCGAGCGCAAAGTAGGCCATATTCAAAATCGCGCCCGACATGATCGCGCCCGTCGCCCCACTGCCCTGCCCGTAGGCGTTGGGATACCACTCGTAAAAGGGCAGCAGACCGAGCTTGGCGCCAAAGCCGATCAGCCAGAGCATGGCGACCCCGAACCCCAATCCGGTACCCAGACCCTGCCATTGCGCCGCGTAGCTCGAAAACTCAAGCTGCTTGCCGAGCAGGATGACGGCCAGCAACAAGGCGACCGAGCCCACTTCGAGCAAGGCCAACATGAACAGGTTATCGTTGCCGGACTGCTGGGTTTGACGTTCGGCCAGCAACATGATCGCGCCGCCGAGACTGAGTGCTTCCCAGGCAATGAGCAAGCTAGCGCCATCCTGCACGCCCAAGATGCCCAAGGCACCGAGCAGGGACAGCGCCACACCGGCCACCCAGCCCCGCGGGTGCTGAGTTCGCCCCGTAGCCGTCGCAAAAAAAGCGGGCAGCAGTGCAGGCAACAGCAACCACAAACCGGCGGCATCGGGCGCAAATCGCCACGGCCAGTCACCAAAGGTCAATGGCGCTGATGTGAGTGGCTGACCGATCAAACTGCCAAGCACGGCCAAAATGGCGACCAGCGTGCCCAGCGAGATCAGCCAACGCGCAAATCGTTGGGCACCGAACACATCGCCCAGTAACGCGACAAACCACAACAGCGCGGTCAGGGCAAAGCCAAACCCCGAAAGGGAATCAAGCGTCATGGCGGCCTCCATGGACTTGCTGCGGTCGGCGATCGAGCAACAACAAAAGCGCTTCGATAATGGCCGCCGGATTGGGCGGGCAGCCCGGCAGCCAGATATCCACCGGCAAAATACCGTCCAGACCCTGATGGCAGGCATAGCCGCCACCGTTCGTGCCGCCGCCCGTCGCGCAGGTACCCAGCGCCATCACCCAGCGCGGCTCGGGCATGGCTTCAAAGGTGCGCAGCAGCGGCTCACGCATCACTTCGGTAACCGGGCCGGTGACGAGCAACAAATCGGCGAAACGCGGTGATGGCGTAAAAAAGATGCCTAAGCGGTGCAGGTTGTAAAACGGGTTCAAGAGGGCGGAAATCTCACTCTCGCAGCCATTGCAGGAACCGGCATCCACATGACGGATATGCAAACTGTGCCCGAAACCGGCCAGTGATTTTTGCCATTTTTCTTCCAGTTTTTTATCCGGCGCCGCAGGCCGCCCCAAACGCGACAGATCGGCGCGATCACGCACACCGAACGCCCAATCGTCAGACGGGCTGAATGCTCCGCTCGGACAAGTTTCTGTACACAGTTGACAGCCGACGCAGCGGGCATAATCCAAATCGATGCTCTGCTCTTGATCCCCGGCACCATTCAAGGCAATCGCCCCGGACGGGCAACTGGCCACGCAGTTCGTACAGCCTTGCGCGCCCTCGGTGCAGAGATCGGCATTCAGTTTGGGCAAGCCGAGCACACCCTCTTGTCCGTCCGAACCGGCGGATTCGGGCCAGCCGGTCGTCGCACGGCCTTTTTTGATGCCAAACCAGGTCCACAAAGGCATGGGCATTATCTCCTTAGCGATCCGCTCCGGCCACGCTGAGGCCGAAACTCGCTTCGTTGATTGCGTAATCCATCATGTTGCTGTCGTGCACCGTGAACGGAAACACGCGCCAGTTGGAAAACGAGGGTTCTTTGATTTTCACGCGGGTCAAGCGCTCGGCTTTTGCATCCCAATGCACGGCATAAATCAAACCCCCACGCACGGCTTCCGCCCAACCCAAACCCATGCCATCTATTGCCGGATCGATGGTCGATTCGGTGCGGCGAATCGCGCCGGGTTCGAGTTGATTCAGCGCTTGGCGGATGAGATGCAAGGATTGACGAATCTCCTGATCGCGGACACGAGCACGCGCATCGGCATCGCCTTCAGTCGCGGTGGGCACGGCAAATTGAAGGTCGGGATACAAGGCGTAGCCATGGTCCCGGCGCAAATCGCGGTCGAGATCACTGGCGCGTTCGATCGGCCCCGTCGCGCCCTGATCGAACGCCACCTGCCGCGGCAGTACGCCGGTGGTGAGCAGGCGGTCGAGATAACTGCGCGTATTGGCCAGGGTGTTGAGATAGTCCTCGATCTGCGGTTGCAGCGCGTTAAGATCAGCGGCCAATCCCGTGGCATCGAGATCGCGCCGCAATCCGCCGGGCACGATCACGCCGCGCAGGAATCGGCTGCCTGTCAAACGACCATTGATCTGCTTGACTTGCTCCTCCAACCAGATGCCTTCGGCTTCGGCCACCTTGAGTGTGGTGGTCTTCGCCAGATGGCCAAAATAATGCAGGTGGTTATACAACCGCTCCAGTTCAGCCAGTATCACGCGCCAGACTTGCGCCCGCAGCGGTGCCTGCCAGCCCAACGCTGCTTCCATCGCTTGAGAAAAGGCCAGTTCATGCGCGACCGAATCCACGCCCGAAACGCGCTCGGCCAGCACACAGGCCGTCGAAATCGGCACGCCTTCAAAACGCGCTTCCATCGCGCGGTGTTTGTAGAACAAACGCGGGTGATAATGCAGGATGCCTTCACCGATGTAATGAAAGACAAATTGAGCCGACTCCACCACATCCGCCCGAATCAGCCCGAAGGGTAAACGCTGAATATCCCTGCCGACCATGTTCGCTTCGGCGAATGGTTCGGCGTGGCCGCGAATGGGCTCTGCCTTCGGATCAAACCCCGTTTGCAACGGCGGTTTGCTGGGAATAAACCCCTCGTGCAGTACCAACGGATGTGGCTCGGGGTGATCTGTGAAGGTAATGCCGTATAAGTCCTGAATTTCGCGCTCGTACCAGCCAAGCAAAGGCAGCACATTGGCCAGACTGGGCAACGATCCCGACGCGGCATCCACCGACCAGATCCCCCAGGGCCGGTTGGCGCCCTGGCTGACGATATAACGCACCGAAAGCTTGCCGTCTGCGTCCCGCAGGGCGTAGGCGCATTGCATTCGTCCGTGGGCGCTCGGGGTGTCGCCCAAGCCGACATCATGGTCAGCGAGCAAGGTTTGCGCCGCATCAAGTAATTCATCGGGCCTTAAAATTTGCATTTGAAAAGGCCGTTCAATGGGTGGTTCAGGATGCGGCATGAAGCGGCCCTCCTAAATGCTGCGCGATGGCGGCCAAATGCTGCCAGATCATGGGCAACCACCATAAGCCCAAGGCCAATACGCCGAGCAAGGCCACGGCCATGGGCGCGACATGCCAGGCGCTCAACCGCAGATGCGGGCGGTGCTCGGGTGGGCGATCACCAAAATACATCGCACGGAAGTGATTCAAAAAGCCGATGAAAATCACGATCAGCAACACGGCCATCACCCACACCGCCCAAGCATTTTGCCCGGCCATGCCGCCACGCAGGATGGTCAATTCCGATAAAAACAGGCCGAACGGCGGCGCGCCGGTAATCGCCACGGCACCGGCCAGCCACAGCGCACCGCTTTTCGGGTAATAATCGAGCACGCGGCGCACGGCATCGATGCGCTTGCTGCCGTAGGCATGCATCATGTTGCCCGCGCCGAAAAACACCAAGGACTTCGCCAGCGAGTGGTTGAGCATGTGATACAACGCACCGATGATGCCGAGTGGGCCGCCAAAGCCAAAGCCCAGGGCAATCACGGCCATGTGCTCGACACTCGAATAGGCAGCCAGACGCTTGATGATGGTTTGCCGCGTGATAAACAAGCCAGCAACCAGCAAGGATGCGGCGCCGAGCACGACCAGCGCGGTATGCGCCGTTTCGGCCACATCAGT
>NZ_JAQTTX010000083.1 GCF_028710545.1 Halothiobacillus sp. | reverse complement strand
GGCTCAAAGGACAGGCGCGCGCCGATCTTGCGGTTGCCGGTACGCTCGATCAACCCAAACCCAGTGGACGGCTCGTGGTCGATCAACTGGCGTTCACCCTGCCAGATACCGGCGTGGCTTATGATCACGGCACGCTCAATGCGCAGATCAACGGCAAAGGACAACTTGTTTTTTCCGGTGGTTTGAACGGTGTCGTTCCCCAAAACCCTACGAGTAACGCAGCAAGCACGCAGCAAACGGGGGTAGGGCGCCTGAATATTCAGGGCACGGGCGATTTGGCCAAGCTGCCTCAATGGCAGGTGCAGGCGCAGATTCAAGGGCAAGAAGTGCCGGTATTGCGTCTGCCGAGTTTATTGATTGATGCCAGCCCGGATCTGACGCTGGACGCCAGTAAGGCAGGGGCAAGAATCGGCGGTTCGATTACCCTGCCCACGGTGACCGCGCGCATTGAAAAACTCCCCGATGCGGTGGTCAAATCAACCGGTGATTTGGTGATTGTGGGCGAGAACAAGCCGATGCCTACCGCGGCTTATCCCGTAACGGCGGATATCAAACTGATTCTGGGCAAGGCGGTTTCGCTCGCGGGCATGGGGTTTTCGACTGATCTTACCGGTACGCTGAATCTGCGTCTGCGCCCGAACGGGCCTTTGGCTGCATTCGGCGAAATTGATCTTATCCGCGGCACCTACAAAGCCTACGGGCAAAATCTGGCGGTCAAACAGGGGCGGTTACAGTTTGTCGGGCCGCTGGGCGATCCGGGGATTGCGGCCACCGCGCAACGGGTGGTTGGCGCCACCACGGTCGGTTTGAACATCACGGGGACGTTATATCAACCCAAAACCACCGTGTTTTCATCGCCCTCGTTGCCCGAATCCGATGCATTATCGATACTGCTGACCGGAAAGCCCTTGAGCGATTCGGGATCGGGTGATCGGGCCATGCTGATGAATGCCATCGCCGGTCTGGGTGTGGCGCAGGGCAACGATATCGTGCGTGATATCGGCCAGAAATTCGGCTTTGATTCTGTTGGTCTGGATACCTCCGGGGGATTTGGCGATACGCAGCTTTCCTTGGGTAAACAAATCGGTGACCGTCTCTTTGTGCGTTATGCGGTGGGTGTGGTCAATGGCTTGAGTGAAATCATCACGCAATACAAATTAAGCAATCTGTTTTCTATCGAAGTCACCACCAGTCCGGATGCGACCGGCGGTGATCTGATCTACCGGATTCACTGATGTCGATTTTGTTACTGGCCGCGATGGGCCTGCTGGCACTGTTATCCTGGTGGCCGAACTGGTGGGTAGGGCAGGTAATGGCACGCCACGCCCAACCGGCCGACCGCTATCCTTTTTCAGGCGCGGATCTGGCGCGTTACCTGCTGGATCGGCGCGGCTTGAGTGATGTGACGGTCGAGGCCACCAAGGAAGGTGACCACTACGACCCTCATGCCCGGAGCGTGCGATTGTCGCCCGCGCATTTTAGTGGCCGGTCGCTCACGGCGATTACCGTGGCGGCACATGAGGTCGGTCATGCCCTGCAACACGCCGAGGGCGATCCGGCTTTCGCCCGACGCCAGGAGATGGTCGAACGCAGCGCCTGGGCGCAACGCGTGGCCGGTTGGATTCTGGTGGCGATTCCGGCGGTGACGCTGATCGAAAAGCAACCTGCGCCCGCCTTGGTGATGCTGGTCGTCGGCGTGTTGACGATGGCGGTGCCCCTGATGGCGCAGTTATCAAACCTGCCCATCGAACTGGATGCCAGCTTCAAGCGCGCGCTGCCCATGCTCGAAGAGGGCGGCTGGCTCGGTAAGGCCGAAAGAAAACCGGCGCGGCAGATTCTGCGTGCGGCCGCCTTCACCTACGTGGCCCAGGCGCTGTCTTCGGTACTGAATGTCGTCAAATGGTTGCGCGGATTGAGGATGTAGCAGGGCGTTTGGCCATGGCCTGGCTGCTCACTTCAGGCAGTATCTTTATATCGCCTCGAAAAACCGTTACGGTCGGCCGCCAGCGTTGTATTCGCCCGTTCAAGTGAGATGAGCCGGACTGCCATCAGCTTCGTGTTACGCTGGCATTGTTCAGCACAGTAGGTTTTTCGAAGTGCCCTTCGGTCAATTTCTCGGGGGTAGCGCAAATAAGCCTGCTTCTACTATGTTATAAATAACAGGACATGAATAACCCAGTCTGCCCATCGACTTTTTGTTCGGGCAGTTTTCACCTGCTAACTTTTTCAACCCAGATCAGGAGCACGATATGGCTTTTCAACTTCCGGAACTCAGCTACGACTATGGCGCGCTCGATAAATCCATCGATGCGCAAACCATGGAAATTCACTACACCAAGCACCACGGCGCGTATGTGACCAACTGCAACAACGCCATTGCCGGTACCGAATGGGATGACAAATCCATCGAAGAGATCATGGCGAATGTGTCCAAACTCCCGCCGGCCGTGCGCAACAACGGTGGCGGACACTACAATCATGCGCTTTTCTGGTCGATTCTTTCTCCGAATGGTGGCGATGCGCCAGCTGGAAAACTCGCCGATGACATCAACGCCACGTTCGGCTCGTTCAGTGCGCTGAAAGATCTGATGAACACCGCGGGGGCCACGCGCTTCGGTTCAGGCTGGGCCTGGCTGATCGTGGACGCACAGGGCAAGCTCGCCGTCTGCTCAACGCCGAATCAGGACAACCCCACCATGGACATCGCCGAGATCAAGGGCACGCCCATCCTTGGGATTGATGTGTGGGAACATGCTTACTACCTGCGTTACCAGAATCGCCGCCCGGATTACCTCAAGGCCATCTGGGACGTCATCAGTTGGGATGCGGTTGCCGATCGGTACGCTGCTGCGAAGTAACCCAGTCGTAGTCCTAAAGTTGAAAACCCCGCGCCGGAGACGGTTGCGGGGTTTTTTATTGCCAAGGTCGATCCAGTTAATCGATCCGGTGGGTGTAGGACGAATTGATCTGGCCGTACACTCGGGGTGACGCTCGGGACGCGTCAGAGGAAAATCCGCTGATGTAACTCGATGAGCCGCCCGAACGCCAGGCAGTGGATGCACACCCACAAAGCGCGATGGTGACAAGTACGGGCAAAATCCAGAGAAAATACCGTTTCACGGGCAGCCTCTTCACTTGTCCTGATGTTTGGTGTCGTGACGCTTCAGGTTCGCTTCTTCGCGCATCGCATTGAGTTCGACATCGGTCTTGTCCGCAATCGACAGCAGTTTATTGGCAAGATCTTGCTCGATGTTTTGCCATTCCTTCGCAAAGGCTTCGCGGTCATGGCGCAGGGTAGTCTGTGCTTTGGCGATGTCGATGCGGAGGGTGTCCACGAGATCAGGGTGGTATTCGTGCTCGGCCAACTCGGCTCGTGATTCGTCGATGATTTCATCACTGTGCCGTTTGATCGCCCGGCTTTCATCGTCCAGCAGGCGGGCGTAGATGGTGCCCAGCCAGTGGTAGTAACGGTCGCTCAAGCTTTCGTGGGCCGTATTTTTGGTTTGTTCATCGGTAGACATGTTGCGATTCCTCCTGAAGATCTGCGCTCAGCATACACCGAGGTTCATGTACCCGGACACGGTTTTTTGGGGCAGTGGTCCGGTTTTTCAGGTATTCTTGACGCCGTTTTTATATCGTCCCCCTTATATAATCAAGTACGCACCCAATCGCCATGATGCACGAGCAATACGTTCCCGCCCAAGTTGAAGATCAAGCCCAGAGTCTGTGGGCCGACCGCCAGGTGTTTCGCGCGGTGGAAGACCCGACGCGGGAAAAATTCTATTGCCTGTCCATGTTTCCGTACCCTTCCGGGCGGCTGCACATGGGGCATGTGCGCAATTACACCATCGGCGATGTGATCGCGCGTTATCAACGGATGCGCGGCAAAAACGTGTTGCAACCGATGGGTTGGGATGCGTTCGGCCTGCCCGCGGAAAACGCCGCGCTCAAGAACGGTGATGCCCCCGCACGCTGGACCTTCGAGAACATCGATTACATGCGCGGCCAGTTGCAGCGCTTAGGATTGGCCTACGACTGGCAGCGGGAACTGGCCACCTGCACGCCGGAGTACTACCGCTGGGAACAGTGGCTATTCACGCGTCTCGTGCGCAAGGGCATGGCTTACAAGAAAACCGCCGTGGTGAACTGGGACCCGGTGGACATGACCGTGCTGGCGAACGAGCAGGTCATCGATGGCCGCGGCTGGCGCTCCGGGGCGCTGGTCGAACGGCGCGAGATTCCACAGTGGTTCATCAAGATCACCGATTATGCGGATCAACTGGTTGATGATTTGCAGCAACTGGATGGCTGGCCGGAGCAGGTGCGCACCATGCAGGCCAACTGGATTGGCCGTTCGCGTGGTTTGCAGGTCGATTTTGCCTTGCCCGATGGCAACAAGCTCACGGTGTTCACCACGCGACCAGACACGCTCTATGGCGTTTCGTACCTTGCCGTGGCCGCAGAACATCCGCTGACCAAAAAGGCGGCTCAGACCAATCCCGCCATTGCCGCGTATATCGAGCGTTGCCGTCATCACAAGGTGGCGGAAGCGGAAATGGCGACGATGGAGAAAGAAGGTGTCGATCTCGGTATCACCGTCACGCATCCGTTGACCGGCGAACCGATTCCCGTCTGGTCGGCCAATTTCGTGCTGATGGAATACGGCACCGGCGCGGTCATGGCGGTGCCAGCGCACGACGAGCGCGATTTTGCATTCGCCCGGCAGTATGGGTTACCGATCAAGCCTGTGATCGAGTCCATTGAGCCGCATGATTACAGCTCGGGGGCGATGACCGCCAAGGGCAAGCTGTTCGATTCGGCTGAGTTTTCGGGGATGGATTTCGAGACGGCCTTTGATGCGATTGCCGAGCATCTTGAAGCCAAGAAGCTGGGCCAGGTGCAAATCAACTACCGCCTGCGCGATTGGGGCGTATCGCGTCAGCGTTACTGGGGTTGCCCGATTCCAATCATCAACTGCCCACATTGCGGCGCGGTGCCGGTGCCGGACGATCAACTGCCGGTGATCCTGCCGACCGATGTGGTGATGAACGGCCCGCAATCGCCGATCAAGCAGTCGCGTGAATTCATCGAAACGACCTGCCCGGAATGCGGCAGTGCCGCCGAGCGCGAAACTGACACCTTCGATACCTTCTTCGAGTCGAGCTGGTATTACGCCCGCTATACCTGCCCGGATTTCACCGAGGGTATGCTCGACGAGCGTGCCGATTATTGGCTGCCGGTCGATCAGTATGTGGGCGGCGTGGAACACGCCGTGCTGCATCTGTTGTATGCGCGCTTCTTCCATAAGCTGATGCGCGACGAAGGTCTGATTGCCCAGGACAAACCCGAGCCGTTCACCCGCCTGCTCACCCAAGGCATGGTGAATAAAGACGGCAGCAAGATGAGCAAGTCCAAGGGCAATACGGTCGATCCGCAACCCTTGATCGAGGAATATGGCGCTGATACCGTGCGCCTGTTCATGATGTTCGCCGCACCGCCAGATCAGGGTTTGGAGTGGTCCGATGCAGGGGTGGAGGGTGCGCATCGGTTCCTCAAACGCCTGTGGCGTCAGGTGTACGACCGCAAACAGGCCGGTTGGCAGCCATCGCCCTTGGTGACCGACGGGCTGGACGATGCCGCCCGCGCTCTGCGCCGCAAGCTGCACGAAACCGTTGCGCGTGTCACCGATGATGTCGAAAAACGCCAAACCTTCAATACCGTGATTGCGGCGAATATGGAGCTGTTCAACGAGTTGAACCGTTTTGAAGGGACCGATCCAGTCGCAAGCGGCGTCATCACCGAAGTACTGCAAAACATGATCAAGATGCTCTCGCCCATCGTGCCGCACATCGCCCACGCGCTGTGGTCAGAAGTGGGCGGAACAGGGCTTGTGATCGACGCGCCGTGGCCGGAGGTTGATGCCGCTGCACTGGTGCGCGACGAAATCGAACTCGTCGTGCAGGTAAACGGCAAATTGCGGGGCAAGATTCTGGTGGCGGCAACGGCCGACAAGTCTATGCAGGAAGCGGCGGCCATGGCCAATCCCGATGTGCAACGCTATCTTGACGGGGTTTCCATCAAGAAGGTCATCGTCGTGCCCGGTCGGCTTATCAATATCGTGGTGGGGTAACCTGTGACCAGCCAGAATTCTTCGTTTTTAGCCCGTTTCCTGCCATCGCGCGCCATCGCTTTTTTTGGTGCGCTGGCCGTTCTCGCAATGCTCGCGCTGGGGGGCTGCGGCTATCATCTACGTGGCGTGACAACGCTCGATCCGGTATACAAATCGGTTTATGTGCAGGGCATGAGTACCAGCGATCCGGTTTACCAGCAGTTGCAACGTCTGTTCCGGAACACGCACAGCACCCTCGTGACCGACCCGAGCAAGGCATCGGCAACCCTGGTGATCGACAGCAATCAGGTCGAACAGCGTGTCGCCGTGGTTACACCGCAGGCAAACGTGCAGCAGTACGAGTTGTACCAGCGGATTACCTATCACATCGAGTTGGCTGATGGACGGCGTCTGCCTGAGCAGACGATCGGGCAGGCGCGTAACTACAATTACGATCCGACGGGTGTCATTGCTTCCACCAGTAACGAGGCCCAGATTCGTCAGGAACTGGCCGAAACACTGGCCCGGTTGTTGTTCTACCGCCTGAGTGCGCCCGTGAAGATGGAACCGCCAGCGGCGGTACACTGATCCGTGAATCTGCGTCCGGAACAACTGGATGCGGCGCTGGCCAAAAAGCTGGCCGCCCTTTATGTACTGGTGGGCGACGACTGGTTGCAACTGGATGAGGCCCGTCAATCCATTGCCCGACAGGCGCGAACGGCCGGCGTTACCGAACGCCTGCGGTTCGAGGTGGAGGGGCGCTTTGACTGGAATAGTCTCAAGTCGGTCGGGGCGAATCTGTCCCTGTTCGCCGAGCGACGCCTGGTTGATTTGCGCATTCCCGGCGGCAAACCGG
>NZ_JAQTTX010000082.1 GCF_028710545.1 Halothiobacillus sp. | reverse complement strand
GGCAAACCGCCTAAAGTCGTCATCGTCGCTTGTATGAGAAAGCTTTTGACCATCATGAATTCCATGTTGAAAAACAACACCCCTTGGAACCCGAAAATGGCTTGACTTGAGACACGGTTGCTACCCCATCAAGGGGGAGGGGGAAAATCCGGGTTTTGCGTAAATCCTAGACCCGTCAATGCGTTGGTCAGGTGCTCGACATGTGCCGGGGTATGCGCTGCACTGATCGTGACACGCAGCCGGGACGCGCCCTGGGGCACGGTCGGTGGGCGAATCGCCGGCACCCATAATCCGGCATCCGCCAACCGGGTCGACCAGGCAACGGCCTGAGTGCTGTCGCCGACCAGTACCGGCTGGATGGGCGTTTGCGATGGCATCAACTCAATGCCCGGTGGCAGACCCCGCTTGAATTCCGCCACGCGCGCGCGCCAGCTCGCCCGCAAGTCAGTCGCGGATTTAACAATAGACAAACTCGCCAACGTTGCCACAGCCAAAGCAGGCGGCTGCGCGGTGGTGAACAGGTAGCTGCGCGCGCGTTGCAACAGCACTTCGACAGGCTGCGACGCACCGGCCACAAACGCACCCGCCGTGCCGAACGCCTTGCCGAGCGTGCCGACCTGAACGAGGTATTCGGGCACGCCCGCGTCGATCAACCCGAGTTCAGACAGCGAACCCCGCCCCTCCTCGCCCCACACGCCAAAGCCGTGGGCGTCATCCACCACGAGCCAGGCATCGAATTCTTCCGCCAGTGCCATCAAATCGGCCAACGGCGCCACATCGCCATCCATGCTGAATACACCATCGGTCAGAAGCATTCGCGTACCGGTCGCCCGCATCAATTGGCGTCGGGCATCGGCCATGTCGCCGTGGCGATAGCGCCGCAAGGTCGCGCCGGAAAGTTGTGCTGCGTCGACCAGCGAAGCGTGATTCAATTTGTCGGCGACCACGGTGTCGCCACGCCCGACCAAACCGCCCACCACGGCCAGATTCGCCATGTATCCGGTGGAAAACAGCAAGCTGCGGTCGACGCGCAACCACTCGGCCAATGCGAACTCCAGTGCATCGTGGGGTTCGAAATGACCGTTGACCAGATGCGCCGCCCCGGAGCCCACGCCCCAGCGTGCCGCCCCCATCTGCAAGGCGGCCACGATGTCGGGGTGATTGGCCAGACCAAGATAGTCGTTGCTGCAAAAAGTCAGGAGTTCGCGCCCGTCTACCCGCATGCTGACGCCCTGAGGGGACTGTCCGACCCGCAAACGCCGCTCCAGCCCTTCGGCGCGCCGCGTATCAAGCCACTGTGTCCAATCGCGTGTTGTGATAATTTCAATCCTCAAAACTAAATACGGCAATCCATCGGTTCATCATGCGCCTTCCCGTGAACATTTTCCTCTGGACCTTCGGCGCCACGCTGCTGCCGGTGCTGGCGCTGGTTTGGGGTGTCACCGCGTTCAGCGAACATCGGTTCCAGTCAGAGGTCAACCGTGAGATCGGCGACAATATCCAGTCGCTCACGGGGGAAATCAACAACCGCCTGCGATATGAGCGCGAGGTGTTGCGCGGTATTGCCCACTCGCAACCCATTCAAACCATGCTCAATGCCCTGGTTGCTTCCGCCGAGGGCATACGCCACCCCGATCTGACTTCAGACCGAATTCGCGCCAACTCGTTTCTGGCCGGGTTGCAGCGCACGGTCCCCGGTCTCGGCAGCATCCGCATTCTCGATGCGGCGGGCAATACGGTTGTAAAAACCACGCTGGGTCGGGCCGCGCCGCCCATGTTCCAGAGCTTGAGTCAGGTCAACTATGTCGAAGAAGAACTTGAAGACCCGGCGTTTCTGAATCAGCTCAAGTCGCTGCCCATGGACGATGTGAGTTTCATCATGTTGCCGCCCTCGCTCTGGGATGTCGCCCCCGGGCAATTCCCGAGCATGTTATACGGCGTGTATCCACTGAGGAACTTCGGCAATAACCGCGCAGGTTATGTGGTTCTCAACACCTATGGTGAATACCTCGACCAGATATTGTCGCTTTCACCCAAGCCGCGCAAGAGCCATGTGATGGTGATCGAACACGATCCCGGCAATCCGCAACGCGATGGCCTGGTTCTGTACAACGACCAGACCGGCCGGTTGTTTGTGACACCGGAAGAATCCAATCCGAACACCAATCCACAATACGCGCAGACGATCGACCACGGTCTCTTCTGGCAGAAGGCCGTGGCACTCTCCAATGGCGTTTATCTGTCACAGGATGGCAAGACCCGAACCTATTTTCAGGAATACCACCCCTATCCGTACAGTCTGGTGTCGTGGTTCGTCATGCTGAAGACGCCAGCAGACGTCACATCCGCTCCCTTTCAGGATATCCACCATAGCCTTTGGGGTTTCACGCTGCTCGCATTGGGCATCAGCCTGTTGCTGGCTGGTTTGGGCGCCCGTTACTTCTCCCGCCCGATTGCCCGACTCGGGCTCAGTCTCAAGCATTTTGCCGATGGCAACCCGCACGAGATCATACCGGTCGATTCGCGCACCACGGAAGTTCGCCAGCTTCAGCAGTCATTCCGCTACCTGACCGAACATCTCACCGAGGAAGCCCGTAAACGGCAAACGGCCGAACGCCAAATGCTGCAACAGGCCAAACTCGCGTCCATTGGTGAAATGGCGGCCGGCATCGGCCATGAGATCAACAACCCACTGAACAACATACTCACGCTGACCCGCCTGCTGGAGCGCCAGTTACCGCCCGACAAAGCTGAATTACGCGCCGATCTCGAAGATTTGCGTGCCGAGGCCTTGCGGGTCGGTCATATCGTGCGGGGCGTGATGAACTTCGCTCGCCAGCTTCCGCCCGATCACCAGCCCACACCGATCACCCAGTGGCTGCTCGATCTGATTGACCGACTGCAACCCGAAGCCATGGAAGCCGATGTTTTTCTCAACTTGTTACTGGACGATCAGGATTGTGTGGCGAGCTTCGATCCGAACCAGATCGGACAGGTCGTGCTCAACCTGGTACGCAATGCCATACACGCTTCGCCACCAATGGGTGAAATCACCATTACCGCCCGCTGCAAGCCCGATTCCTTCGAGATCGAAGTGCTCGACAATGGCAAGGGCATCGAGCCGGAAGCGCTGGATAAAGTGTTCGATCCCTTCTTCACGACTAAATCCGTCGACAAGGGCACGGGGCTGGGTTTATCCATCAGTCTTGGTATCGTGCAATATCATGGCGGTACACTGAAGATCGAGAACCGCCAGGATCGCAGCGGCGTGCGCGCCTTCATGAGCCTGCCGCGCGAAAAATCCAGCCCGCGCGTAGGTAATTAACCACTTTTGACGCAAAAAATACCAACGAGCCACCCTCTCATATTAAATAAATACCATGACCAAATTACCGCTGATTGCCTTTATTGATGACGACCCCCGCGCCAGTGAACTGTTCAGCCGCTATGCCCAGACCGAAGGCCTGCAGGTGCAGGGTTTCCAATCTGTTGATGCGGCCCAGTCCTGGCTGGAAAACAACACGGCCGATCTGATCATTTCGGACCTCAAGATGCCGGGCATGAGCGGCCTGGAATTCCTTGCTTGGCTGCGGCAACGCGATACCGAAGTGCCGTTCGTGCTGATCACGGGATACTCGACGCTCGACAATGCCATTGACGCACTCCGTCTGGGCGCGAATGACTTCATCAAGAAGCCCTACGATCCCGAAGAACTGGTCCAGCTCACCCATCGCCTGCTGCGACGGGACCCCGACCCGCATACGCACGACTTCTCTGAAGCCGAACGATCCATGCTTGGCAACTCGCCCGCCATTGCCGGCGTCTATCGCGTCATCGACAAAATCCACGACGTGCGCATCAATGTGATGATCGAAGGGGAATCCGGCAGTGGCAAGGAACTCGCCGCGCGTGCCATTCATGATCGCTCCGATTTTGCCGACAAACCCTATATCGTCATCGATTGCGGCGCACTGACCGACAGCCTGCTCGAAAACGAACTGTTCGGTCACGAAAAAGGCGCTTATACCGGCGCTTCCAGCACCAAACCCGGTCTGCTTGAAGTTGCCAGCGGCGGAACGGTATTTCTGGATGAAATCGGCAATATCTCAGACGCCATGCAGGTCAAACTGCTGCGCGTGATCCAGGAACAGCAAATCACGCGCGTTGGCGGAGTCACACCCATCAAGATCGACGTCCGTTTCATCGTCGCCAGCAACCGCGACCTTGCACAGATGGTTGCCGAGGGCAGCTTCCGGCATGATCTGTATCACCGTCTGCACGTTGTCCGCCTGCGCATCCCGCCGCTGCGCGAACGCAAGGAAGACATTCCGATCCTCGTCAATCACTTTATCCGCCACTTCGCGGCCCGTTATAACCGTCCTGCCGAACGCTTCAATGCCGACTGCATGGCGCGCATTCTCGAGTACACATGGCCGGGCAACATCCGCGAGCTGAAAAACATGATCGAGCGCGCCGTCGCGCTATCGAGCGAGGCAGAAATCCGCTTGGATCAGGAAGCCGAGGCAACACCGCCCTGGGCATCGGCACTGATTCGCCCCCAATCATCCGGCGGTGCGGAGGCCATCGATGCCGATCATCCGACACTGGATGTACTTGAGCGGCGTTATATCGAAAAGCTGCTCAAGGAATACGATGGCAATCGTGAAAAAACCGCGCAGACGCTCGGCATCAACAAGTCCACCCTCTGGCGAAAAATGCAGAGTTACGAGCAATCGGCCTCAGACGATTTTCCTGTGTGAAAAGGAAAAAGATCGTCAATACCCACGGGCTTCAGGCGATGCTACACGGGCAGCCAGAACGACTTGGTGGATAAAACAGAGCTTGCGAATTACCGCTTCAGGATTCACGAAGGGGTAACTGTCCTTTTGGCCGAGGCTGCGATTCATGCTGTTTAGAAACAGGGTAAACGGCATCCAATCGCGCATCAGGGCAGCCTCGAACGCCTCGATGGTCATCGGCGCTGATGCCTCAGGAAACGGTGAACTCGGCTGGGCACTGCCAATCCGGGCACGCCAGTTGGCCGCGGTATCAAGCGCATCGACGATATGCAGATAATGCGCCCAGGTTTCGGCCCAATCCTCCCAGGGATGCGCGCTGGCATACTCGCTGATGAATGCCCCTGTCCAGTCGGAAGATGACCGGGTAGCGTAGTAATGATCCAGCGATTGCTGGTAATCCTGTCGCTCGTCACCGAACAATGCCCTGAACCCTTCAAGCCAACGGCTTTCACAGATCAGGTGCTGCCAGTAGAAATGGCCGACTTCATGGCGCAAATGCCCCAGTAACGTACGATATGGCTCCTGCATCCGTGTACGCTTGAGCTCGCGCGTGGCGTCATCCGCCTCATCGATATTCAATGTGATCACCCCGTCCTGATGCCCGGTCAGCACCCGCTCCTGTGGGGAATCGGCCAGAAAGTTGAAACGCAGCCCGCGCGCGGGATCCCTATCTCGATCGGGTATCGGTAATCCGATCTGCATCAATGAATAAATCAATCGCCGCTTGGCCGCTTCCAGCAAGAACCAGCGATGTAGATTTTCAGGTATGGACAGCGCGGGAATCATCTCGGTGAAGCGACAACTTCGGCACCAGGCATTTTGATCTGATTCGGCCACCATCCAGTTGCAGATGTGCTGGGATACATAGTTGTTGCAGGGGCGATAACGTTCAACCAGAGTGCTGTTGACAGGCGACCAGAACAGATCGGAACCTGGCTGGAATTCAACCATGGCGCGTATCTCGGGGACATAACCGAGCGGCATGCCGCAGTGTTCACACACCACATTTTCAAAAAAGGTGATCTGGCCGCAGTTGCTGCATTCAAATGTCTTCATATCCCGACTCCTTGATTGACGCCCTTTGGTGCCTGCTGCCGTTCTCGTATTTGGACAGCATGACGCATCTCTCGCCGCGTGACCAGTTGGTCACCGCCCTCGCCGGATTGGGATTTTCGTCCAGCCACATCGAACACCTTTCAACGCAAAATGGCAACAACACATTGCACTTTGCAATTTGCAATCCAGAAAAAAATCTGGCAAATACATATAATATCAATAACTTAAAAATTGGCACGGCACGTGCATTACTGTTATCGTGGTATTCCACACAACAATGAGGAGTTCAGATCCATGCAATCTAATCGTCGTGTATTTTTGAAAGGCAGCATGGCTGCCAGTGCAGTTGGCCTGGCCGTTGGCGCCGGCCTATTGACCCCCCGCGCTGTTTTGGCCGCTGCTTGGCCAGAGAAAGCGTACAGCACCAAAGGCTTTGACGAGTCCCTGAACGATCTGTTCGGTGTTTCCGGCCCGACAGAGTCTAAAGACGTTACCGTCAAGGCGCCTGATATCGCTGAAAACGGTGCGGTTGTTCCTGTCACCATCGAATCTGCTGTTGCCGGTACCGACAACATCGCGATTCTGGTCAAAGGCAACCCGACCCCTCTGGTCGCCAACTTCAAGTTTGACGGTGCCCAGCCATTCGCTTCTACCCGTATCCGTATGGGCAAAACCGACAACGTGATCGGCGTGGCCCATGCCGGCGGCAAGCTGTACATGGCTGAGAAGCAAGTTAAAGTAACCATCGGCGGTTGCGGCGGTTAATTCGCCCACACCCTGAATTTACTTTACTTAATTGACGAAATAACGAGGTTACAAACCATGTCAACAATTAAAATGCGTATTAGCGCCGCCGGTGACGTTCTGGATATCAAAAGCCTGATCGAACAGGTCATGGAATCCGGTCGGATGAAAGACAAGGCAACAGGCAAACTGATTCCTGCCAACTTTATCCAAACCTTGACCGTTTCTGTGAACGACAAGCCTGCGGTTGAAGGCAACCTGTCTGTAGCGGTTTCCAAGAACCCCTACATCAACTTCAAAGTTCCAGGCAAGAAAGGCGACAAAGTAACAATCGCCTACACGACCAACCTGGGCAAAAGCGACACTGCAACACAAACTGC
>NZ_JAQTTX010000032.1 GCF_028710545.1 Halothiobacillus sp. | reverse complement strand
CTCACCACTGCGACATCCTTGAAACCGGCAACGACTCCTACCGCTTCAAACAGCGCAAGAAATCAGCCTGATACCCTGGTCAAAATTGGACGCTGTTGGGTGGTCAATTTTCGACGCTGTTTGACAGTAGGAATGATATGGCTGAGTTTGGCAGGAACCGATGCCAGTTATGCGACGGACATTGCCCTCCCCATGGTCTTGATTGGTCTTGGAAATGGAGGGGCACTTGGCCCGTTAACTATCGCTGGTGTTTCTGGTGTCGCCCCCCGTGATCACGGAGCGGCCTCGGGGTTAGTCAATGCAGCTCACCAACTCGGCGGATCACTCGGCCTAGGAATTCTCGTCGTCGCTTTCGCTGCTGCAAAGGTGCCAGGAATTGCAGGTGCGGCGCTACTAAATCAACAAATCGATGCAGCCATCGAAGGGGGCGGCATCATGCTCAGTTTGGCGCTCCTGATCACCCTTATCTTTGTTATTCCTTCCGAACGCGCACGACTGCAGCCTATCTGCTGCGATCGCTGTGATTAAACCTGAAGCAACGCAAGGAGTTAAACATGGCAACCTCAGATTCCCAATCTGTAACCAATGCAGCAGTGCACATCACCCGCAACGGCTCACAGGCTTCGTTTACCGGTCCAACCGAATGGTTTACGGGTACTGTCCGTGTTGATCCTCTGTTCAACTCCATAGAACCAGCTCGTACCAGTGGTGCGCTCGTGACCTTCGAACCCGGTGCACGCACTAATTGGCATAACCACCCATTAGGTCAGACCTTGGTCGTTACAGCGGGCTGTGGCCGTGTTCAGCAGTGGGGGGAACCGATCAGAGAAATTCATCAAGGTGACGTAGTCACAATCCAGCCCGGCGTGAAGCACTGGCATGGGGCAGCGCCGACCACGGCCATGTCGCACATCGCGATCCAGGAGCAATTGGATGGCGTCTCAGCCAATTGGTTTGAAAGGGTGAACGATGAACAGTACCTGAGCTAAACGACGAAACAATAAATCAAATCAGATATTTCAAATTAACAATAGTAATGATTTAACAGTCAGGATATCGGTCAAAACGAAACTTCAAGACTGACCGCTGAGATATTCGTACTGATCAGTGTTTCTGGCATACAGGGCAGATTCACATACTTCCACCGACCAACCGAAGCCAATTTGTTATCGCGTACTTAGTCATACCTTATACATATGCACAGCGTGAGATAGGCAGTACGGGGTTAGCTTAAAACAGAAAGGGGAATACTATGCTAAAAGTAAAATTGAACAATGGTGTCGAAATACCAGTATTGGGTTTTGGCGTCTTCCAAATAACTAATCCGGCTGATTGTGAACGTGCCGTTGTGGATGCGATAGATACAGGCTACCGCCACATTGACACCGCTGCCTCATACCAAAATGAAACTCAGGTAGGCAATGCACTGAGAATGAGCGGTGTAAGTCGTGACGAGTTATTTGTTACCACCAAATTGTGGCTTCAGGATTCGAGCTACGAAGGCGCCAAAGCGCAGTTCGAACGATCGCTGAATCGCCTGCAATTAGATTACCTTGATCTTTATCTTATCCATCAACCCTATGGAGACGTTCATGGAGCCTGGCGCGCCATGGAGGAATTGCAGGCAGCGGGCAAGGTGCGCGCCATAGGTGTGAGCAATTTTCATCCAGATCGCCTAGCTGACTTGATGGCGTTCAACCACGTAAAACCGGCAGTCAATCAGGTCGAAGTCAATCCCTTTAACCAGCAATTACATGCAGTACCCTGGATGAAGGCTAACGGTATACAACCGGAGGCTTGGGCACCCTTTGCCGAAGGCCGCAATAACCTGTTTGCCAACCCGGTGCTTACCGAAATCGGCAAACAATACGGTAAGTCCGTGGGTCAGGTGGTGTTGCGCTGGGTTGTTCAACGAGGCGTTGTCGCTCTTGCCAAATCAGTACGTAAAGAGCGAATGAAGGAAAATATCGATGTCCTGAATTTTGAACTGTCTGACTTAGACATGAACAGAATCACGGCAATGGATACGGCGACTAGTGCGTTCTTCTCGCATCGCGATCCGGCGATGGTCGAATGGCTGACCTCTCGAAAATTGGATGTGTAGGACGTGAAAATTGAGCTTCTGACGTCCGCTGTTCAGGTTAGAGCGGAAAGTACAGGTGCGGGTTGATTAGTCCGCTTCGGCCGAAAAGCGGCCCCTAGATATCTGAAGATTATGGATGCTGTAAAGAGTGATGGGGCGCTGATGAGTCGATCTTGAGACCGGGTGAATTGAAAATGTGGGGCCCTACGGTGTCCTGAAAAAGTTAAAGGCCGCCAAAATGGCGGCCTTTAACACTACAATTGGACGCTTCAGTGTTGAAGCATTTAATTGCCACGCAGGTTTTGAAGCATAAACTTACCATTCGGTAAGTTTGTGGTTCAAACGACAGCAACAAAACGCGTGTTGATTAAGTAATGGTGGCCAGAGAGGGAATCGAACCCCCGACACGAGGATTTTCAATCCTCTGCTCTACCAACTGAGCTATCTGGCCGGACAAGGCCGCGAATTAAACGCGATTCGCCGATGTTCGTCAAGCCCCTGCGGTGGTTTTCGGTGTATTTTTTGCGTGAATTGCTGACGACGCGCGGTACTTCGTTGTATGCTCCCGCTTCGAATAACGTGATCAGACGATAATCCCCATGATGCCTGCCCGTACTGCAGAAATAACCCGTAACACTGCGGAAACCCAGATTGAACTCCATATGAATCTCGACGGCTCCGGCCGCGCGGAATTCAAGACGGGCGTGCCGTTCTTTGAGCACATGCTCGATCAGATTGCCCGTCACGGGTTGATTGATCTGGATCTGACCGCGCAGGGCGATCTGCACATTGATGATCACCACACGGTGGAGGACTGCGGCATTGTGTTCGGCCAGGCCTTGGCGAAGGCGGTGGGTGATAAGCGCGGCATTACGCGTTACGGCCACGCTTATGTGCCGTTGGACGAGGCGCTTTCCCGCGTGGTGATCGATTTGTCGGGCCGCCCAGGGCTCGTGTTTTCCTGCGCGTTCACGCGCGCCAGCATCGGTCGGTTTGAAACGCAACTCGTGGAGGAGTTCTTCCGTGGGTTGGTCAATCACGCGGGTATGACCTTGCACATCGACAATATTCGAGGCGATAACGCGCACCACCAGGCCGAAACGATTTTCAAGGCATTTGGGCGGGCATTGCGTATGGCGCTTTCGCCTGATCCGCGTCAGGCCGATCAGATTCCTTCGACCAAAGGCTCGCTGTAACCATGGCCGAGGCCATTGCCATTGTCGATTACGGCATGGGTAACCTGCGCTCTGTGGCCAAGGCCGTGGAGCACGTGGCTCCTGCGGGCACCGAGGTTCGGATCACCGATTCTGCCGAATATATTCTGAATGCCGACCGGGTGGTTTTTCCCGGCCAAGGCGCGGCTGCCGACTGCATGGCCGCGCTCAAATCCCTTGATCTGATTGCTCCATTGGCTGAAGCGGCTAAAACAAGGCCATTTCTCGGCATCTGCATGGGCATGCAGGTGATGCTCGATCACAGTGAAGAAAATGGTGGGGTTCATTTGCTTAGCTGGTTCAAGGGCGCAGTGCAGCGTTTTCCGGCTGGCGTGGATGCATCGGGGCTTGCGCTCAAAATCCCGCAAATGGGCTGGAATGAAATCAGGCAGGTTCGCCCGCACCCCTTGTGGCACGGTGTTGCGGACATGAGCCGCTTCTATTTTGTTCATAGCTATTATTGCGCCCCGGAAGACGCGTCGTTGACGGTGGGCGAAACGGAATACGGCCTGCGTTATACCGCTGCATTGGCGCGTGGCTCTGTCTTTGCGATTCAGTCGCACCCGGAAAAGAGCGCCGATGACGGGCTGATTCTGCTGAAAAACTTTACCCGTTGGGACGGTCGTTTCGACTGAACCCGACTGCTATCTTGCGTATCGAGGACGCTTCTGATGCTGTTGATTCCTGCCATTGATTTGAAAGCTGGCCAGTGTGTGCGACTCAAGCAGGGTCGTATGGACGACGACACTGTATTCTCGGATGACCCGGTGGCGATGGCCCAACGCTGGGTGGACGCGGGTGCCCGGCGTTTGCATCTGGTCGATCTGGATGGCGCTTTTGCGGGTAGCCCGAAAAATCGGGAAAGCATTGCGGCGATCTGCGCGGCTTTTCCTGAATTGCCGATCCAGGTCGGCGGCGGCATTCGCGAGGAAGAAACCATCGAACAGTATCTCGCGATGGGTGTTTCCTATGTGATCATCGGCTCCAAGGCGGTTTCCGATCCCCATTTTGTCAGCGATGCCTGTCTGTCGTTTCCGGGGCACGTCATCGTCGGGCTCGATGCGCGCGACGGCAAGGTCGCGATTGATGGCTGGGCCAAGACATCGAATACCGATGCCACCGATCTGGCGCGTCGTTTTGAGCAGGATGGCGTTTCTTCCATCGTCTTCACCGATATCGCTCGTGACGGCATGATGCAGGGCGCGAACATGGAGGCGACCCGGGCCTTGGCACGCGCGGTGCGTATTCCCATCATCGCCTCCGGGGGCATGACGGATATGGCCGATATTGATCGGTTGATCGATGCTGCCGACGACGGCGTGGCCGGAGCCATTATCGGTCGCGCATTGTACGAGGGTGGTATCGACCTCGGCACGGCGCAGTCACGGGTTGATGAACGTTGCGGCGTCCCGCCTTTTACCGAATGAGCCAAAAACAATGAGCTTGGCCAAACGCATTATTCCCTGCCTGGATGTGGCCGATGGGCGCGTGGTCAAGGGTATTCAGTTCGAATCGCTGCGCGACGCGGGCGATCCGGTCGAGGCTGCGCGCCGGTATAATCTCGAAGGCGCGGATGAGCTGACCTTCCTGGATATTTCCGCTTCCCATGAAGGGCGGGACACGATGCGTCACGTTGTCGAGCAGGTGGCCGAAGAGGTCTTTATTCCGCTGACAGTGGGCGGTGGTATCCGTGCGCTCGCCGATGTCCGTTCATTGCTGAATGCCGGTGCGGACAAGGTATCCATCAACACGGCTGCTGTGTTCAATCCCGACCTGATCAAGGAAATTGCCGACTCGATTGGCGCACAATGCCTCGTGGTTGCGATTGACGCCCGGCGCGTGTCCCAGCCCGGCGAGCCGCTGCGATGGGAAATTTTTACCCACGGCGGGCGCAAGCCGACCGGTTTGGATGCAGTCGAATGGGCGAACCGGATGGCCGAATATGGTGCGGGCGAGCTGCTCGTGACCAGCATGGATCGTGATGGCACCAAGCAGGGTTTCGATCTGGAGCTGACGCGGGCGATTGCCGACTCCGTGCCGGTGCCGGTCATCGCCTCCGGTGGGGTCGGTAATCTGGACGATCTCACGGCGGGCATCCTGCAAGGCCACGCCGATGCGGTGCTGGCGGCAAGTATTTTTCACTTTGGTACCTATCGCATCAGCGAGGCCAAGGCGAACATGGCGGCAGCAGGAATCGAGGTGCGACAATGACATTACCGGCATGGATCGACGCGGTGCAATGGACGGACGATGGTCTGGTGCCCGCGATTGCGCAAGACGCCCGTACCGGCCGCATCCTCATGTTCGCCTGGATGAATCGAGTTGCCCTGGAGCAAACGGTTGCCACGGGCGAGGCGGTTTACTTTTCCCGTTCTCGCCAACGCCTGTGGCACAAGGGCGAGGAAAGCGGGCATGTGCAGCGGGTTCAGGAGATCCGCCTCGACTGTGACGGTGATGTCATTCTGCTCCAGATTGAACAGATCGGTGGTATCGCCTGTCATACTGGTCGGGAAAGCTGTTTTTTCCGCCGTTTGGTCGATGGGCAATGGCAGATCACCGATCCTGTATTAAAATCACCGGGCGAAATTTATGGGGAAGGCGCGCATGGCCACGAATAATACAGAGAGCGTATTGACCCAGTTGGCCGCCGTGATCGAGCAGCGCAAGCAGGCCGACCCCGGTTCGTCCTATGTCGCGCAACTGTTTGCCAAAGGTCGGAGCAAGATAGCCCAGAAAGTGGGCGAAGAAGGCGTCGAGGTGGCTCTGGCCGCAGTGAGCACAGATAACGTGGCCATCGTCAGCGAAATGGCTGATTTATGGTTCCACAGTATGGTGTTGCTGGCCGACGCGGGCCTGTCTCATCAGGCGGTGCTTGATGAGCTGGGCGAGCGATTTGGCCTGTCCGGCCTTAAAGAAAAGGCCAATCGGCCCCAAAGCCTCAAGTCTGGGGGCATCAAGACTGGTAACATCAAGAATTGATTCATTATTTGAGGAGCGCGAAAAATGGGTAGTTTCAGCATTTGGCATTGGTTGGTCATTCTGGCGATTGTACTGTTGCTGTTCGGCACGAAACGTCTGAAAAATCTGGGCGGCGATCTGGGTAGCGCGATCAAGGGCTTCAAGAACGCCGTCAAGGACGAAGAAAAGAAAGACGCGGATACCGCAGCAGGTGAAGGCAGCAAGGAATCATTGGCGCATAAGGAAGCAGACTCCAGCCGCGTCATCGAAGGTGAAGCCGTTCGTCGCCAAAACGCGAACGATCAGTCTGGCAACAAACCAAGCTGAGGTTGCCCGTTAAACCGGCAGCCAAGCCAGCACCAAGGGTCAAACCGTGTTCGGATTCAGTATTTGGGAAATCTTCCTGATTCTTGTGATCGCCCTGCTTGTGGTCGGCCCCGAGCGGCTGCCCGGTCTTGCGCGGACGATCGGGACTTGGGTGCACAAAATCAAAAAGTTTGTGGCGAACGCAAAGGCCGAGCTGGACAGCGAGTTCAACTTTCAGGATATGAAGGACATTCTCAACTCCCAGGAGTCGGAGATTGCCAAGCTGCGCGCCTTGGTGGAAGAGACTCGGCAGGAAGTGAACGAGTCCGGCCGCCAGGTTCTGGGTGCAGTCGACGACGCGGAGGCAAGCTTCCGGGCAGCCGCCCAGTCAGAGCAGGAAGCAGCGGGTGGCCCTCTGAAGGCCATCGATGATGCGGCCCCTGTTGAGCAGCCTGTTTCTGCCGAAAATAAGCAGGCCGCAATCGGCAAGGACGCTGATGTCACATCGGGCGCGGTAAAGCCGACTGCACATACGTCTGTCCCATTGAGTTTCGAAGAAGAAATCCGGATGCTTGAAGAAAGTTCGGGGCAGGCCTTCAAACGTCCCTTCGCGCCTGCTGAACCGTTAGATGCGCCATCCGACACCGCCGATGCCAATAAACCATCACCCTCACCCGATAGCGATAGCAAAACATCATGACTGAACGCGATTCGTCACGAGAGGCGGACAAAAACGGTCTTGCAGACGTCGTCGAAGAAACCGGCATGGCCGGTTTTCTTGGGCATCTGGTAGAGCTGCGCAATCGGTTGCTTAAGGGCGTTCTGGCTGTATTGGTGCTTTTTTTGGCCTTGTTCCCGTTCCGCAATGAACTGTTCACCTTGCTCGCCGATCCGCTTTCGCGGCACATGCCGGCCGGCTCGACGATGATCGCGGTGCAGGTTGCCTCGCCTTTTTTCATTCCCCTCAAACTGACGGCGCTGACAGCCGTGTTCATTGCGATCCCCTACCTGCTGTATCAACTCTGGGCCTTTGTCGCGCCGGGTCTGTACAAGCATGAACGCCGCTTGGTGGCACCTCTGGTTTTTTCCAGCACGATTCTGTTCTATCTTGGCGCAGCGTTTGCCTACTTCGTCGTTTTCCCGGTGGTGTTCGGTTTCCTGAGTACGGCGGGGCCCAGTGACGTAAATTTTGCGCCGGATATCGGGGAATACCTGAGTTTTGTCACCTCATTGTTCTTTGCCTTCGGCTTTGTGTTCGAGGTGCCGGTGGCGATTGTTCTGCTGGTGATCGTGGGTGTGGTGACACCGGAGAAACTGGCTGGATTCCGCCGCTACGCCATTCTGATCGCTTTTATCATTGCGGCCATCCTTACCCCGCCGGATGTGCTGTCGCAGTTCATGATGGCGCTGCCGATCATTCTGTTGTATGAGTTCGGTTTGTTTGTGAGCCGGTTTTTCTATAAGGCCAAGCTGGCGCGCGCTGCCGAGGTTGAGGCGGAAGAATCGGGCTCAGCGGATGATGAATCCGATGAGGCCGTCTCCGCGCGCCATGCCGAGTACGAGGCCAAAGCGCAAACACAGGCTGACGAACCGCTGGACATGGACAAGGCGTTTGATGAAGCGGAAGCCGATCAGCGTCGGCTGGAGTCCGGTTCATCGGCAAACCAGGATGCCCCCGCGTCGGATACTTCCGGTCGCACAGAAGAAGGCGAGCAGCCGTCCACGGACAGCAAGCCGGAGAATGGACCAGACGACCCATCCGATCCGTCGCCCAAAAAGCCCGACAGCCCGGTTTGAGTTGAAAAAATGATGACGGGCGGCCATCCCGCTCCGATTTTTTATTTATGAAGGAAAAGCACATGTCACGAACCGCTCCCCGTAATCCCGTTCTGTTGATCATCATGGACGGGATCGGTGTCAACCCCAGCCGCGAAAACAATGCCTTCGCCCTGGCGCACACGCCCAACCTCGATTATCTGTTCGCGCATCACCCGCACACCGTGATCGAAGCGTCGGGGCGGGCCTGCGGTTTGCCGGATGGGCAGATGGGCAATTCCGAAGTGGGGCACCTCACGCTGGGTTGCGGCGACCTGATTCGTCAGGATCTGGTGCGAATCGATGATGCCATTGCGGACGGCAGCTTTTATGAGAATACCGCACTGGTCGAAGCTGCGCAGAAAGCGGCGGCCGATCATCGCCCGCTGCATCTGATCGGGCTGGTCTCCGACGGCGGCGTGCACAGCCATATCAATCACCTGCTGGCCCTGATCGACCTGGCCAGCCGCCATGGCGCACGCCCTCTGGTGCACATGATCACCGATGGTCGTGATACCGCACCGAAGTCCGCACGCTCCTATCTGCCGGAGCTTGAGGCCAGCTTGAAGGCCGCCGGTGGCGCGATCGCCACGATCAGCGGGCGTTATTACGCCATGGATCGGGATCAGCGCTGGGAGCGGACAGCCCTTGCATGGGAAACGATCGTGCGTGGCCAAGGGCCTCATGCCGAGACGGCGGAGGCCGCACTGGAGGCTTCCTATGCCGAAGGCAAGACCGACGAATTTGTTCTGCCGACGGCGCTCAAGGCGTTCGAGCCCATCAAGGCGGGTGACTCGGTCATCTTCTTCAATTTCCGAAACGACCGCCCGCGCCAGCTTACCGAAGCATTGGCACAAACGGATTTTTCCGGTTTCGACCGCGGCGATTACCAAACCGTGCGGGTGACTTGCCTGACCGAATACGATCCCCGTTTCTTGTCTCCGATCGGTTTCCCCCCCGAGCGGCCCAAGAATGTGCTGGCGGAAGTGATCAGTCAGGCGGGCATCAAGCAGTTCCATTGCGCGGAAACCGAAAAATACGCGCATGTCACCTTCTTCTTCAATGGCGGCAAAGAAACACCATTCGCCGGTGAAGACCGGTACATGGCCCCCTCACCGAAAGTGGCAACCTACGACCTTCAGCCGGAAATGAGCGCCCACGAAGTGGCCGATGCCACCATCGCTGCCGTCGAGCGCGAGGAATACGGTTTTGTACTGGTCAACTTCGCCAATGGCGACATGGTCGGTCATACGGCGGTGCGTGATGCCGTGATCAAGGCCGTGGAAACCGTGGATTTGGAAGTGGGCCGTCTTGTGCAGGTCGCCCAGAAACATGGCTACTCCATCATCGTGACCGCCGATCACGGCAACTGCGATGAAATGGTCGATCCGGTGACCGGCGAACCACACACCCAGCACACGGTTTACCCCGTGCCGTGTCTTTTGATCGACGAAACCGAGCCGCGTTTGCGAACCGGCGGCGGGATTGCGAACATTGCCGCCACCGTGCTCGAATTGATGGGCTTGCCTGTGCCGAAGAAGATGAAGCGCTCGCTGTTGCTCAATTCAAGCAACGTCACCGAGTAAATCCTGATCCGGGGTTAGCTACGCTGCCCCAGGCGTTCAAGACGCAGGCGCTGGCGATCATCAAACAGCCGCCGTGCGCCGAGATGCACGGCCAGCAACGAACCGAATCCGGTTGCCGCGGTAATCAGCAGCATGATCAGAATCTGGTAACGCACCGCCTCCATCGGCGGCGCACCGGCCAGAATCTGGCCGGTCATCATCCCCGGCAGGCTGATCAGTCCGGCGGCCGCCAGCATGTTTAAGGTCGGTATCAACCCCGCACGCAGCGCCTCGGTGCGCAGGTCGGCCATGGCCTGTGTGGCGGTTTGCCCCAGTAGCAGACGGGCCTCGATTCGACTCCTGTTCGCCCAGGCGGTTTGCGTCAGGTGATTCAATGCCAAACCAATCCCCGTCATCGTATTGCCCAGAATCATGCCCAGCAATGGGATGGCGTACTGTGGGGTGTACCACGGCTGGGGCGAGATGATGACGATCAGTGCCAGCAATGTGATGATCGCTGCCGTCACGCCCATCGATAACAAGCCGATCAGGTACCCTCGCCAGCCCTTGATCGGCCGTTTCTGGCGCGCACTTACCTCGTAACCGGCCAGCGCCAGCATGACCAGCGCCATCAGCCCGATCCAGGCCAGATTGGCAGATGCGAACAGGGCCTTGAGCACCAGCCCGACCAGTAACAGTTGGAGCGTCATCCGAACCGTCCCGATCACGAGCGAGCGCTGCAGGCCGAGACCCATCAGAAACTGGACCACGCCCAACGCCACCACCAACAGGGCCGCCAGACCTAGATCAATTGCAGAGAGGGATTCAATATTCATGAGTGATGGGCCTGATGGGTTGTCTCGGCGCGAATTTCAAGCGAGCGGTTGCCGAGCAGTGCGCGTTCATCGGCATCGTGGGAAACCCAGATCACTGCGGCCTGTTCTGTCTGGGCATAGGTTTTGACCAATTCGATCAATTTTTGGGCATTGCGTTGATCCAGATTGGCGGTCGGTTCATCCAGTAGCAGCACCTTTGGATGCAGAACAAGTGCACGTAAAAGCGCCAGGCGTTGTCGTTCTCCGGTGGATAGACGCTCGACGGAGGCATCAAGCAATTCCGGGGGAAGCGAAAGCGACGACAGCCAGGCCTTCGGGGGCGGTTCTGAAAAATGTTGGGCGACAACATCTGCCCACCAGCCGGATTCTGCGGGCACGTAACCGACCTGTTTACGCCAGTGTTCTGGGCGAATTTTCGTCTGTGAAATGCCCTCAAGCAGAACATCACCCGTATGCGGAGTGAGATCGGCAAGCGCCCTTAGAAACTGGCTTTTCCCGATACCGGATTGACCATAGATCGTGAGAATTTCTCCAGCCTCCAGTTGAAGGCTGACAGGGTGATAACGCACACCGCTGCCGGGTTCACCCGCGACGTTGCGTGCTTCAAATAACATGTGGTTTCCTTATTTGCATAGGGCCGTGCTTTTCATGCTGTCTGTGTGCCTTTTAGCATTGCCTGTTGAATAAAAAAACCGCCTGTGCGGCGGTTTTTAAGTCAGAGGCACCATGGTGCGTGATTATTCAGTCGCAGTCGCGCTATGGTCGGCCGAAGTATTCATCACGGCGATGTAGGAAGCCAGTGCAGCGATTTCGCTATCAGTCAGGTGCTTGGCCTGAGGGATCATGGCGTATGAGTTCGCGCCCATTTGCTGCCCCTTGCGGTACAGATTCAATAGGGACACAACGGAGTCGTAAGGCAAGCCCGCAAGTTTCGGCGCACCGAAGAGCTTGCCACCTTCACCCGCTGCACCATGGCACACGGCACAGCTGGAGAACAGGGCATGACCCCAGGCAACCACTTCTGAAGAAACAATCTTCTGAGTCGGCGCTGCTGCTGCGGCGGCTGGTTTTGCTGCTGGAGCCGCGTCGGCAGGAGCAGGTGCGGCAGAGGCCGAGTGACCGCCGAGTTCGGCAATGTACGCGCTGAGATCGGCGATGTCGGCATCAGATAAGCCAGCTGCTTGCGGTGCCATGGTGCCATAGCGCGCGCCACCCAGACCATGCTTGGACAAGTAGGCTTTATCGCCTTTCTTGAACGCATGCAAAATGGCTTCGGCATCCGCCGCGTTGAGTTTGGTCAGATCCGGGAAGGCGCCACCATTGCCCTTGCCGTCTGCACCGTGGCAGGCAGCACAGGTGGCGTATTTGGTTTTGCCAGCGGCGGCATCACCCGCACTTGCTGATGCCGTGGTTGAAGTTGCTGGCGCCTGCGCAGGCGCCGCTGCCGGTTCGGCGGCACTCGCCGAGTGACCACCGAGTTCAGCGATGTAAGCGGCAAGGTCAGCAATGTCGGCATCAGACAGACCGGCTGCTTGCGGTGCCATGGTGCCATAGCGCGCCCCGCCCAGACCATGCTTGGACAAATAGGCTTTATCGCCTTTCTTGAACGCATGCAAAATAGCTTCGGCATCCGCCGCGTTGAGTTTGGTCAGGTTCGGGAAGGCGCCGCCATTGCCCTTGCCGTCCGCACCATGACAGGCTGCGCAGGTGGCGTATTTGGTTTTGCCGGCGGCGGCATCACCGCTGGCACTGGAAGTGGCTGCCACCGGAGTGGCTGCTGCCGGAGCCGCGGTCTCGGCAGGAGTTGCCGCCGGGGTGGCGGCCGCTTCAGTGCTCGTTGCGCTTGGCGCGAATCCATCCTCGGCGGTATGGCCCGTGATCACATAAATCAGCGAGGTGACCAGATAGTAGATGGCGGCCAGCAGCAATACCGCGCCGACCAGTCCTACAAATTTCGCACTCGAATCTACCTTAGGGGTATGACCTTCAGCCACGGGAACCTCCACATCAATAATAGTTAAATGTAAGAAAACTGACCTGTTTCGGGTAACGGCACAAGTAACGACCAGAGTTAACGACCAGGGTAGAAAATCGCAGGCTTCGCGTGAATAAATCATCACCGCATGCCAATTTCGGGCATCACGTATGTATTCGGCTGCCGAAATTCTCCTGGTACCAATCGTCAAAGTATATAGTGAATTACTATTTTGGCGTATATAAACGCTCAATAACCCCATCATATTTATGGTCAAGACTGCCACGCATCAACGTTCTTCGCCCCAAAAGCTGCACCTGCCGGTGGATTCGCTTGCTGGTGTCGGCCCGCGGGTGGCGACCCAATTGGCGCGCCTGTCAATCGAATCAATCGGTGATTTGCTTTGGCATCTGCCCCTGCGTTACGAGAATCGCGGGCAGATTATGCCGCTTGGCGCTCATCTTGTCGGTCAGTCGGCTTTGATTCACGTGACAATCAGTGAAGCGAAGAGCTTGATGCGCGGCAAGGCGAGGCAGGTCGCTCAGGGTTACGATGACACGGGCAGTATTACGCTCTGGCAGTTCGGTCGTTTCGGGCCGACGTTGCAGGCCGGTCAGAGTTACCTGCTGTTCGGCGAGGTAAAAGAAGGCGCGAATGGGCTCGAAATGGCTCAGCCTGAATTGATCAGTAGTGCGCAACTCGAAGCCATCGTGCCGGTTTATCCTTCGACGGAGGGTTTGAGCCAAGGAAAATTGCGATCGCTGGTGGGGCAGGCCCTGAGTGTGGCGCTCCACGACCTGGACGAATGTCTGCCCGCACCGATTCGACATCAATTCGGTTGGCCTTCCCTGCTCATGGCCTTGCAACGGATTCACGCACCGGTGTTGGCGCAAGGGGTTCCTACCCCTGACGAGCCTGCTTTTGTGCGGATTATTGTCGAAGAGTTGCTCGCCCATTTGTTGGCGTTGCGCTTGAAACGGTATGAACAGAGCCGGGATCACGCGCCGCGATTATCCGCACCGGGCCGGCTATATCAGGAATTGCTGGCCCAATTGCACTTCCGGCCAACAAAGGCACAAACGCGGGTGCTCGATGAGATTCGGGCGGATATGGCGCAGGGTTCACCCATGTTGCGGTTGGTTCAGGGTGATGTGGGCTCCGGGAAAACGCTGGTGGCGGCGGGTGCGGCCTTGACGGCCATCGAGCAGGGATACCAGGTGGCGTTGATGGCCCCCACGGCCCTGTTGGCCGAGCAACATCAGCGCAACTTTTCGCAGTGGTTTGCGCCATTGGGCATCGATGTGCAGCTGTTGTCCGGCCAGCAATCGGCGAGCGAGCGCCGCGCCAGTCTGGCGGCCTTGGCGGAGGCGCGTTCACTGATGGTCATCGGTACGCACGCGCTGTTTCAGGAACGGGTGACCTTCGACCGGCTTGGCCTCGTGATCGTCGATGAACAGCACCGCTTCGGTGTGCACCAGCGCCTAGCCCTGAGCGACAAGGGAACGCATCCCGATCGCGCCGGGCATCGCCCGCATCAACTGGTGATGACCGCGACCCCGATTCCGCGCACGCTGGCCATGAGTGCCTACGCCGATCTGGATGTGTCGATCATCGATGAATTACCCCCGGGCCGCACCCCCATCACGACCGCGTTGGTGCGCTCGGATCGTCGCGACCAGCTGATCGAACGCATCAGCGCGGTCTGTGCCGAAGGCAGGCAGGCCTACTGGGTTTGTCCCTTGGTGGAAGACTCCGAGCGCATTGAAGCCCAGGCCGCCGAATCCACCGCCGAACTGCTGCGGGAACAACTGCCGCATTTGACGGTCGGGTTGGTGCATGGCCGCATGAGTGCCGCCGAAAAAAATTCCGAAATGGCACGATTCAAGTCGCATGAAGTAGATTTGTTGGTTGCCACGACCGTGATTGAGGTCGGGGTGGATGTGCCCAATGCCTCCTTGATGATCATCGAAAACGCCGACCGCATGGGCTTGGCGCAATTGCACCAATTGCGTGGCCGCGTCGGGCGGGGACGAACGGATTCGTATTGCGTCCTGCTGTTCGATGAGCCGATTTCCGATAAAGCGCGTGCGCGCTTGAGTCTGATGCGCGAAACCCAGGATGGTTTTCGTCTGGCCGAGGCGGATCTGGCGCAGCGCGGGCCGGGTGAAATACTCGGTACGCGGCAAACGGGTCTGGCCAAACTGCGCGTGGCCGATCTCGTCCGCGACGCCACTTTGCTGGACACGGCGCGACAACTGGCCGACGAACTCATTGCCGCGCAAAGCCCGGCTATCAAGCCACTGATTCAACGCTGGGTGGGGGCTGCCCATCAGTACGGTCAAGTTTAGGAACACGCCACCGATTCGATTCAAAGCGTGTTTATCTTGCTTGAATTCACCCTCTTGAAATTTTCACGCCCGACCACAAATAAGCACCAAGGCTGTCAAAACCCTTGAAAATCAATTGGGTGCGCGGCCTGTTACTCAGTTGTTGAATGTAAGCGACAGGAGGTGTGTTATGTCGATCGTTCGTTATGAGCCTTTTGGTCTGTTGTCCCAGCTGCAACGTGAACTTTCACGCAGTGAGGGTTCCACCGCGACGGCCGAGTGGTCGCCCAGTGTGGATATCAAGGAAGAACCGGATCGGTTCGTGATCCACGCCGATGTGCCTGGTGTGGATCCCAAAGACATTGATGTTCATATGGAAAATGGTCAGCTGACCATCAAGGGCGAAAAGAAAACCGAAGCCACCGAGGAAGACAAGAACTACAAGCGGATCGAGCGAACCTATGGTTCTTTCTACCGCCGGTTCGGTCTGCCCGATTCTGCCGAGGCGGACAAGATTTCGGCCCGCACGAAGCATGGTGTGCTGGAAATCGTGATTCCCAAGCGTGAATCGGTGCAGCCACGCAAGATCGCTGTGGTTAGCGAAGGCTGACAAACGTCGGGTCAGCAAGACTGGCCCAAGATGAGACAAAAAACCCCCGGCATCGGCCGGGGGTTTTTTTATGAGTTTCTATAATGACATCAGGGCTGCCCCAGCGTGCCGACCTGATTACGCCCGGAAGCCTTGGCTTGATAGAGCCCCTTGTCTGCCAGGTTGATCAAGGCACTGGGTTCACAGAACGCCGTTGGGCGCCATTCGCCCACGCCCAGGCTTGCCGTGACGATGGGCATGACGGTGCTGTCCGGGTGCGGTAGTTCCAGCGACATGACCGCGCTGCGGACGCGTTCGGCCACGCTGAGTGCGTCTGCCAGTTCGGTTTCCGGCAGGATGACGGCGAATTCCTCACCGCCGTAGCGCGCGGCCAGATCCTTGACGCGATACAGGCTGGAACTGACTGCCTTGGCGACGCGCATCAGCGCGTGGTCACCGGCTTCGTGCCCCAGCGAATCGTTATAGCGCTTGAAGTAATCGACATCAATCAGGATCAGCGAGACGGGCGCGCCTTCCTGCTGTGCGCGGCGCCATGTTGTCATCAGGTATTCGTCGAACTTGCGACGGTTGGCAATCGCCGTGAGGCCGTCGATATAGGAGAACTGCTTGAGTTGTCGGTTCGCGTCGGCCAGTTGCTGGGTCACCCGGCGCAGATAGACCTGTGTCGCGATGCGCGCCAGTGCCACCGGAAAGTCCAGCGGTTTGGCCAGATAGTCGTTGGCCCCCTGGGTGAGCGCATCGACGATGGTCTCGGAGCCGTGTCGCGCCGTTACCACGATGACGGGCAGTTCGTGGGCAGACGATTTGCTGCGAATCTTCGCCAGCACTTCGGTGCCGCTCATGTCGGGCATGAGCCAGTCGAGCAGGATGACGTCAAACTGCTCCGATTCCAGTCGGTCAAGCGCATCCCGTCCCGAATTGCTGACGGTGACGCGGTAGCCTTCGCGGATCAGGCGGCGCTGCATCAGTTCGAGATTTTCCTGACGGTCGTCGACAATGAGCAAATGACCGCCTGCATGGCCACTGCCGCCTGTGGCATGGGTGGCCGTTTCGCGTGCGTTTTGCTGACTGCGTGCGTCGCCCAGATCGATAGAGGGTTTCGCGCTGAGCGATTCGAGCAAGGCGCGCATGTTGCCGATCGCCGAACCGATTTTTTCGACATCGGGACAGGCTTCCTGCCAGGCATTTTCGATCGTGGACTTCAGGCCGTTGAAGTCCGCTTCGATCAAGGCCATTTTCGCTCGCCAATCCGGGAACAGACCATCGAAATGCCCGCTGGACATCGGTGCGGGGCGGTTGATGGTCTCCAGCATCCGATAGGCATCATCGAGCAGCGTCTTGAGGCGAGGAGAAAGCAGGTCGTTACACGCTGGCGGCAGGTCGTCCAGCAGCATTTCGGTGTAACCGATCATGTGATTGAGCGGTGTGCGCAGGTCGTGACGGATGTGGGCGTCGCAGGGGTGGGTGTCGGCCATGAGCTAGTCTCTCTTTGCCATTTGTTGTTCGATCTTTTCGAGCAGACGGGGGAGATCCACGGGTTTGGTGTCGAAATCGTTGCAGCCGGCTTCAAGTGCTTTGGCCCGTTCGCCATCCATGGCGTGCGCGGTGAGCGCGATGATCGGGATCGCCCGGGTTGCGGGCTCGGCACGAATGGCGCGGGTGGCCTCCCAGCCGTCCAGCACGGGCAGACTCATGTCCATCAGAATCAGATCGGGTTGCTGTGATTTCGCCATGGCGACACCTTCATCACCATCGACTGCCAGCACGACCTCGTAGCCTTTGCGCGCCAGGCGTCGCGAGAGCATGTCCCGATTCATTTCGTTGTCTTCGACCAGTAATATCCGTGCCATGTGTCATGTCTCCTTGCGTTCGTCGCCATCTGCTGCCTTGCCGGAGGGCGCAGAGGGTGTATTTTTTCGATGTGTGCAGAGTTGTTCATGCAAACGACCAACCAGCAGTTCCTCGTTCAAGCCATCACGTTCGATGATGTATTCGACGCGCTGTGAAAGTCGCTGTCGATCGTCATCGGTCAGTGTCTTTGCCGTGAGCACCAGAACCGGCAAGGAATTGAATTCCGGGCGTTGGCGCAGGGCATCGATGAACGCGAAGCCGTCCATGTTGGGCATCATCAGATCCAGAATCACGAGATCCGGCGCGGCATGGGCCGATAGCCAGTCCAAACCGGATTGGCCGTCGGTGGCTTCATCGACCACGGTGCCTTCCGGTTCCAGCACACGGCGAATCAGATTCCGGTTGTCGGCATCGTCGTCGATCATCAGCACGTGGCAATGATTCGGGTGGCGTTTGTACTGTCGCAGCAGGCCCAGCAGCGCATCCTTGTTGACGGGTTTGGTCAGGAACTGGGCGGCACCCAGGGCATAGCCCAGGCTTTTCTCGTTCGTCATCGTGAGAACGAAAACCGGGATGTCCTTGAGCTCGGGGTCGGCCTTGAGCGAAGTAAGTACGCTCCAGCCATCCACGCCGGGCATCATGATGTCGAGCGTGATGAAATCGGGGTGCTCGATGCGCGCCATCGCCAGGCCATCGGTTCCATTGCTCGCCGTGATGACGCGATAGCCCGCGCGGCCGAGCGATCGCTTGAGCAGATCGTGCACGGAAGGGTCGTCGTCGATCACCAGAATCGTTTCCGCCTGTTCATCCAGCGCCGCGTTGGTTGAAGTCGCGGATGGTTGAGACGGGACGTCGGTGGCATTGGCGGGTTCCGTCTGCGTTTGCGGTTCGACGGTCAGTGGCAGGGAAACCGTAAACACGCTGCCGCTGCCGGGTGTGCTGGCCGCGGTGATATCGCCACCCATCATGCGGGCGAAATGGCGGGAAATCGACAACCCGAGGCCGGAACCCCCGTATTTTCGTGTCGTGGACGCGTCGGCCTGGCTGAATACCTGGAACAGGCGACCGAGTTGTTCCTCGTTCATGCCGATACCGGTATCGGAGACGGCAATCGTAAAGCGATCGGTGTCTTCCCGTCGGGCGGTAAGCGTCAGCGTCCCCTCATGGGTGAATTTGGCCGCATTGCTGATGAGATTGAGCAGAATCTGCCGGAATTTGGTCAGGTCGCCGCGCATGTGCCCGAGCGAATCGTCGCACTCGAATACCAGCGTATTTTGATTCTTGTCGATGACGGGTCTGGCGGTGTCGATCACTGTCTGGATTTCGCGACAGATCGGGAAGGACTCCAGATACAGTTCCATCTTGCCCGCTTCGATTCGGGAAATGTCGAGAATGTCGTTCACCAGCGCCAGCAAATGCTTCCCGCTGTTGAGGATGCGCTCCAGATCCGGTGCGTATTGCGTGTTGCCGTCGTCCTCGGACTCTTCGAGCAGGATCTCGCTGTAACCGATGATGGCGTTGAGCGGTGTACGCAACTCGTGACTCATGTTGGCAACGAACTGACTCTTGGTCTGGTTGGCGTCTTCGGCCTCTTGGCGGGCCTCTCCGGCAATTTTTAGAGCTTCTTCGAGTTCTTTCGTGCGCTGCAAGACAGCGGTATTCAGGTTTTGCTCACGGTCGGCGACTTCGTGCGCCATCGACTGGAAACTACGCGCCAGCTCGCCCGGTTCGTCCCCTCGTTTGGCAAGCTGTTGCATTTTCGGCTGGTCGAACACCGCGAGTTGATCCTGCGTCGCCGAGCCGGTGCCGATCGCACGGGCAGCCGATGTCAGGCGCTGAATCGGGATGACGACCGTGCGCCGGATCTGCCAGATCAGCAGGGTGGTGCCCACGGCAAACACGCCGAAGAAGATACCCATGCTCCACAGGAGGTATTGATGCCCCTGCGCGAAAATTTCATCGGAGGGGACATAGATTGTCTGGGCCGAAACGATCTCACCGAGTTTCCAGCCGAAACCGTGCTTGTCGCCGTAGGTGGCGACCAGGCTCTTGGGTGCGGCTTGTGGCGTAGAGTGACATTGCAGGCAGCTCGCCTTGGTGACGGCCAGTGGGCGCGCAGTGTAAAACAGGTTCCGCCCGTTGAGTTCCCGGAACCCCGACAACACTTTGATCGAAGGGTTTGCCCTGAATTTGGCGACCAGCCCGGATTCGAACGCATCGGCCTGATCATGCGGGCTGGTGGGGTTCAGCGTGGCTTCCTTGTAACGGAATTCGGCAAACGCGGGATCGTTGCGGAACGTGTTGAAGATTGTTCGCGCGGAAAATGCCGGGACGGTTTCGGAAATGAATTGCTGTTCGGTGAAAAGCCGTTGCTGGAGTTTCGGGGTGATGTGCAAGCTGGTGTAGGAACGAACGGCGTTCATCATGCCACTTAGCATCTCTGCACGAGTCTGGATTTCTGCCTCGGCCTTTTTGTTCATGGCACTGGACAGGAAAAAACCGGACACGGCGATACTGATCAAAAAGGCCAGTATCAGGAAAAGAGTCAGTTTGGTGCCAATTCGCAAATTCTGCAGCATGTAATCAATCGTCCTTGAGGTAGATCACGCGATGGGGGCCGTTGCGGTATTATCACGCCACGCGGCCGGTTCCCTCGTCCGCTGGTTTCATCAGAAAACCTGATTTACTGGATGTAAATTCAATATGTTGGGTGTAATCAATGCTCATTGTGACATAGAATCGGCCCGTTGTTGAAGGCTGTTTTCGCCCCGTAAGGATGCACCGTTTGAATGCTGAACTAATCACTGCTCCCGCTTCTGCTCTGGAATTCATGGGCGCTGACCGGCATGTCGGTGGGCGGGCCTATCAGCAGGATCAGGTGGTCTGCCTGTCCACGCCGGATATGAAATACCAGCTTCTGGTGGTCGCCGATGGTGTCGGCGGGCATTGGGGCGGTGAGATGGCCTCGAATACGGTGATCGAAGTTGCCCGCCGTCTGTTTCCTGCTCGATTGAACCAGTTTCCGGAATCCGGTGGCTTCCTCGCGTATTTTTGCCAGACGGCTAATGACGAGATTCGGGCACGGGCGGCACGGGAGAATCAACAGGCTTTTTCCACCGTGGTGGCGTTGCTCACCACGCCGAGCAGGGCGTATTGGGCGCATGTCGGGGATAGTCGTTTGTATGGATTCAAGGGCGCGGAACTGGTGCACCAGACGAGCGATCATTCGCTTGTGCAGGCCTTGTTCGATCAGGGACGAATCACGGCAGACGAGCGCCGGGTTCACCCTGAGCGTAATCGGGTTCTCAATGTCCTGGGTATGAACGACACCGTGCAGCCCACGCTGGGCGAAATCAGTTTGACGCCGGATATGGCCTTCCTGCTGTGTACGGACGGGTTCTGGGAGCATGTAGCCGTGTCGGAAATGCCGCTGATACTGGCTGCCGCGGATTTGAGTTTCGCAGCCTCGGTCTGGGTGCGTCAGGCGGCGCGCCGCGCAGGTGCCGGGGGGGATAATGTCGCGGTGGCCTTGTGGCGGTCGCCTCCTCGATCCAGACGCGGCTGGCTTTCGTTTCGATAAATCGCCTGGAGTGTTGCCATGAGTTTCGAAAATCGGCGTATCGGCACAGCGGACCGGGTGGGTATGGCACCCGGTGCATTGCTGGAGGATACCCATTCTGTTCCGGCGCACATTGAACTGATTCATTATCGTGAACATGATTCGTCGGCGATTGATCCTGCGAGCTTGCAGGCCATGCAAACCGCCATGGCAGCCCATGATGGCGTCACATGGCTGCACGTGCAGGGTTTGCCCGGCAAGGCCTTTCTGGAAGAAATGGGCGAGCGTTTCGGCCTGCATCCCCTCTTGCTCGAGGATATCCAGTCGCGAGATCAGCGCCCCAAGCTCGACGAATACGTAGAGCATCTGTTCGCTGTGTTCTCGGTGCCTCGCTGGCAGGGGGACGGGGCCGTTCTCGAACAGTTCAGCCTGCTGCTGGGCGATGGCTACGTCATCAGCATTCACGATGCCCAGAGCGACATCACCGGCATCGTGCGTGCGCGATTGGCGCAATCGAGTTCGCGTTTGCGCCAGCATGGTGCGGATTATCTGTTCTATTCGCTGATCGATTTGATCATCGACCAGATCTACCCCTTGCTCGAAACCTTCGGCGGTACGGTCGACGAGCTGGAAGAGCGTCTGGTAACCAATCCAGGCCATCGTGCCCTGCCGGATATCCAATCTGCCAAACGCACCCTCAACCAGCTCCGGCGCCAACTCTGGCCGACGCGCGAAGTCATCAGTCATCTGATTCGCGGCGTCAGTAACGAGCCGCTTCTGGAGGCCGGGTTACGGCCTTATCTCAATGATCTTTACGATCACACGGTATCCGTGATGGATATGCTCGAAACCTATCGCGATACCGTCACCGGGTTGATCGACATTCATCTGTCGAGTGTCAGCAACCGTTTGAATGAAATCATGCGTACCCTGACCGTGATCTCGACGCTATTCATCCCGCTTACCTTTATCACCGGTATCTATGGCATGAATTTCGGCAACAACGCCGATAGCCCGTTCGCCATGCCGGAACTGCATTGGTACTTCGGCTATCCGCTTATTTTATCGGTGATGGTGATGGTGGCCGTCGGGATGCTCCTGTTCTTCAAGCGCCGGGGGTTGATCTTTACCCGTGGTCGTTTCTGACCGAGCTAATGGTTAGGCCACGATTAACTGTCTTGTTTTGTTCAAGAAATCGTCATGGGGCTGTCACGCAGCCGCTCTAAGGTTTGAGCAGGAGTCGCGCAATGTGCGCGGCAGGACGCCAAAACCGAGGGCGGGCGATGTATATCAGTCTGGTGACCGAAACCTTTGATCCCGATATCAACGGGGTGGCGACGACGCTCAAGCAGATTCATTCTGCCCTGCTGTCGTCAGGTCACCGGGTGCAGCTCGTGTGCCCGAAAGGCGATAAGGCAAGGGAACTGGATGACCTGCTCGAAGTGCCCGGACTGGCTTTGCCTTTCTATACCGATGTTCGGCTGGGGTTGCCCGTGGGCCGACGCTTGAAGCGCCGCTGGCAGACCGAGCGCCCGGATCTCGTGCATATCGCCACCGAGGGGCCGCTGGGATACGCCGCCCTGCGCACGGCCAAAGCGCTGGGTTTGCCGGTCACCTCGTCGCTGCATACGAATTTCCATACCTACATGGCGTTTTATCGTGTTGGCTGGCTGGCCGCGCCAGTCATGCGTTATCTCAAGTGGTTTCACAACCACACTGCCTGCACGTTCATCCCAACCGGGCAGCAGGCCGAAGCGCTCAGCTTGAGCGGGTTCGATCGTCTGGCGGTGTTGGGGCGCGGTGTGGATACGGCCCTGTTCAATCCCGAGCGGCGCGATGCTGCCCTGCGCGCGCAGTGGAGTGAGCATTCCGGGCTTGCGGCGGATGATGAGCCCAAGGTCGCCTTGCATGTCGGAAGACTGGCACCGGAGAAAAATCTCGATTTATTGTTACAAACATTTAATGCAATGCGTGCGGCGCGACCGGATATGATTGGCGTGGTGGTAGGCGACGGCCCGGAGCGCGCCCGACTGGAAAAGGCATTGCCCTGGGTCATCTTTACCGGCATGAAGCGAGGAGAGCAGTTGGCTCGACACTATGCCAGCGCGGACCTGTTCATCTTCCCCAGTCAAACCGAAACGTTTGGCAATGTATTGCTGGAGGCCATGGCTTGCGGGTTGATTTGCGTCAGTTTCGATTATGCGGCTGGCAATTACCTGATCCATGATGGGAGAAATGGCTATTTAGCCCCCTTGGGCGATGATGCACACTTTGTAAAAGCGGCAGTCGAGCTGGTACGGGCGGAAGGCCCGGAGATGCGACAGATAGGCTCCAGGGCCAGAGAAGCCGCTGCCGCTTTTGATTGGGCGCGGATTACGCGCTCCTTCGAGCGGCATCTTAACGATGTGCTGCAGTCAGAAGCAGGCGGCGCAGCACAGAGGCGCGCACACAAGCACAAGCTTGACGCGTTGACGAATCAGGATAAAACGGGAGTCTGACATGAGCGCACTCATTCGTTCCTTCAAAGGTTGGCACTTACTGAATCGTTACCTGGATTGGGAAGCGGTGATCATGTATCGCCTCAACCATGTCAATGCCATGCGTGGTTTGCGTCGATTGTTCGCGATTTGCAGCCGCCTGGGCGATGGTGTCGCCTGGTACGTGACCGCCGCCCTGATCGCACTGTTCGTCGGGGAATCGGCCTGGTTGCCCATGAGTGTCATGATGATTTCCGCAGGTGTCGGATTGGGCATTTACGCTTCCATCAAACACCTCACGGCTCGACCGCGTCCGCACGTGGCTCACGATGGTTTGGTGCTGAGTGTGGCGCCTTTGGATAAATACAGTTTCCCTTCCGGCCACACCCTGCATGCAGTGAATTTTGCGATTCAGATCGCCGTCTTCGCACCGGGTCTTGCCTGGTTGGTCATTCCCTTCGCCCTGATGGTCGCGCTATCGCGGATGGTGCTCGGGTTGCACTATCTCTCAGATGTGCTGGTCGGCGGGGTGATTGGTGCGCTGATCGCGGTGTCCAGTCTTTGGGTGGTTGGTACGCTGTCTTGATGCGACCGCTTTTCAATTGTCATCGACTTTTCACGATGGCGTCTTGGAAATCTCTGCACGAATCCATCCATGGCTTCATGCAGACACGCACAAGCCGGTGGGCTGACGCCAGCTACGCGTTCACGCCCGTCTTGTGCTCAGCATATCAATGACTTGCGTCATTGAGCGGCAGGGCGTTCATGCCCTGCACGGGAAGGTCTGCATTTGTGCAGACCTTCCCTTAACATCCCCCGCTTTTGTGGCGTGTAGAACGACCTTGATTCAGGGCGGGAATGCACTCACTATAAGAAGGGTTTTCCGAATGCTCGAACCGCACTCACGACGTTTCGGGCAGTTGCCTGGTTTTAATTGATGGTGCGCCTCATTTATCCTGAGCCGGATGGGCGGGATTTGGCGTGCATGCCTTGTATGGGTATTGAATATTGGTCATGTCTTGGTCGAAGAGCCGTTTCGTATGGATTCCGAGCGCGCTTTTCCTGATTTTACTGGCGACTGCTGGCGTGCTCGCGGCCCGCATTACCTGGTTGTGGCTGGCACCGGCACCAGTGTATGTATCGCCTGCCGAGTCGGGGGGCGAGGCGAGTGAAAAGTCGCAGTCGGCATCGGTTGAGCAGATCGGGAGTTGGCATCTGTTCGGCCGGGCAGCGACGCCAGACAATCCCACGGCGACAAAGATATCGGCATCCCAATTAGGGGTGAAGCTCGAAGGCATCATCAGCGGTTCTCCCTCGCCCCTGGTCATGCTGCGGGTGGGTGGCGAGGTGCGATTGCTGCAAGTCGGTGATGCGTTGTCTGCGGGGGTAAGCATCGTTTCGATCGCGCCTGATCGGGTCGTCATCTCCAATCAGGGCCGTCTTGAGTCAATCGCCTTCCCCAAGCCCCAGTCGCTTGATCAGGCCCCCGCACCGAGCGCCGCATCGCTGACTACGACAAGCCCGCGTGGTGTTTCCCGCTCCGCTGTCGCACCCACTGTTCGGGTGCAGGCAGAAGAAATCCGGCATAACCCTCAAACCTTGCTGCGTTTTGTGACCGTATCGCCTGTGCAGCAAGACGGCGAGGTCAGTGGTTATTCGCTGCGCCCGGTACCGGGGCAGGAAGCACTCATGCGGGCGCTTGGGCTCATGCCGGGGGATGTGCTGACATCCATCGACGGGATGCCGGTCAATGATCCCACCCTGTTGCCGCGCGTGATGCCGCTATTGAATTCAGGCCAGCCATTGCAGGTGGTGGTCGAACGGGGCGGTCAGCCCCTGAGTATGACGATTAATTTGGACTCATTACAATGATGAACACCGCTCGCGGCATCCGCGACCAAGCATCCACCCTGGTTTTTGGCATGGCGCTGACACTGGTCACCTCCGCCGGCCTGATCAGCAGTTCTGCCCGTGCTGCCGATGCGCCCCCGCCCGGTATTTCGCATATTCAGGACGACAAATCCGATACGGATAAGGTTACCCTGAATTTCCGCGACATGGATATCGGCGCGCTCATCGAGGCCGTCTCTAAAGTCACGGGCAAGAACTTCATCGTCGACCCCCGGGTCAAGGCGCGGGTCACCGTCATTTCCGCCAAGCCGATGAGTCCGCAGAAACTCTATGACGTGTTCCTTTCGATCCTGCAGGTCAATGGCTTTGCCGCCGTGCCTGCGGGCAACGTCATCAAGATCGTGCCGGAAATCAATGCCCGTTCCGATGCCCAGCCGGTCAATCCCGGCGCTTCGGCCGATGGCGATCAGATGGTGACCGAAGTCGTGCGCCTGCGTTATGTTCCTGCCGCGCCCCTGCTGACCGTTTTGCGCCAGATCATGCCGCAACAGGCCGCGCTTTCGGTGTACCCCGATTCCAACTCGCTGGTGATTACCGACCGGGCGGGGAATATCGGTCGTTTGAAAAAGATACTGGCCAAGGTGGATCAACCCGCCGTGGGGGATGTGGAAATCATTCGGTTGAAGCGGGCATCGGCTGACTCGGTCGTGTCCACACTCAAGGCATTGTTTGGCGCCAGCGGCAGTGGAGCAACCACACCGGGCGCGGCTCCAGCAGCGGGCGGCAACAACTTTTCCCGTGTGCCGGTATTCGCCGCCGATGACCGCACCAACAGCGTTCTGCTGAGTGGTGATGCCGTATCCCGCGCCAAAATGCGCGCCATCATCCTGAATCTGGACATGCCGCAGACGAATTATGGCAATACGCGCGTGTTCCGACTCAAATACGCCAATGCCGAAGACCTCGTCGGTGTACTCAAAGGGTTCATGAGCACCAACGGAGCCGCATCCACCGGGGCGACGGCCACGAAAGAGGCGACCACCAATCCGGACAATAACCGGCTCGAGATCGCCGCCGACAAATCCCTCAACGCCCTGGTCGTGACGGCGTCACCCAGCCGGATGCAGACGGTCGAGTCGGTGATCGATCAGCTCGATATCCGGCGCAAGCAGGTATTGGTAGAAGCGATTATTGCCGAGGTATCGAACGGCGTAACCAAAAAGTTGGGTACCCAGTTTCTGGTCGGTGGCGGCAGCGGTACGGTGCCGATCGGCATTTCGACCTTCAATGGGTTGTTGTCCAGCGTCGCCAGCTCCGCCGCGCAGGCGGGCACAGGCAGTGTAGGTAGCGCCATTGGTTTGGGTTTGGCCGGGGCGTTGGGCGATGGCGGCAATGTTGGCGTGGGGCGATTCGGTCAGGGCGGTGCTGATTTCGCTTTACTTGTTTCGGCTTTGGCAGGCAACTCGGGTAACAACATTCTCTCCACGCCGAGTCTGCTCACATTGGATAACCAGGAAGCCAGTATCGTGGTCGGCCAGAATATTCCAATCGTCACCGGCTCGTATGCCCAGACCGGCTCGGCAACCTCGCCCACCAATCCGTTCCAGACCATCACGCGCGAAGATATCGGCGTCAAGCTCAAGGTCACGCCCACCATCAGCCCGGATGGCACCGTGCGTTTGAAGATCGAGCAGGAGGTCTCCAGCCTCGACAGTGCGGCGCAAAGCTCGGCGGGTTTGATCACCAATAAACGCAATGTGACCACCACCGTGCAGGTCGATGACGGTGATGTGGTCGTTTTGGGCGGTCTGATAGATGACAGCACGAACTCGAACCAACAAAGTGTTCCGGGGTTGGGCGACATTCCCATTCTGGGTAATTTGTTCCGCTACCGTTCGGCCAGTACCAACAAGCGCAATCTGATGATCTTCATTCGGCCTTTGATTGTTGGTGATGGCGGCAAGTTGTCCGAATTCAGCCGTGAACAGTACGACCGCATTCGCCAGAGTCAACAGGATACGTTCGACAAGCGATCTCTCGTCAAACCACGCGATTGGTCCGTATTGTCGCCCGAACAGGATTTCCAGCGTAATCTGCCGATCCCGATGCCGCAGAATATCCAGACCCTGATGGAGCAGGATCGTGCCCGCAGCCAAACGGGCAGTGGTCAAACGGCGGCCGCCCCGTGAGTGAACTGCGATGACTGACGGAGTTGATCGCGTCGTGGAGCGGAAGATGGCGCAAACACCCGCCCTCTCGTATGGCTATGCACGGCGCTTCGGGGTGCTGATCGAGTCTGCTGGTGATGTTTCGCCAGCCGCCGATCACGGTGTGTGGATCGTGCGACATTGCAAGCCATTGCCGGTATCGGTGCTGGCAGAACTGGGCCGCAAGCTGCCCGATGGCTTTACGCTCGACTGGCTTCAAACCGATGAGTTTGAACGGCGCCTGGCGCGCGCCTATGAGGGCGGTTCGAGCGTCGCACAAACCATGGTCGATGACTTGGGTGACGGCGGGCTTGATGCGCTGGCGAACACACTGAATGCGCCGATCGACCTGCTCGAAGCCGATGACGAAGCACCGATTATCCGTCTGATCAATGCGCTGCTTTCCGAAGCCGTGCGTGAGGGTGCATCCGACATTCACTTGGAAAGCTTCGAAAGCCGTATGGTTGTGCGTTTTCGCGTCGATGGCATGTTGCGCGAGGTGCTCGAACCACCGCGTGCCGTGGCCGGTATCATCGTCTCGCGGATCAAGGTCATGGCGAATCTCGATATCGCGGAAAAACGTGTGCCGCAGGATGGTCGCATTTCCTTGCGCCTGGCCGGTCGCCCGGTCGATGTGCGGGTGTCGACCCTGCCTTCGGGGCAGGGCGAGCGCGTGGTGCTGCGCCTGCTGGATAAAGAAGCCGGGCGGTTGACGCTCGATAACCTGGGGTTAACGCGTGAACTGCAAGCGCGGCTGAACAAGCTCATCCACCGGCCGCACGGCATTTTGCTGGTGACTGGCCCGACCGGCTCGGGCAAGACCACCACGCTCTACGCCGCGCTGTCGGAGATCAACACCCGCGAGCGCAACATTCTCACCGTGGAAGACCCGATCGAGTATTACCTCGACGGCGTGGGCCAGACGCAGGTCAATCCCAAGGTGGAGATGACCTTCGCGCGCGGTTTGCGGGCGATTTTGCGTCAGGATCCGGACGTGGTGATGGTCGGTGAGATCCGGGATGTCGAAACCGCCGAAATTGCGGTGCAGGCCAGTTTGACCGGGCATCTGGTGCTCTCGACCCTGCACACCAACTCGGCTGTCGGCGCCATCACGCGCTTGCGGGATATGGGCGTCGAGCCGTTTCTGCTCTCATCGAGTCTGATCGGCGTGCTGGCGCAGCGGCTCGTGCGGCGGCTGGATGCACGTTATCGCGAAGCCTACATCCCCGATGCAAGTGAATGCGCGCTGCTCGGCTTGGACGCCAGCCAGCCCCCGACGCTGTATCGCGTGCGTGAAGAAGCGCGGCAACGCGGTCAGGGGTATCTCGGTCGAACCGGCGTGTACGAACTGATTACCATCGATGCCGACACACGGCGTTTGATCCACGATGGCGCGGCGGAACCGGCCATCGAAGCGCAAGTCCGCAAGCACAGCAGTTCCATTCTGGCCTACGGCGCGGCCCTCGTGATGGCGGGCGTAACGACCACCGAAGAATTACTCCGCGTGACGGCGGAAGGGTAATCACGCATGGCCGCTTTTGAATACAGCGCGCTCGATGCTCAAGGCAAAACCCGCAAGGGCGTGATCGAAAGCGATAGCGCGCGCGGCGCCCGCAGCCTGTTGCGCGATCAGGGCTTGGCGCCACTGACCATCGAAGCGGTGGTGGCCGATCAATCCACCGCCGGCGGCCTGCAAGGCTGGATGAGCCGTTTTCAATCCTTGAATCCGACGGAACTGGCCTTGTTCACCCGCCAGATTTCCACCCTCATCGCCGCCGGCCTGCCCATCGATGCGGCGCTGGCGGGCATTATCCGCCAAACAGAAAACGCAAGAATCCGCCGCATTGTCACGGCGGTGCGTTCCAAAGTGGTCGAAGGGCACAGCCTGGCACAGGGATTGGCGACGTTTCCTCGGGCCTTCTCGGAACTGTATCGCGCAACCGTGGCCGCGGGCGAGGAGTCGGGCCACCTCGAAGCGGTGCTCGAACGCTTGGCCGATTACACCGAAGGGCGTCAGGCCACCACGCAAAAGGTGCAGATGGCGCTGTTCTACCCCGCGCTGCTCACGCTGATGGCGGTGGCGGTGGTTATTGGCTTGGTGACGTATGTCGTGCCGCAAGTGGTGCAGGTGTTCGTGCAGATGAAGCAGACGCTGCCGCCACTGACCCGCGGATTGATTGCCGTGAGTACCTTCCTGCGGGAACAATGGCCGTGGATTTTATTGGGCATGGCGGCCTTTGCAATTTGGTTTTACTGGGCGCTGCGCCAACCGAAATTTGCCTTCCGCTGGGCACAGATGCAGCTCAAGCTTCCGCTGATCGGTCGCTTGATTCGCGGGTTCAACGCCGCCCGGTTTGCCCGCACCCTGAGCATCCTGAGTGCCGCCGGTGTGCCCATGCTCAAGGCGCTGACCATCAGTGGCGAGGTCGTCGCTTCCGAACCGATGCGCCGCGCCATTGGCGAAGCCACCGATCGCGTGCGCGAAGGCGCGCCCATCGCCCGTTCGCTGGAGCATTCCCGTCTGTTCCCGCCGATGATGCTGCAATTGATTGCGGCGGGTGAGCAAAGCGGCGCGTTGGGCGATATGCTCGAACGGGCCGCCGTGCAACAGGAACGCGAACTCGATACCCTGATCAACGCCTTGCTCGGCCTGTTCGAGCCGATTTTGATTCTCGTCATGGGCGGGGTCGTTTTGCTGATCGTGCTGGCGATCCTGATCCCGATTTTTGATCTCAACCAAATGGTGCATTAATGATGTCGTATCTTTCCTCACGTCTTTCTTCACGCGCGGCGCGTTTTGAACATGCCAATGGTTTGGTTTCCCGTGGTTTTACCTTGATCGAAGTCATGGTTGTGGTCGTCATTCTGGCCATTCTGGCGACTATCGTCGTGCCGAAAATCATGGATCGGCCGGACGATGCCCGGATTGCCAAAGCCAAGCAGGACATCCGCGCCATCGAATCGGCATTGCAGCTCTACAAGCTCGACAATCTGACCTACCCGACCACCGATCAGGGGCTCGAAGCACTGGTCAAACCTCCGGCCAATGCCAAAAACTGGCGGCAGGGCGGCTACCTCGATCGCCTGCCGATCGACCCGTGGAACAATCCCTATCAATATTTGAGCCCCGGCCAGCACGGCACGTTTGATGTCTACAGTCTCGGTGCCGATGGGCAACCGGGCGGCACTGGCGCAGACGCCGATATCGGCAACTGGCAGGAAGAAGGCGGTGCCACGAACACGGGTAACTGAGTCTCGTGATGCTTGCGCCCCGTGCCGTATGTGATGCTCGATATGCGCCGAA
>NZ_JAQTTX010000081.1 GCF_028710545.1 Halothiobacillus sp. | reverse complement strand
CGGCGTAAAAACCGGGCAATGCTGCTTGGAAAGGTCGTCGTTTGTTGTGAAATTTGGGCTGGATTCGGCCACAGGCATGATTCAGTGGCTGAATTCATTGAAAATCTCGGGTTATTCGAGCTGCCCTAAGGAACCTCTGATTGAATCCTTCGTGGCCGAGACGGGCTTTTGAGGGATGAGTCGCAAGGCGCGGCGCGAAACGGGCTTGCGCCAGCTTCGCGTTAATGGTTATTCCATTCGTGAGCGGCGCAACACAGCGAATCGCCCTCAAAAGCCCGTCCCATGCGGGTTGCTGCCCAAAAGCCGCAACACTTCGTTATCGGCCTTGGCATCGTAGCGTAAACTACGACCTGCGGCCTCTGCCTCGTTTTGCGGCTTTTGGATCAGCAACTCGGCGGGCTTCACCAGCTTCGCGTAGCACGAGGGATTCAATCAGAGGTTCCTTAAATTTCGTCCGATCTTTACCGAGAATGTGAGACATGAACAAACCGACCAAAAAACAAGCCGAACAACAGCCGTCAGAACAAGCACCGTCCACCCTGACCACTCAGGAATATACCCGACGGTCTTTTCTGTTCACGCTTGCGAACATCAGTGGACTGGTTGCATTGGGATTTGGTGAGGCACAAGCCGCACAAGACTCAACGGCTACGCCCGGAAATGAGCCGACCACACCCAAAACGCCCGCGCCGGCAGCGGTCGCGCCCAAGGACGGGCTTAAGTTTGCACCGGCCAAGCCATTCTCTTATAAATCCTTGATCGCTCGCGCCGAAGAAATGGCCAAGAATCCGTATCAGGCTCCGCCCTCCCCGGCCGCCGACGCGATCAAGACCATCAATTACGATGCATCGGGCAAGATCAAATTCAACCCGCAAGATGCCTTGTGGGGCAAGACAGGGTCGGTTTATCCCATCACGTTCCGCCCCTTGGGTGAATACTTTCCCAAATCAGTTGCCATGAACGTGGTCGAGGGCGACCAGGCACGCATGATCGAATATCGCCCCGACTACTTCACCATGCCGGAAGACAGCCCATTGCGTCAGGTGCCGGCCGGGCAGTCCGGTATTTCCGGTTTCTGGGTGCAACGCTCGCGCCGAATCGGCGACTGGACGAAAAGCGAGCCGTGGGCCACCTTCCAGGGGGCCAGTTATTTCCGCGCCATATCGCGACAAGGCCAGGTCGGCATGTCGGCGCGTGGCATCGCCATCAATACCGGCCTACCACAAGGCGAGGAATTCCCCGATTTTCGCGCATTCTGGTTTGAACCGGCAGCCAACGAAGGCGACCCGGTCGTGGTGTACGCCCTGCTCGATGGCCCGTCGATCACGGGCGCCTATCGCTTTGAACTGCGGTTCGATGGCGATACGGAAATGGTGATCGAAAAACACCTGTTTATCCGCAAAACCATCGATCAACTCGGCATCGCGCCGTTGACATCCATGTTCTGGTACAGCGAAACACCCAACAGCCACTTGCGCGGATGGCGGCCAGAAGTCCACGACTCCGATACGCTGGTCGGATGGCGCAGCGATAACGAACACTTCTGCCGCCCCCTGACCAATCCGCCCAGCCTGGCCTACTCCGCCTTCGTCGACGAGCATCCGCGCGGTTATGGTTTGCTGCAACGCGACCGCGACCCTTCGCATTACCTCGATGGTGTTGGTTACGAGAAACGCCCGTCGGTCTGGGTGGAACCCATCGTCGACAGCAAAGGCAACGACAACTGGGGCAAGGGGTCGATCACCCTGATCGAAATCCCGACCAACGACGAAACCTTCGACAACATGGTCGCCTTCTGGCAAATCAAGGGGCCGGCACTGGCGGGCTCTGCTCTTCAATTCAAATACCGCCTGTACTGGACCGAACATGAGCCCTTCTTCCCGCACGATCAACTGGCACGCGCCGTCGCATTGCGTGCCGGCCCTGGCGGCAACTTCGGCGGCTCCCGCCCGGCCAACACCGTCAAGCTGGTCATCGAATGGGATAGCCATCTGTTCCAAGGGCATCAACCCAAAGATGCCGTGTTCACCATCACCAGCTCGGCCGGGAAAACGGACAACGTCTACATCGACTGGGTAGCAGGTACCCCCCGCTGGCTGACTCAGTTCGACCTGTTTGTCGATAGCGACGAGCCCGTGGAACTCAACGGCGTTTTGACCCTGAACGGCGAGGTCATCAGCGAAACCTGGCTTTACCAATTCCACCGCCAGAGCTTCGTTCAAATGATGGCTTGATGTTCTGGGCAATTAAAATCATGAACAGTTTAATAAAGTCACAAACAAGCTATTAAAATCATGAACAAATAGCGAGGGCTACCGCCAAAAACCGATTGAGACGCCCATAGGGATGTGGTGCCGCTCATTTGCTTGCTCATTCACCACAGGCCAATAGCCAATTCTTCCTGAAAGAAACCTGCAACCGACCTATTTTTTGAAAATATGCCGTCCGTACACGTCATCGGGCACCACCTGTGGTGATTGACTCAGGGTATTTTTCGATCTTGACCATGGGGATGATGAATGCCATCCCTCTCAGGAATCTCACGAATCCATCCTTGGCTTCGCCGGCTTACGCCAACAACGCGTTCCGGTTTCCCATGGTGAAACCGCCTCGCGTCCTTGAATCAGGTGCCCATCGCTTGATACAGGGCGATACTATCGGCGAGGCGTTGCGCCTGGGCCGCGGCCAAGCCGAGACGGGTTTGCTGCGCTTGCTGCTGAGCTATGAGCAGCTGCTCATAGCTTGCCGCGCCCAGTTGGTACTGCCGCTCGCTGGAGCGCAGAGAACCCTCTGAGGCTTCATTGGCGGCAGCGAGTGCCGTTAGTGCCTGAGCATCGTTTTCCACAGCACGAAGTGCATCAGCAACGTTGCGCAGGGCCTCCAGCACCACACTCTGGTAATTGGCGGCGGCCGCGTCGAAGGCGGCGAGTGCCGCGCGCTTTTCAGCGGGCAGACCTAGATTGAACAAGGGCTGGGTCAGTTGTCCGACCAGGCTCCACACCGCCGAGCCACTGCCGAACAGGGCGCCGGTGGTCAGGGCCTGGCTGCCGAGACTGGCGCTCAGATTGATTTGTGGATAGAGCTTGGCTACGGCGACACCATATTCGGCATTAGCCGCGTGCAGCAATGCCTCGGAAGCCTGAATATCTGGACGGCGGCGCACGAGTTCGGACGGCACCACCAGTGGCAGCTCTGCGGGCAAGCGGAAGCCCGCCAAGGTGAATGCCGGAATCCCTCCGGCGCCCGGCGCGCGGCCCGCGAGTACGGCAAGCAGATGCTCACTCTGCTGCATTTGCTTGCGCAACGCGGGCAATTCGGCGCGCGTTTGCTCAACCTGAGTTTGCAAGGCCAGCACCTCGTCCGGGGCTGCCTGACCGAGACGGACGCGCTCGCGCGTGATCTGCAGCTGATCTTCCTGGGCGCGCAGCATGGCGGCCGTCGCTTCGATCTGCGCGGCGAGCCTAGCCCGCGTGACGGCAGCCGTGGCGATATTGCCCGCCAGACTCAGGCGTGCGGCATCCAGTTCATAACGGCGGTAGTCCACCTGTGCGGCCAGAGCCTCCAGTGCGCGTCGATTGCCGCCAGCAAGATCGAGGTTGTAGCGTACACCCACACTGGCATTGTAGAGATTGAACTCTCTTGCATCGCCGGTTTGCCCGAGTGCCCCGGGGTTGAATCGTTGCCGTTGCGCACCGACTCCGGCATCTACTTGTGGATACTGCGTCGAACCGGCTTGAGCGGCATAGAGTTCTTGATATTGGCGCAGGGTCGCCGTCGCGGCAGCCAAGGTCGGGCTCGCTTTAAATGCCTGCTCAATCAACTGGTTGAGTGCAGGTGAATCCAGGTTTTGCCACCATTGCACCTTGATCGGCAGCCCCGTGATCAACTGTTGAGATTCTCCAAGCTGCGTAGGTGCCAAGGTGGTTGATTGGCTGACCGGTGTCGCCGTATAACGCGTCACATCTGGCGGTGCGGGTGATCTGAAATCTGGTCCAACAGTACAACCGGCTAGGCTAATGACGATCAGCGCGGCAGGCAGCGAGGATGTTGCAAGCCATCTTTTCATGGCGAGATTAGCTTTGTTGGCCTTAGTGCGCGCCATGGAAGTGCTCGACAAAAGGTTTGCGGAAGTTCTGATGACAAGCCAAACAATTTTCCTGCACGCGTGCAAAGGCCTGAATGACGGCTTTACCATCTCCGAATTCTGCAACTTGTTCCAGGTCGCTCGCCGCTTCGTGCGTTTGTGCATCGATATGGTGAAACTCACTGGCATTCGTCCCAAGATAGGCAAGGATTTGCATTTTCTCTGCCAGGGGAAGCTCCGGATGTCGGGCGATCCTGGGTGCGATCTGCGCGACCAGAGCCCAGTCTTCCCTTGAGATTGCAGCGGTGATTTTCTGCATGTTGCGATCCAGCTCTTGCATCATGCCGCGAAAGTGCAACTCCGTTTTCCCCGCCGGTTCATCTGCCCGAATTTGTGTCACAGGGCTGGCGAGAAGCAAACAGGCCGCAACTGCCACGGTGAATTTTCCAAGCAAGTGGTCATTAAAACCGTACATCATAAAAAACTCCTTAAAAACAAAGACTCATGTGATGCTTTTCCCTTCGCCCGCTTCTTCGTAAGTCACGCCGTCGCGGATGTGGTAGATGCGCTTGAAGGTGGGAATGATTTTCTCGTCATGGGTGACGACGATAATCGCCGTCTCGTACTTTTGCGCCATCTCATTGAGGATGCGGATTACCGCCATGGCGCGCTCGGAATCGAGCGGTGCGGTTGGCTCGTCGGCCAGGATCACCGGGGGGCGGTTGATCAGGCCCCGGGCGATGGCAACGCGCTGTTGCTCGCCGCCGGAAAGCTGCGCGGGCATGGCGCGGGCCCGATGTTGTACATCCAGCGCGGTGAGCAGCTCCAGCGCGCGTCGACGCGACTCGTCGTTAGGCACGCCTGCGAGCATCGGCAGCAGCGCGACGTTGTCGGTAACATCGAGAAACGGGATCAGATACGGCGCCTGGAACACGAAACCGATCTTGTCGCGACGCAGAGCGCGCAGATCGCGCACCTTCCAGCCATCGTCATAGATCACATCATTTCCCAGTGTCATGCGTCCGGCGGTGGGCGTGATCACCGCGCCCAGGCATTTGAGCAGGGTGCTCTTGCCCGAGCCGGACGGCCCGATCAGTCCCACCACCTCGCCCGGTGCAACCTGCATGTCCACGCCCTTGAGCGCGTCCACCGCAGTTTCACCGCTGCCATAGCGCTTTTTCAAGCCTTCGATACGGATGCCGTGCCCACTCATCTCAGCCTCCGATCGCTTCGGCCGGGTCGACCTTGAGCGCCATGCGGATGGCGGCAAGGCTGGCAAGGGCGCTGATCACCATGACAGCAATGAAGCCGACGATGGCATCCTGTGAAATCAACAGCACATACTTGGGAAACAGCGGTGCGGCGAAGGTTGCGGTGATCTTGCCAACAGCGAAGCCGATCAGGCCCAGCGCCAGCGCCTGTTGCATGATCATGGCGGCGATGGTGCGGTTACGGGTGCCGATGAGCTTGAGCACTGCGATCTCGCGGATCTTGTCCATGGTCAGTGTGTAGATGATGAAGGCAATAATGGCGACGCTGACAGCAGCCAGAATAACCAGAAACATACCGATCTGCTTGGCTGCAGTGGCGATCAGCTTGCCGATGAGAATACCTTCCATCTGCGCGCGGTCGTAGACCGTCAGCCGTTTCCAACGACGGATCGGTTCGGCCACTTCCTGCGGGGTATAGCCGGGGGCGATGCGCACCAAAACGGCATTGACGTAGTTGTTGGTGGTCTGCGAGGCGATCACCGCGTCGAGCAGGCCCGGCACACCAGGGCGATTGAAGGCCGGGTTGGCTTCGGTGCGGCGGCGCTGCATCAGGATGGCGTCGTTGTCCTTGAGAAATTGCGCCTCCTGCGCGTCCTTGAGCGGAATGAACACCATCGGGTCGCCGCCAGACGATACCATCCGGCGCGTCAAACCGACCACGGTATAGTGGTTGCGCCGGATGGTGAGCGTATCCCCCAGTTTGAAACCGGTGGCGATATCGGCCACCGCCTCGTAATGACCGCGGGTGATCTGGCGCCCGGCAACAAGATACGGCGGCCAGCCGGGAAGCCCAGGTTCGCCCGCCATGATGCCCACCACCATCACCCGCACGTCCTTATCACCCTTGGCCACCTGCATGGTCAGGTAGGTGATATTGGCTGCGGCGGCAACGCCCGGAATCGTGCGGATGCCGCGCCAGAGATCGTCGTACACGCTGGAGGATTCGGCATACGGACCGAGGGTGTCCTTCTGCACCACCCACAGATCGGCACCGCTGTTGTCGAGCAGGGCCTTGCCGTCATCGATCATGCCGCGATATACCCCAGCCATGACCAACGTTACTCCGATCAGCAACCCGAGACCAACACCGGTGAAGACGAATTTTCCCCAAGTGTGCAGGATGTCACGCCCGGCCAGGCTGATCATGGCGACACACCCGGGATACGTTCGACGATATGAAGATTGCTGCCTTGGTGCAGGGCCTTTTCGCTGTAGACGATGATGCGGTCGCCCACTGACAGGCCTTGTTTGACCTGCACATGCCCTTGCAAATCGTGGCGCCCAAACACGACCGGGGTGAACACCGGCTTGCCCCCTTCGACCTTCCAGACGCCGCGACGACCGTCCACTTCACGAATCGCGGCATTGGGTATGACCGGGGCGACGGGAAGCTCAGGAAGTTGCACCGTGACCTCGGCCAGTTCTCCCACCGGAGGCAGCGGTTCGGGCATCTTGGTGAACACGATCTTGGCCAAGGTTTCCTCGGTCACCGAATCGGCCAGAGGATCGACGCGCAACAAGTGACCTTGCAGAATTTCACCCTGCCGCGAGCGCAGCACGATCTCTGCCGGCAGGTTGGCGGCCAGCCCCGTGGCGTTGATCTGATCGAAGCGTGTATCGATCCAAAGGCTCGCCGGGTCGATCATTTCGACGACCGACTGCCCGGCGACGACCGTCGTACCGGGGGCGGCATCACGCACCGACACCAGCCCATCCACCGGTGCGATAAGGCTTAGATTGCTGCGCTGCGCGCGCAAGCCCTGCAAGTCGGCGCGGAAACGATTCAACTCAT
>NZ_JAQTTX010000080.1 GCF_028710545.1 Halothiobacillus sp. | reverse complement strand
CTGTAATCGAGATCGAGTTCGTTTCGGATATGCGCGGGTGGCCTATGCTTTTCGATATAAGCCTTCAACAACTTTTCATGTTTTTTTAATTCGAATTCGCTAAATGCCATGTTGAATTTCTCGATGTTTTTTTTAAACATAACGCCTGCGCTAACCGGTCGTTTGAGGAGCGCAGCGACGAAAACGGTCCGAGTTGAGCGCCTTGTTCGGCTTTTTTATCTTCTGTGCTTCCAATATCCTGGCTCACGGTGAAGATGCATCACCGCCACAATGAATATTCCGTCCTTTTCTTCTGAATACAGAATTCCAAACGGGAATCGTCTTACCAAAGACCGCCTGACATCGCCTTCTAGAATAGCCCATGCCTTTGGAAAATCGACTGACCGATTGATGCTTGAATTAACCTCCAAAGCGAAGTCATAGCCCAGTCCTGGCTCAATGTCTTCGTAATAATTAATTGCCTTGTTGAATTCTTTTTCAGCTTCTGGATGAAAGGAAAAACTCATTTTTCGAACCTATCCCAGACCTTCCTAAAGACTTCTTCTCCTGGGATTGCTTCCACTTGACCAGACCTGAGTTCATTAAGGCGGCGCTTTGCTTCCTGAGCCCATTTCTTGTCTATCTCTGATTCTGGCTGATTCAAACTCCGCAACAGCGAATCCACCACCAAGGCTCGTTCCTCCACTGGTAGCGACACTGCTTCATCAATAAGTTGCTTTGTGTTCATGTTTTCACCTTTGACTGAAGGGGACTATTTAGCCTAACGGGCACCTCGAAAAACCTACTGCGCGCCCCGATTGCTGCGTTGGGCGGTGCTCGCTCCCTCGCCTATCTATTTGATATGTCTCGGTCGCTGCGCTCCGTCCGCCTTGCACTCGGGCCGCTCGTGACGGTTTTTCGAGGTGCCCTAACGTTAAAGCTAACCAGCCTGCGCAGCGGGTGGGCGGCCGGGTTGAGCGTGATGTTAGGCGCGAAATTCAAGAAAGACTGCCAACGCATGATGTACGGAACCTCCCTGTAAGCCATGCCATTGTTGGCAACTATGCACCAAACCCCAACGATGCGCGAGCCGGAATTTGAAGGGCGAGTTCGTAGCCAGAATTGGCTGCCAAATCACTGACAGAAAACACCCTGAATCACCGAAGTGCCTAACGAACAATCTCACCCGACCAAAAACCGCGACGCGGTTTTTGGTCGGGTGAAGCGCAGTGTTATGCCTGCTTTTGCTAATCGGCGCATTTCATGTTTGGTGTGACTATTCTGTGCCATTTAGCGTGGCACTCCTGACATAGGTATGATCGTGGCCATCTTTCGGATTCACCGCCGAATAAAGCATATGGCGCCCAATGATGATTCTCAGCGCCCTCTTTGCCGCACACCTCACAACTTGGAAGTTTCCAATTTGTTTTTATTTCGTCCGGTTCAACACCTGCTTCAAGCGCAGACCGACAAGCAACAAAATGTGTTGTTCTGTGAGAGCAATGGCCACAATAGAACACACAGACATTGTGGCCGCCTGAATTCTTGGCCTTGCCCACCAGCCATTGTTTTTCAAACCCGCATTCAGGGCAAGGATAGCCGGGCCACTGTTAGCCCAAAGCCGTAATGTCCCCTTTGTCCAATTCTAAAATGTCCCCTTTTGGTTTTAGGAGGGGTGATGGCAGAGGAGTATATTACGATGAGTTACCAAGAGGTCGACCGGCTGGGGGTAATCCAGCAGGTGGTGGGCAAGCGGCTGCGCCAGGGGGATGCGGCCCTGCAGTTGGGGTTGAGTGTGCGTCAGGTCAAACGCCTGGTGGCCCGTTATCGGGCTGAAGGCGCGGCAGGCCTGGTTTCGCGCCATCGGGGGAAGCGTCCGGGGAACGCCATCGCCGATGCCGTCCGGCAGGAGATCCTCGGGGTCGTCCGCAGCGCGTATGCCGATTTCGGCCCCACGCTCGCCTGCGAGAAGCTGACCGAACGGCATGGCTACACGGTCAGTGTCGAGACCCTACGCCAGTGGATGATCAATGAGGGGCTATGGCAAGCGAAGCGGCGCCGCGAGGCTCATACTCATCAGCGCCGACCGCGCCGTCCCTGCCGGGGGGAGTTGGTTCAGATCGACGGCTCACCGCATGACTGGTTCGAGGGGCGCGGTCCACGCTGCACACTGATCGTATTCATCGATGATGCCACCGGCGCACTGATGGCCCTGCGATTTGTGCCCGCCGAAACGACCCAGGCCTACATGGAGACCCTGGCGGGTTATCTGCAACGGCATGGCCGACCAGTCGCCCTCTATTCGGACAAGCACAGCATCTTCCGCGTCAACCATCCGGAGCGCGAAGGCGAGCTGACGCAGTTCACCCGCGCGCTCAAGACCCTCGACATCGAGCCCATCCACGCCAACACGCCCCAGGCCAAGGGACGGGTTGAACGCGCCAATCAGACGCTCCAGGACCGCTTGGTCAAGGAACTACGCCTGACCGGTATCTCGGACATCGAAGCGGCCAATGCCTTCCTGCCCGGATTTATTGCCGATTACAACGCCCGCTTCGCCGTCCCCGCCCAAAACCCGACCGACGCCCATCGACAGGTGTTGCACAGCCAGGAGGAGCTCAACCTCATCCTCTGCCTGCACCATACCCGCACCCTCTCGAAAAACCTGACCATCCAGTTCCACAGCCGCGAATACCAGCTCACCGGCCAAGGCCGGGGATACCGCCTGCGGGGAGCCCGGATCACCGTCTGTGCGGCCTTCGATGGCACAGTAACCCTACTGCACCAGGGCCGGAGGCTGGCCTATCAGATCCTCCGGGAGGGCGAGCCGCCAGTGCCGCTGGACGATGAAAAAAGTCTGCACCAGACGGTGGATGCAGCCCAAGTCAGGCAGCAGGCAACGCCCTCTTTCAAACCGGCTCCCGATCACATCTGGCGTCATTCTCCCATCGGCAAGGCTGCGCACACTACACCACCCACCCCGCGCTAGGCCAACTCAGAAGGGGACATTTCAGCTTTGGAAAAAAGGGGACATTTTAGAATTGGGTTGACAGGATAGCCGGGCCACTCAAAAGGTTTTCTTGCCATGAAAAATTGTCCGTTCTGCAATGGATCTACTATTGGCCCGTGCTCTAACACTCATCCGCATGGCCACGAAATCATCATGATGTTTTGCAATGACTGTGGAGCGTGTGGCCCTGTCATTATTTATAAATGTCCAGATGACATAAAAACAGCCATGTATGCTTGGGATAATAGGCATAACGTTGGACGTAATGGGCGCCGGAGCGCAGCGAAGGGAACCAAACAGCGCAGCAGTTTGGCGTCCCGTTGACGGACTTGTTAGCCGTTTCGACGTACATAAACGGAGTGGGTGTACGGAATTACGGCTTGAACGCTTTCGGTTGAGACAAGCTCGAACTCTGCTTCGTTGAGCATTGGGAAGAAGGCGTTACCCTCGAAGGCTTGATGTACCTCAGATAGAAAGACGCCGTGGGCGTGAGGTAGTGCCAGTGCGTATATCTCGGCTCCGCCCGCGACGTAGAGTTCATTGCCGCGTTCGGCTGCCAAAGCGATAGCGTGCGACAGCGTTGAAACAACTGCACAGCCAGTGGCGCGGTAGCGAGCTTGGCGTGAGATCACCACGGTGTGGCGATTTGGTAGAGGCTTGCCAATGGACTCAAAAGTCTTTCGCCCCATGACAACGACTTTACCCTCGGTGAGCCTGCGAAAAATCTTCTGCTCACCCGGGATCTTCCACGGGATATCGGGACCATTGCCAATAACCCGATTGGCTCCCATCGCAGCGACCAGATAAATGCGCACCGATTCCGAGTTCATACGGCTAACGTTCAAGCTAACCCGCCGCCGGAGCGCGCAGCGCGGAGGGAACCCGCCCGCGCAGCGGGTGGGCGGTCGGGTTGAGCGTGATGTTAGGCGCGGAGCAAAGGAAAGACTGCAAAAGCATGATGTACGGAACCTCCCTGTAAGCCACGCCTTTATTTGCAACTATGCACCAAACCCCGACGATGCGCGAGCCGGAATTTGAAGGGTGAGTTCGTCGCCCGAATTGGCTGCCGCCCCGCCGACAGAAAGCACCCTGAATCACGGAGTGCCTAACGTGGAGGTCACCGGCGCTGCGCGGCCTTATCGCGCAGCGTCCGGTGGACCGCAGGGTTATGTTTCATAGATGTAATGGCACGATCCATAAGCTTGCAAATGCGACGCCTACGCTGAAGGCATTTGCCAGAACAAGCCACCAAAATTTCCTACTCTTGATTTTGAAGTCGACTTTAAACGCCTTCTTGTACACAAACCCCTCTAATACGGCATTGAGCACGCAGGCAAGTAAGAACGTCCCTGCCCAAGTGATGGGGTTGAATGTTCCCCATCCCAACGCCCAGTTGTAAACGGAAGCCGGAAACAGTTCCCAAGCGATGCCAGCAATGGGAATTAGAACTACCCCAACTACCGCTGATGCGGCATTAGCCGATAGATCTGCAACAGCCGCACGACTTGGAGCCAAACCAAACAGCCAGCGTACGAACAAGTACTCGATGACAAGGCCAACTGAGATTGCCCACCAAGAGAAAAGCCGCGTTTCCAAATAGAGCGCAGGCCAGACAACGTTGGCATAAGCGACGGCTGGCACTGCCAGAAGAACTGCGGCTAAGAGTTTCCTCAACGGTGGCTCCATGAAACATAACAAGCAATATACACCTTGGCAGGTGTATATTTCGGTTGATGGTGGGTATATAACACTGTTGGCATTTACCTATCCCTTTGATTTAATGACCAGATTAAGAAATGGCGGGCTTCATGGATGAGTATAGACACCCCTTCGCCAAAATTGCTCGATCAGGTTCGTGATTTTTTTGAGCATTACTGTAACCACCTGATCTGTCAACCAGATTTTGGGAACCAGCTCTGTAACTGCCCGATCTTCGCCGAATGAAACTCTGATGATTGACCGCGCAAAGTTACGCAGACGCATCGTTAATGCGAAAGTTGCTTGATGGCTTGCTCGATTTCTTTGGCACCCGGCGCGCCTTTGCGGGCCAGTTCTTGCGCGAAGGTGGCCACGCGCCATTCTTCGAGCTGTTCATGCAATTGATTGAGTGCTGCGAACGCTTCCGGGGTGGGTGCGGCTGCGGTGATTTTGTCTGTGACGCGGGCGCAGACGGGCATGAACTGTACGCGCAACATGCGGTCGCGTTCGGGGTGGCGGTCGATTTTTTCGAGGCGTTTTTCAGCGGCGATGAGGTAGCGCGGCAGGTTGTCGAGTACGGTTTGGGGCGTGTGCCAGATCATGCCGGGGTAGAACAACAGGTCGAACTGTTCGGCGATTTCCCGCGCGGCTTCGATTTGCGACAGGGGCAGGCGGCCCTTGAGCTTGGCGCGCAGGGCTTGATGCTGTGCGAAGAGCGTGCGTATCTGAGCCGCCAACTGGCGCACGGCATCATCCAGACGCGGCTTCAGTGATTCGACGCGGGCACGGAATGTGGACTCGTCTCGAATGCAGGGCAAATCGTCCACGGCCAGTTTGGCGACGCTGCGGGCAATCAATTCAAGATCGAACGCCGCGTCGCGCCGTTGGGGCAAGATCAGGCCAAAAGCAGGCAAGGGGCGCGTGTTCGACCATTGGCTGTACTGCAGCCGAGCCGGATCGAGGCTGCGTTCCTGCTTGAGGTATTGACTCAAGTGCCGAATCTGCTCGCCCAGGGCGATGAGCAGCAATCGAACAACGCCGGAACGGTGCGCCAGCGCGGCACGCTCCGGCGAATCGAACAGGCGCACTTCGGCGCACTCGCCCCGATCGATCAACGCGGGATACGCGGTGAGTTCTGCGCCGAGTTCTTCTACGGTCAGGCTTTCGGGTAGTTCGCCTAATGACCAGTCGATGAGGTCATCCCGTTCCAAACGGTGCCGGGTTCGCTCAACCAGGGCATGCTCGGCCGCGGCGGCGTGACGGGCGCGCAAGGCCGAAAGGTCCCGGTCGGCATCGATGATTTGCTTGGCCGGGTCGGTCTGCTTGGCATCGATCAGGGCAAATCGCATCCGTAAATGCGGTTCCAAACGACGCTCATCGAAGGCATCGGCGGTGATTTTGTGCCCCGTCATGCGGGCCAGTTGTTCGGCCACTTGCGCCAGCAGGCCGCCACGATCGACGGACACCCGTTCATCGACTGCCGCCGCAAATTCCGGCGCGGGCACGAAATGACGGCGGTCGGCTTTAGGCAGGCTGCGAATCAGCGCTTCGATCTTTTCGCGGCGCAAGCCGGGGATGAGGTGGCTGGCCCGATCGGCATCGATTTGTTTGAGTGCCGCCAGCGGCAGGCGCAGGGTCACGCCATCATCTTCGCTACCGGGCGCGAAGTGATAAGCCAGCGGCAGGCTGAACGCGCCCATCGACAACCGATCGGGGAAGCCTGCAGGATCAAGTTCGACCGGCTCGCGGGCCAGCAGATCGTCACGCGTCATGCAGAGCACGTCGGGCTGTTGGGGCGTGATGGTTTTGAGCCAACGCACCAGCGTGTGGGCGTCGTACACCTCCGCAGGCAGGTGGGTTTCGTAAAAATCGAACAGCGTTTGATCGTCGATCAGCAAATCGGGGCGACGATTACGAGCCTCGATTTCCCGAATATCGTCGATCAGGGCTTGATTGTGTCGCCAGAACTTAAGACCGCTGTCGAATTCGCCTTCAACCAAGGCCGCGCGAATGAAGATCGCGCGCGCGCCAAGCGGATCGATACGACCAAAGTCAATCCGTCGCTTGGTCACGATCGGCAAGCCGAACAGTTTGACCGTTTCGAACGCGGCTACGCGACCGCCCCGTTGATCCCAGCGCGGTTCGCTGTACTCACGCGTGGTCAGATGCGCGGCCATATCCTCGATCCAGCGCGGATTGATCGCGGCGTTCATGCGCGCGTAGACGCGGGTCGTCTCGACAATTTCCGCACTCATGAGCCATTTGGGCTGGGTCTTGGCCAGTTGTGAGCCGGGGAAAATCTGGAAGCGGCGATTGTTCGCGCCGATGTAGATCGTCGGCGTGCGTTGTTTCTTGCCGCGCTGGTCGCGGGTATCTTTCGGCGCATTCTTGTCTGTTCGCGTGGCTTCATCACGCAGACCGATCTGTGCCAGCAAACCCGGCAGCATCGCCTGATGCAGGGCATCGAGCCGCGCACGCAGCGGCGCTTCATCGCCGTCAACAATTATGGGCAA
>NZ_JAQTTX010000079.1 GCF_028710545.1 Halothiobacillus sp. | reverse complement strand
GAACGGCGACGACGGTTGCTCGAACCTTCCGGCTTCGTGCCCTCTACCTTGTTTTCATCACGACGTTTGTCCTCTGTCCGTGCTTCCGACTCGTTCGCCGGTGTTGCTGCGCGAGGTGAACGATTAGGTGCCGCCCGATTGTCGTCCTTCGCGCGCGGTGGACGGCTGGCGGATGCTTTCTTGGCTGGAGCCTGAGTGGCAGCCATTTCCGGTTCGGCCTGCTTTTCGCCCCCACCGAATATCTGACCGATCACACGCTTGAGCAATCCCAAGGCACTGGTATTGGCCGCGTTCGTGGTGGCCGCCGGAACATTAGCCGCAACAGGCGCGCTGGCGGCAGCCTTGGGCTGTGGCGCGGGTTGAGCTGCCGGACGAATCGGTTCGATCGGCGCAATGGGACGTCGCGGCGCACGCTCCAGTTCGGGCAAGGCAACGGCAAGCGGTTCAATCAGGGCACGCGAACTGGCCGGTGCTTCGGCAAGATCCGGACGACGTACGCGTTCGATTTTAAAGTGCGGTGTCTCAAGGTTGATGTTGGGAATAATCAAGAGCTCGACCTGGTGGTTTAGCTCGATCTCACGCAACTGCTCACGCTTCTCATTGAGGAGATAAGTGCCCACATCGACCGGCACCTGGGCCACGACACGCCCGGTCTGATCCTTCATGGATTCATCAATCACCAAACGCAGGATCGACAGGGAAAGTGATTCAACCGAGCGAATGTGCCCCTGCCCCATGCAGCGCGGGCAGACGTGTTGCGCCGATTCTTCAAGAGATGAGGACAACCGCTGGCGTGACATTTCGAGCAGGCCGAACCGGGAAATGCGGCCCAGTTGCACCCGGGCACGATCCATCTTGAGGGCATCACGCAGGCGGTTTTCAACTTCACGTTGATGCTTGGGCTGCCCCATGTCGATGAAGTCGATGACGACGAGCCCCCCCAAGTCCCGCAGGCGCAGTTGACGGGCGATCTCGTCGGCCGCTTCAAGATTCGTATTGAATGCCGTGTCTTCGATATCCTGACCCTTGGTGCTGCGCCCGGAGTTGATATCGACAGCAGTCAGGGCTTCGGCTACATCGAACACCAACTCGCCGCCGGAAGGCAGGGTGACCGTTCGCTCGTAGGCCGATTCGATCTGGGATTCGATCTGGTAACGCGTGAACAGCGGCGTACGGTCCTGATACAGATGAATCTTGTCCACGGAATCCGGAGAAACGAGATTCACGAAATCCAGCGCCTGCTGGTACATGTTGGGCTCGTCGATCAACACTTCGCCGATGTCGTTACGCATGTAATCGCGCAATGCACGAATGATCAGGTCGCTTTCCTGATAAATCAGGAACGGTGCCTTGCGGGACTCGGATTTTTTCAGAATGGCAACCCATACCTGTTGCAGGTAATCGAGATCCGATTGCAGCTCGGCGGGTTCACGTCCGACACCTGCCGTACGCACGATCAGCCCCATCCCTTCAGGCACGGTCAACTCGGACAGCGCCGCCTTGATCTCGGCGCGATCGTCGCCTTCGATGCGACGGGATACGCCACCGGCGCGCGGATTGTTCGGCATCAGAACCAGATAACGGCCCGCCAGGCTGACGAACGTGGTGAGGGCAGCCCCTTTGTTGCCGCGCTCTTCCTTTTCGACCTGAACGATGATTTCCTGGCCTTCTTTCAACGCCGATTTGATGACCGGGCGCCCCTTGTCATCAACGGCCTCCGAATCAAAATAGCTGCGAGCGATTTCCTTGAAGGGCAGAAAGCCGTGGCGGTCTGCGCCGTAATTAACGAAAACCGCTTCGAGACTCGGCTCGATTCGCGTGATTAACGCTTTGTAAATATTGGATTTTTTCTGTTCGTGGCCAGGTGTTTCTATGTCAATGTCATAGAGCGTCTGTCCATCGACGAGCGCCACCCGAATCTCTTCGGCCTGGGTGGCATTGATTAGCATTCTTTTCATGGATTGATTCTCGAATAAAACGCCACCCGCGCAGCCATGCGGGCTGCGACCAATCGGCCTTGAGCGGGAGCGTTAACATTGGGAGGAGAGATTGATGCGATTGTGGCTGCAGGTCGATTGGCATGAGATTAGCCGGGCGCGACGAACGATGGCGGCGGTTTGAAACCGAAGCCGCCATCCAATCGTGGCCCGAGCAAGCCGTTGCACTGCGAAAACGCGGCACAACCTCATGGAGCAAAACCAGTGTCACCAGCCAGAACAGGCGCATAAATCCTTCAGGATGATCGTAATTAATACGGAAACTGTTTGAAGCCGTTTCAAAACAACAGATTATCAAGGGCTTCGTGAACGAACCACCGATCTGGCGGTCTGCCCGCTTCAGTCACCTGCCCCCATTGGTTTAGGGTAAGCAGAAAATCTGAAGTGGCGCGCTTGATTGCTCGAGCCGAACCTACACGCCATTTCGATGGAAAATTTCCACACCATCAAAATTGGACGGAAGCGGCCCGAGCCACTCAAAGCCCGAGGAGTGTAACACAACACCCATCACGAGATGCGCATAATAAATGCGATCGAAATACGCCATAATGTGCCGATGAAAACACTCCCCATGGCACCTGCCGGTCCGCCCATCGAAAAGAAACAATCCGTGCGTCGCGTCACCGTCGATGCGCATTATGCCGGCCAACGCATCGACAATTTCCTGCTGCGCGAATTGGGCGCGACGCATGGCGAGGTTCCGCGTTCCCTGATTTACCGCATTCTGCGTACCGGAGAAGTCCGTGTGAACAGCCAACGCGCCAAGCCGACCACCCGGCTCGCGACGGGTGATGAGGTCCGCATCCCACCACTCAAGCTGCAAAGCGCATCACCGGAATCGGCGGGCGTGATCTCACCGAACTGGCTCGCGCGCGCTGCGGATATGATCGTGTACGAAGACGAAGCCCTGCTGGCCGTCAACAAACCCGCCGGCCTTGCCGTCCATGGCGGTTCGAACATCCCTTTTGGCCTGATCGAACTCATGCGCCAACACACGGGACTGGGTGAAAAACTCGAACTGGCCCATCGCATTGACCGCGATACCAGCGGCTTGTTGATTCTGGCCAAGACCCGCGCCGCCCTGCATTCGCTGCAAACCCAGTTCCGGCCGGAAGGCCATGCCGAAAAGCAGTATCTGGCCATCGTGCATGGTCATTGGCCGGACAAACTCAAACGCGTCGATGCACCGTTGGAAAAGTGGCAGGGCGAAGGTGAATCGCATCGGGTGCAGGTCAGCCCGCAGGGCAAGGAAGCCGTGACCCATTTCGCCGTGCTGGCCGCCAACAAGAATGCCACCCTGCTGCGGGCACAACTTGAAACCGGACGCACACACCAGATTCGCGTACACACCGCGCACGAGAACCACCCGATCATCGGCGATGAAAAATATGGTCAGCGCGAATGGGACAAACGACTCTTTCCATCCACTGGCGCCTCGGCCCGACGCCGCCCGCCTCTGCTGCTGCACGCCTATCGCCTGATGCTGACGCATCCGCAAACAGAACAACCACTGCAGTTGACAGCCCCGATCCCGAATAAATGGCGTTCGCTGGCACAACAACTCAACCTAACGCTGCCGGAACACGACCCGACATGAAGCACACCCTACCTCCACCCCAACTGATCATTTTTGACTGGGACGGCACACTGGTTCAGTCCACCGGCCACATTGTGCACAGCTTCGAGATGGCCATCGCGCACAGTAATCTGCCGCCGCTGGCGCCCGAGACGATACAAAGCATCATCGGCCTCGGTCTGGTCGAGGCGTGCCAGGCGCTCTATCCGGACCTTTCGCTTGAGCAGGCGCAGGCGCTGGGAAAAACCTACCAGCAGTTCTATTTCAGCCGAACCGATACCCTCGAAACCTATGCCGGGGCGGCAACCCTGCTGAATGATCTGCGTGAAGCGGGCTGCTGGTTGGCCATTGCCACCGGAAAATCGAACAGGGGCCTGCACGAAGCACTTGAAGAAACCGGTCTGGGTCACTACTTTCTTGGTACACGAACAGCCGAGCAAACCGCTTCCAAACCATCACCCTTGATGCTGATGGAACTGCTGGACGAATTCGGGCTGGAACCGGCGCAGGCCTGGATGATCGGCGATACTGACTTTGATTTACTGATGGCACACAATGCGGGCTGCGTCCCCATCGCCATCACCCATGGCGCACACGAAATTGATCGCCTTCACGCCGCCAAACCGGCCGCCGTCATTCATGATCTGCCCAGCCTGTTGCCGCTGTACCAGTCCGCCACCGCTCAAAAAGTGAGCCAGAATAAAGTGAGTATGAACGAATGAGCACCGCCCAGCCGCCACATGATGATCTGCGCATCGAACCCAATCTCGGCGCAGCATCCGCACAACACGCGAACGCATCGGAAAAAACTGCGGCGGGTGATGATGCCTGGGCGCGGGAGGCATTACTCGATCTTGCCCGCCAAGGCCTGAAGGAACAACGCAGCGCGCGCCGTTGGCGGGTGTTTTTCCGGCTGATCAGCTTCGCGTTGGTGATCTGGATCATTGCCTGGATTTCTTTCAGCGGCGATCTGGACGATGGCAAGGGTCTTGTCATCAAGGAGCCATCGGCAGGCATCATCGATATCAGCGGTGTGATTGCCGCAGGGCAGGAAGCCTCCGCGGAGGAAATCATCCCCGTACTGGAAAAGGCATTCAAGAACAAACAGATCAAGGGCATCGTTCTGCGCATGAACACGCCGGGCGGCAGCCCCGTCCAGTCCGGCGAAATCTTTGATGCGATCATGCGACTGCGCAATCAATACCCTGCCAAACCGGTGTACGCCGTCGTCGAGGATGTATGCGCTTCCGGCGGTTATTACATTGCGGCCGCAGCCGACAAAATATATGCAAATCAGGCATCACTCGTCGGTTCGATCGGTGTGCGGATGGACAGCTTCGGATTCGTGGAAGCCATGCACAAACTGGGTATTGAAAGCCGTCTTTTGACTGCGGGTGCAAACAAGGCCATGCTCGATCCATTCTCTCCTGAGAATCCCGCTCAGGTGCAATACATGCAGAACCTGCTCGATCAGGTACATCAACAGTTCATCGATGCCGTCAAAAAAGGCCGGGGCAAACGTCTCGCCAACGACCCCGACCTGTTCTCCGGTCTGATCTACACCGGCGCGCAGGCACAGAAGAACGGACTGATCGACGGCCTGGGCACGGTACGCAGCGTGGTTCGAGATGAATTGCACCTCAAAAACGAAGTCAACCTTACGCCAAGCAAGAGCCCATTCGAAGAACTTCTGGGCAAAACCAGTACACAGATCAGCCAGTCGCTGACGAGCCTCTGGGCGGCGAATTTAGGCCCTAAACTATTGCCTTAGGCCGCGATCTTGGGATTTGGCTCAGCACACATAGAATGACAGACATGGTCGATCAAATTACCCCCACTGAAACAGAGTCCATACCGGAGGCTATTGTCGCCGAGCCACCGATGTATCAGGTGATTCTACTCAACGACGACTTCACGCCGATGGATTTCGTCGTCCGCATTCTGGTTGAATTGTTTTACCTGTCGACCGAACAGGCTGAACGCGTTATGTTAGAGGTTCATCATAAAGGTCGAGGCGTCTGCGGCCTGTTTACGCGGGAAATCGCCGAAACCCGTGTAGCGCAGGTCAATCAGGTCGCGCGCCAGAATGAACATCCGCTCTTGTGCGTGATGGAACCGGCACCCCAGTAACCCATGGGATCAGATAGGAGTTCTCCGTGTTAAGCAAAGCCTTGGAAACCACCATCAGCCGCGTATTTGACCGATCCCGGCGTCAAAGATACGAGTTTGTCACCTTAGAAGCGCTCACCCATGCCCTGCTCGAGGACCCGGACGCACGCGCCGTGCTGGAAGGCTGCAATGCCAACATCTCGCAACTGGCCGTCGACCTGGAAAACCACATTCGCCACACCACACCGCGCATCCCGGAAAATGACGCCCGTGAAACACAGCCCACGCTCGGCTTTCAGCGCGTACTACAACGTGCCGTCATGCAGGTACAGTCCGCTCAACGGAACGAAGTATCCGGCGCGCATGTCTTGGCGGCATTGTTCGCCGAGCAGGATTCACATACGGTGCATTTGCTGCACAAGGCCGGTGTGACGCGCCTGGATGTGATCAATTTCATCTCGCATGGCCTGACTCAAGATGAACCGGCAGCCAATGAAGCACCAGCCGAAAAAGAACGCGAAAAGCCTGAAGTCGCCGATGAGAACAGCTTCGAAAACTTCGTCATCAATCTCAATCAGCTTGCCCGCGACGGCAAGATCGACCCGCTGATCGGACGCGCCCCTGAAATCGAACGGGTACAGCAGATCTTGTGTCGGCGACGGAAAAACAATCCACTACTGGTCGGCGAGGCCGGTGTCGGTAAAACAGCTCTGGCCGAAGGTCTCGCACGCAAAATTGTTGAAGGCGAAGTGCCTGAAACCCTCAAGGATGCGGTGGTCTATTCGCTCGACCTCGGTTCTCTGGTCGCTGGCACAAAATATCGCGGTGATTTTGAAAAGCGGCTTAAGGTTGTCCTGAAAAGGATCAAATCATTGCCGAATGCCATTCTGTTCATCGATGAGATTCACACCCTGATCGGTGCCGGTTCCGCCTCCGGTGGCTCCATGGATGCATCCAACCTGATCAAGCCCGCGCTTGCTAACGGGGACTTGCGTTGCATCGGCTCCACGACCCACCAGGAATACCGGGCAATCTTCGAAAAGGATGCCGCCCTTACCCGCCGCTTCCAGAAACTGGATGTCCCCGAACCCAGCGAGCATGAAGCCATCGCCATTCTGCAGGGGCTGCGCAGCGGCTATGAAAAACACCATGGCGTTTCGTATACCGATGATGCACTGGAGGCCGCCGTCCGACTTTCCAATCGTCACATATCCGATCGTCATTTGCCGGACAAGGCTATTGACGTCATCGATGAGGCCGGAGCGCAACATCGCCTGATAGAACCGGCACCGGAGAGCAATCTGATTACGGCCACTGAAATTGAGCGCGTCGTCGCCAAGATCGCCCGCATTCCGGAACGCAGCGTGTCCACATCCGATCGTGAAGTGCTGCGCCACCTGGATCGCAACCTCAACATGGTGGTGTTCGGTCAGGAAGACGCCATCGAACAGATCACGACATCCATTCGTATGGCGCGCTCCGGATTGCGTACGGCAGACAAGCCCATCGGTTCCTACCTTTTTGCCGGCCCGAC
>NZ_JAQTTX010000078.1 GCF_028710545.1 Halothiobacillus sp. | reverse complement strand
CAAAATCCAGTTCATCCGCAGTACAATTTGGCATCGGTACAGCTCCCCACAAAATCTTCGTCGCACGCTGATTTTATGCGGGTTTCAAGGCTGTGCCGATACCTCCTCGGTGAAATATCCGGGCTAAAACCGCATTCATCGCCGCCTTGGCGGCCCTCACCAGCGGATGTCAGGGCTTTGGGGCTGGATGGGGTGGTGCCGACTCCGGCCCGGGCTATGAGGCATCTTTCTCCTGTCACGCCGATAATGGCCACAATATTGAAATCATGGGAGAGTTCACTACCCCCGCGACAAGAATCTTGAACTCTGATAGTGGCCTAGGGGGGGGGCTTGCCAGCCCTTTAATGATCCGTTTGACGATGGTGCGACACTCGGCCTGGCGGGCGATAGCCGCCAACTACCGGACTATGCCTACCTCTACTGGTCGTGGGTGCCTCAGGGTAACGATAGCACCATGACCGAGGCGCAAAAAAAGGAATACCTTCGTATTGTGAGAAAGCCACCGACCTACTGGGCGCGCGTTCCTGTCCGCAGCCAAATACCTGAGAGTGTCGTCAAAGAAGTGGAAGCCTCGCCGATGCGCAAGGATCATCCCAATATGCCCGCACTGAGACTGCATCTGTACTTTATCTGGACAAATGAAGGGGTGCAGATGAGTTGGCGGGTACAAAATTTCGACAAACTTTCCACCGTTCAATATGGCGGCTATATCCCGCAACCACTGCTGCCGAGGGTGGTGGAGAATCTCAAGGAAGACAACGCGCAATATGTTCCACCCCCACTGGGCGCATTGCCATCCCTCGGCGTGGCTCAGCGCATGCCCGCCCCGTCGCCAGCACCAACACCAGCCTCGACTCCAGCAGCAACACCAGCCCCGACTCCCCCAGCAATCCCGAAGCAAACGCCATGACGACCGAGACAATCCTCCGTAAAACCGCATTCATCGCCGCCTTGGCGGCCCTCACCAGCGGATGTCAGGGCCTGGGGCCGATACTGGGTTCGGGCGCTGACGCAGACTCCGGCCCGGGCTATGAGGCATCCTTTTCCTGTCACGCCGACAATGGCCACGACATCTGGAATATGGGGGAATTCACCGCCCCCGCGACAAGAACCTTACGCTTTAGCGATGGCGTCGGCGCAGGTGGTTGTCGACCCTTTAATGACCCGTTTGACGATGGTAAGACACTGGGCCTGGCGGGCGATAGCCGCCAACTACCGGACTATGCCTACCTATACTGGTCGTGGCTGCCCAAGAGTGGCAAAGGCGGTTATGCCGCCTTGAGCGAGGCAAAAAAAGAGGAAACCGGTCGTATTCTCGACAATCCACCGACCTACTGGGCGCGCGTTCCTGTCCGCAGCCAAATACCTGAGAGTGTCGTCAAAGAAGTGGAAGCCTCGCCGATGCGCAAGGATCATCCCAATATGCCCGCACTGAGACTGCATCTGTACTTTATCTGGACAAATGAAGGGGTGCAGATGAGTTGGCGGGTACAAAATTTCGACAAACTTTCCACCGTTCAATATGGCGGCTATATCCCGCAACCACTGCTGCCGAGGGTGGTGGAGAATCTCAAGGAAGACAACGCGCAATATGTTCCACCCCCACTGGGCGCATTGCCATCCCTCGGCGTGGCTCAGCGCATGCCCGCCCCGTCGCCAGCACCAACACCAGCCTCGACTCCAGCAGCAACACCAGCCCCGACTCCCCCAGCAATCCCGAAGCAAACGCCATGACGACCGAGACAATCCTCCGTAAAACCGCATTCATCGCCGCCTTGGCGGCCCTCACCACCGGATGTCAGGGCCTTGGGCCGATACTGGGTTCGGGCGATGGTGCAAGCGCAGTCCGACTATTTTGAGCTAACGCACATCTTGCTCGCGAAGCCGAAGGCAACGACCCGAGCATGGGTGCTACCCGCCAAGCGACCGCGGTGATGCCCCCTGTCACCGATAACGAAACACCGCCACCCGGCGTTGTTCGAGCGCCTTGATGATGAACCTGCGCACTTTAATTCATCGCCAGCGCGGTCAGGGGCTGGTAGAGGCCGTGATTGTCCTGCCCGTATTCGGCCTGTTTTTACTGGGGATTTTCCAGGGCATTTTGCTGTACCGCGCAAAGACTACGCTGGATTACGCCGCATTCATGGCCGCACGCAGTGGCGCAATGAACTTTGCCCAAAAGAACGCCATGATCGACGGGCTCGCGCGCGGCCTGATGCCGCTTTATGCCCATCAGACCGGTGGTGGTGCCGTAGTTGCAGCGTACGCCAAAGCCAAGGCGGACATCCAGTTGGGGCAGTCAGCCGCAATCACCATCATCAGCCCGACCAAAGCGGCATTCACCGACTGGCAAGAAACCCAATACGATGGCGTAGCCGCCATTCCCAACGACAGCCTGCCTTTCCGAGGCAGTGCCATTGGCACAAAAAGCCACATGACCGTGCAAGATGCCAACCTGCTCAAAATCAAAGTGACCTATCAGTACCCGTTGATCGTCCCCGTGATTGATCGCCTGATCGGTCACCTGGACGTGGCGCGAACGGCTATCGCCGGGCACCCCGTCTATAGCCTCGATATTCAGGCGCAGGCCACCGAACTCATGCAGACCCCGATTCGCGATCCCAATCTGTTGCCTTCCGGCACGGGTAGCAGCACGTCGGGCGGCGGGAATCCAGCACCAACACCGACGCCTAATCCAGCACCAACACCAAATCCAACGCCAACGCCGTCACCAACGCCGCCACCGCCCGACCATATCTGTATCTGATGAATACCAGCAAAGGAATGTTAAGGTTATGAAAAGGAACGTTTCAATAGATAAAATCAAAGCAATACATAAAATCGCTATGGTTCTTATCATGCTGTTGCTGGTAGGGTGTAACTCGGGGTCCGACCAATCACAACCCATTGCCAACCCACCGAATACCCCGAATACACCGGGCTCGACACTACCACCCTATCAATCCCCCGGCCAATCCGGTCCGGGGGCTACATCGAGTCCAGGCGGCGCATCGAAACCAGCATGCCCGAACGCCTGCCTGTGGATACCTTCCGGCAAAACACAGGCACAAGTCATTGCAGACTTTGAAGCGCAAAATAATTGTGTTGTAAAACAAGACGCTGGCATCGGCGCGGCCGCCTGTCAACCTGTGGCTCAGATGTCAGTGTCCTCAAATTATCTCAATATCAAGCTCCCAGAGTTCGAGGGCGAAGTGCCCCAGTACTACAATGACAGTAAATGCAATTGCACAGCAGGCATAGGCCATCTTGTCCAGCATGGGCAGTGCCCCGCCAATCTGGCAGCGCCGGGAAAACAGAAGACCCCGCAAGCGACCGATGCCTGTGTCAAGGACACTTGGTGGAAAAGCCCCAAAGCCTTCCCGGGCGCTAGTGTCAGCAAAACACAAATCGAAACATGGGCAAAACAGGATATTGCGTGGGCGGAGAGATTGGCAAAACAAGCGTTGTCCGGAAAGAATGTAACGCAAACTGAATTCGACGCGGTGGTTGATTTAATATATAACGGCGGTTTTTCAAAATACTACAGCATTAAAACAGATTTGAAGTCAGGAAATTTCAAAGGGGCCATCCAAGAAAACACCAGAAGAGGTAAAAACAATCATCTTCAACAAAATCGAGTAAATTTCGAGAATAGCGGATTATCTGAAGGAGATTTATGTAAATGAATATGAGGATTAGTTTTCTAACGATAAATCTACTTATCGCTTCGGCCGAATTTTCGAGTTGTTACGCGGCGGCGAAGCTGGGAGCGGCAGAAGATTTCATCCCCGCCGGCAAATGGGAAACGAGCAATGGAGACATCTACTGCGTGCCAAAAGGCAATCGCGCTCCTGATCCGATTCGCCTTGCTGCGGAGGTTGCCTCTTCAAGTTCGACGGGGGATTATAGGTGGGTAGGGGAATGCAAAATATTAAAATACTCCGCGCAGCAACATGCGTTTTCAGCCAAATTAGCGTGTAGTCAAACAAGCGAACGGCATGATGTTAAAAATCAATTCCTTGTAGATATTAAAGGACAACTTCACGACGGAGAGATCTACGAAATTTCTACCGTAGTGCCAAATGCAATGTCAGGACCCTATTCAACGGTTGACACTTATCACAAAGTCCTTGACACCTGCACATTAAATCCCCGACTGACAATTGTCGGGCCAAAAACCAGTATCGCCCAGCCACTGAATCCGTTCTTGGATGTTTTGTCCGGATTACCAGAAGGTGCTGAAACGAATATTCCGTCGGCCGAACTCGATGCCCCCACAGCCGCCGAGCAAAAAACCCAGGTTTGGCCAAGCCCCGACGAGCACGTGAACTGGGCCGCGATGCAACGTTTCTGGGAACGGTCGATGAAACTGCCGGGAATCGATACAGGGCCTGCGAACAGCCCCAAGCACATGCTGGTTTATTTTGACCCCAACTGCCCAGTTTGTGCCCAGCAATGGGAACAATTAATACCTTACCTCGACTCGGTGCGTATTCATTGGATTCCGATTGCCTATTTCGACAAAGACAGCCTGAGCCGAGCAGCCGCCCTGTTGGCGGCTGCTCATCCTGCACAAGCACTGCTGCAAAATGAGCGGGCGTACGATCAAAAGAGTCACAAAGGCGGTTATCCGATACCATCGCACATCCCCTCGTGGGCACTGCGAGCAGTGCAGTCGAACACCCGAGAAGCCGAACGAATTCTCGGTCAGATTGCTACCCCCACGCTGGGTTTTGAGCTCGAACCGGGCAAAAAGTATTACCGCTTCACGGGCCTCATGGATGCTACCTCCATCCAAACGGCCATCCAAGCGCTTGGGCGTAGCCCTGATTCTTTACCTAAACAACGGTGATGTATGCACTTCAAATTTCTGTCTACTCTGGGTAAACGCCTGTCGGTGCTTGGTGCCGCTACCCTTGCGCTAACAATCACGGCCTGTGGTGGCGCATCCTCAGGCACAAGTATCACGAACACAGTCTGGTCGGCAAGCATGATGAAAAATACAGCTCAGGCCAGTGATCAGACCGGTGAGCCCTTTCGTCTGAACGGGCGTAGTGCGGCATCGGTATTTTCTGATTCCAAGGTGGCCGAGCTGGCAAACGCGGCCTGCGACGGCGCGGCTACCAGGGTTAAACCATTGGTGCAAGCCGGTGCGGATGTCAATGGCCAAGGCACGCAGGGGATTACCCCATTGATTTGGGCCATGAGTTGCCATAACTATGCGGGGATTAGTGCCTTGCTCGAGCAAGGGGCCAATCCCAATCTACCGATGGCGGGCGGCGAGACGGCGGTGTACCTCGCCGCAGGGGGCAGCGATCCTAAAATTCTTCCTTTGCTGCTGGATCATGGTGGCAATCCCAAGGTTATGAAGGTTTTTGACCACATCAACAATCGGGTCGCCTATGAGTCGCCTTTGTTCAATGCAGCACAAATGGATCGCTTTGAAAATGTGAAACTGCTCGTGACCCGTGGAGCGAATGTCTACTACATCGAAGGCCCCATTCCGGGGTGTCCCGTCTGCGGATTGACCCCGCTGGATGTGGTTAAGAAGCCCGAAATAGCGATATACCTTATTCGGCACAGCCCGGACAACAAGGTGCGTTTGCAACGATATGCAGATTTCTGGTGGTACCACTACAGCCTTTTAACCCCCGAAGAACGGTACAAGAAATATCCTGATGATTACCAGGCATCTTCCGAATTGCTGCAACTGCTTGCTGAACGCGGCGTGGTCCCGGAAGATCCTGCCGCGCCGGAAGAGCCGCCCCCATCCGGTTCGTCAGAGCCGCAGACCAAAAAAGATGCTAACCAGGCAAAACTCGATGCCTTCTTGAAGCAGCGGGAAGCCGAAGGCAAGCCCTGCGCTAATGGCATGGCGGAACTGGGTGCCAACGGTGCGCCAAGGTGCGCCAGACTAAATCCCGGGGCGATCAGCGCAACTGAATGGCATCAGGTAAAGGCCCTAAGTGGCGTAGCCACCCAAGCGGGGAATAAGGCACCGGCCTTGTACGTGTTCTTTGATCCGAACTGCCCACCCTGTGCGCAATTATGGCAAAGTCGGGTTTCGGGCAAACCCTTCGGCGACGTACCTGCCGTATGGATTCCCGTGGCCTATTACTCGACCGACAGCCTCGGCAAGGCGGCGGCCATTTTGCGCCAAGGGGATCGAGCCGCACTGGAGCGCAACTTTGGCGCAGGATACAACGTCACAAAAGAATCGGGCGGCATCACCCCGGTACAACCAACCCGTGCAGAATCGCGCCACATCGCAGAATCCCGCGCGCTGTGGAAGGATCTTGGCGGCGGCACGCCCATGCTCGTCTTCCAAACCGCCAATGGCGAACTCATTCGCTTTATGGGATTTCCAAAAAACAACATCTCGACACTTGAGACCATCGTGCAGTCTTTGAAACAACCCAAGTCCAAGCAGCCGAAGTTGACGCCCTACAAACCGTAGAGCAAGGCACGTTTTTATCGTCTCAAGCACGGGGTGATTCGGGGTGTTTTTCAACACCCTGCTAAAGTCCTACGGGCTGCAAGGAGGGATTGGGTACTGGGTTTCGCTGGGCGCGATGGTTTCGTGAGGCTTGGTGACCCATCGGTGCCCTGAAGACAACAAAAAACCCGCACGAGGCGGGCTAAGTTTTTGTTTTTTATGGTGGCCAGAGAGGGAATCGAACCCCCGAAACGAGGATTTTCAATCCTCACAAAACTCCATTTTATTGCATTTTGCAACGTTAGTGAAAATGCCATGTTTTAATAAAAATCATAAATTTATCGTATTTTGCTATTTGTCCGCATTAGTGTAAATTAGCTCCAAGCGCTACCCCATCGCTACCCCGATTTGCTGGGGTAGCGGGTAGCACACTCGGAGACACGAATATGACGGACACCGCAACCCGCTTAAATTTCACCGCCGCCCGTGTGAGGGATGCGCACTGCCCGCCGGATAAATCCGAGATCACATTATGGGACGCCACCGCCCCCGGACTTGGTTTGCGTTTGCGTGCCAGTGGAGCGCGCGCGTATCTGTTTCAATATCGCTTTGATGGCAAAGCCGCCCGCGTGATGATCGGCAGCCCGGACGCTTGGGATATAGACGCAGCCCGAAAGGAAGCCCGACGCCTAAAGATCATGGTCGACAATGGCACAGACCCACGCCAAGACCGCGAGGACAAAGCAGAAGCCCACGCCGCCAAGCAGGAAGCCAAGGCAGCTAAACAGCGCGAAAAGGAGCGCCAAGCCGTCACTCTCGGGCAAGCATGGCCGCGCTATATAGAAGCCCGCCGGGATGATTGGGGCAAGCATTCATTAAACGACCACAGGCGAGCCATGCAAGCGCCCGGACTGCCCCGTGCCCGTTCCAAGGAGTTAACCCAAGCCGGGGCGCTTTACTCGCTCAAAGAGTAAGCGTCCAACCGCTCCACCTGTAAAACATGGGTCGTTTATGCTTTCTGCCTGAAGGGCAACAGTTCATCGATGCGGCTGTTGGGCCAGGTGGGTAGTTTTTCGAGGGTGTCTTTCAACCAGGC
>NZ_JAQTTX010000031.1 GCF_028710545.1 Halothiobacillus sp. | reverse complement strand
CGGCTGTTGAGCGCCACATCGATATTCGGGCGAATCCCCGCAGCCATCACCACGAGATCAGCGGGCAGTTCGGTACCATCTTTGAGCCGGACGGCTTCGACCCGATCCGTGCCGTGCAGCGAGGCGGTATGCGCATTCAAGCGAATGCTGATTCCGCGATCTTCCAGTGTTTTTTCCAGAATACGACCCGCCATGCCGTCGAGCTGGCGATCCATCACATTGCCGTTGCGATGAAGCACGGTGACATTCATGCCGTGGGAAACCAGCCCCGCGGCGGCTTCCAGGCCGAGCAGGCCGCCGCCAATCACCACCGCATGACCACCTTCGCGGCACACAGCCAGCATGGCGTCTACATCGGCAATGCTACGGAAACCCACCACGCCCGGCAGATCAGCACCGGGTAAGGGCGGGATAAATGCACGCGAGCCGGTGGCTATCAATACGCGATCATAGGGAAATGCCTGTCCATCCTGAGTGATGACCTCGCGCTTCGTGCGCTCGATCCGGTCAACGCGGATACCTTTGTATAAGGTAATGCCATGTTCGGCGTACCAGTTCTCATCGTTGAGAATAATGTCCGGGATGGTCTGCTCCTTGGCAAGTACCGGCGAGAGCATGATGCGGTTGTAATTGGGGTAGGGCTCGTCACCGAATACCGTGATGTCGTACAGGTCGGGTTTGAGTTTCAGCAACTCTTCGACGGTACGCATTCCGGCCATGCCGTTTCCGATCACAATCAGGCGGGGGCGAATCATTTTTTCTGCTCCAAATAAAAAAGGCGCCTTTCTCGCCGCAAACGGTTTGAACCGTTCGGGGCAGGAAAGACGCCTTTGTCTTATTACACTTTCTGTCGTTAATGACTTTGTGAAGTAATAAAGCAATCCTTATGCCACTTGCTTGGTCCCTTATTTATCAATAAGTTGTGTGGATGCTACCGGTTTTATTTGCACCAAAAAAAAGCAAACGAGGGGAAAGATGGTTCACGCGAGGGCAACCGGAACACGGACGCGGGGTGCCCACGAGGCGAATTAAGCACTGCTTGATTTGCCTTATGAAAAGGCATCTCGGCCGTTCAGTTGTGCTTCGATGGTGCAATCATCATCGGGCGAAAGAAGATCAACCAAACTATCTATTTGATATTTAAGATTTATATATTATGGCACGGCCTTTGCTTATAAATCACAGCAAGCCCGGTGGCGATGAAGTCACCGAGGCGCAAGGGCAACGGCGCTCACAGAATTGGATTTCTGTGAGCGTTTTTTTTTGCCCATCGGTGACCATTTATGAGGACCATACGATGAAATCAGATCAATTGAATGACGCACACGAAATTTCCCCCACAGCAGACCGCACGCACACAGGACGACGACGCTTCATGGCTTCGGCCGTGGCCTTGGCTGTCGGCGCGGTTCTCGGCCGCAGCGCGTTCTCTGAGGCGCTGGCGGCGGATGCTGTCGGGCCGGCAGAAAAACCGCAGTTGACGCTCGGGTTCATCAAATTGACCGACATGGCGCCTTTGGCTATTGCCTATGAAAAAGGGTTTTTCCAGGATGAGGGCCTGTTTGTTTCACTTCAGGCACAGGCGAACTGGAAGGTATTGCTCGATGGCGTGATCGGCGGTTCACTGGACGGGGCGCACATGTTGGCAGGCCAACCGCTGGCCGCGACCATCGGCTTTGGCTCCAAGGCGCATCTGGTCACGCCGTTTTCCATGGATTTGAATGGCAACGCCATCACGGTTTCCAATTCCGTCTGGCAGCAGATGCTGCCGAATTTACCCAAGATGGCCGATGGCAAGCCGGTTCATCCGATCAGCGCGTCGTACCTCAAGCCCATCGTTGAAGATTATAAAAAGCAAGGCAAGCCCTTCAAAATGGGTATGGTGTTCCCCGTATCCACGCACAATTACTACCTGCGTTACTGGTTGGCGGCAGGCGGCTTGAATCCGGGTTTTTACGATCCGGCGCATGGCGATACCAATGGGCAGATCGATGCGCAGGTATTGCTCTCAGTAACCCCGCCACCGCAAATGCCATCTACCCTGCAAGCCGGCACGATTGACGGTTACTGCGTGGGCGAGCCGTGGAACGAACAGGCCATCATGAAGGGTATCGGCGTGCCGATCGTCACCGATCTTGAAATCTGGAAGAACAATCCGGAAAAAGTGTTTGGCTTGACGGACGAATTCACCAAAAAATATCCGAACACCACCATTCGTCTGGTCAAGGCGCTGATTCGCGCCGGGCATTGGCTGGATGAAAATAACAACGCGAACCGTAAAGAAGCGGTGAAAATTCTCGCCAAATCACAATATGTCGGTGCGGATGAGGCCGTGATTGCCAAATCCATGACCGGCACCTTCGAATTCGATAAGGGCGATGTGCGTCCCGTACCGGATTTCAATGTGTTTTTCCGTGACAACGCGACCTATCCCTACTATTCCGACGCGATTTGGTTTTTAACCCAGATGCGGCGTTGGGGGCAGATTGGTGAAGAAAAGCCAGATCAGTGGTACTTCGATACGGCCAAATCAGTGTACAAGCCGAATATTTATCAAAAGGCCGCGCTGGCGTTGATCGCCGAAGGCAAATTCAAGCCGTCGCAGTTCCCGGATTTTGCCACGGAAACCGGCTTCAAACCTGTTACCGATACCTTCATCGACAAGATCACGTATGACGCACACAAGCCGAATGATTATCTGGCTCAATTCAAAATTGGCTTCAAGGGGAATGAGATGCCCAAGGTAGGTGCTGCATGAGCACAGGTAAATTTGCTTTGGATGGCGCATTGTTCCGCAAGATGGCCAAAGCGATTGGCTTGCCGGTCGTCGGTATCGCCGTGTTTCTTGTGCTCTGGGCCGTGGTGGCCGATCACATTCACACGTCGCTGGGCACGTTCCCGGGGCCGGAAGCGGTGGCCGTGCAATCTGAAAACCTTTATCAGGATTATCAGCAAGCGCAGGAGAAAAAGGCCCAGTTCTACCAGATGCAAGAAGAGCGCAATGCCAAATTGCTGGCCCAAAACCCGAACTACAAGGCGGTGATTTACCCGTACACGGGGCAACCGACGTTCGTCAGCCAGATCGGTACCAGTCTTGTTACCGTGCTTTCGGGTTTTATTCTGGCTTCTTTGATCGCGATACCGTTGGGCATTGCGATTGGCTTATCGGCCGGGCTGCATGCTGCGGTGAATCCCATCATCCAGATTCTCAGACCCGTGTCGCCATTGGCTTGGCTGCCGCTGGTGACGATTGTGGTCAGCGCGGTATACGTCAGCAACGACCCGATGTTCTCCAAATCCTATCTGGTGTCGATGATCACGGTGCTGCTCTGTTGCCTCTGGCCCACGATTATCAACACCGCCGTGGGCGTGGCGGCCATCTCGCAAGACTTGACGAATGTGTCGCGCGTGTTGCGGCTGAACTGGTGGACGCATGTACGCAAGATCGTGGTGCCTTCTGCGTTACCGATGATGTTCACCGGCCTGCGCCTGTCTTTGAGCATCGCGTGGATGGTGTTGATTGCCGCGGAAATGCTGGCGCAGAACCCAGGGCTGGGCAAGTTCGTCTGGGACGAGTTCCAGAACGGTTCTTCCGATTCGCTGAGCCGGATCATGGTGGCGGTGATTGTGATCGGCCTGATCGGTTTCATGCTCGATCGCACCATGTTGCTGCTGCAACGCTGGATTTCCTGGGACAAGAAGTCGGTTTTACGCTGATTGATCTTTGTTTAAAAAAGGGTTTTGTGATGAATCAAACGGCATACCTAGAAATCAGTCAGGTTTCGATTGAGTTTCCCACACCCACGGGCCCTTTTGTCGCGCTCGACGGGGTGGATCTCAAAATAGCCAAGGGTGAGTTTGTGTCCTTGATCGGCCACTCAGGTTGCGGCAAATCCACGGTACTCAATATCGTGGCGGGCCTGTATCAAGCCACACACGGTGGCGTCATACTCGAAGGACGCGAAGTCACCGAGCCGGGGCCTGAGCGCGCCGTGGTGTTCCAGAACCACTCGCTGCTGCCCTGGCTGACGGCCTATGAAAATGTCGAGCTGGCCGTCAAACAGGTGTTCAAGGGGAAGAAATCCAAATCAGAGATGCGCGAATGGATCGAGCACAACATGAAGCTTGTCCACATGGATCACGCCATGCACAAGCGGCCCGACGAAATCTCCGGCGGCATGAAACAGCGGGTCGGCATCGCCCGGGCGCTGGCCATGCAGCCTAAGGTGATGTTGATGGATGAACCGTTCGGTGCGCTGGATGCGCTCACCCGCGCCCACTTGCAGGATTCTCTGATGGAAATCCAGGCCGATTTGCAAAACACCGTCATCATGATCACGCACGATGTCGACGAGGCGGTTTTGCTCTCGGATCGCATCGTGATGATGACCAACGGCCCGGCGGCGACCGTGGGCGAAATTCTGACGATCGATTTACCCCGACCCCGAGACCGATTAGTCTTGGCAGACAACCCCACCTACAACCATTATCGCCATGAAGTACTTAAATTTTTGTATGAAAAGCAAAGGAAGGTTGCACATTGATGATCAAGTGGCGGTATTTGATTTGTTTGTCCTGATCTCCAATGTGTGTCGTTCGGTTTGCCGGATGGTGAACGCATGACATCCGCGTTCGATTTCATGCTCGCCGCGCGGCAGGGTGAGCTGCAAGCGTTACAAAATCTCGCCATCACCAGTGAACTGGTGAGCGCGGTGAGTCGCGCCATCCACGCGCTGCAAAAAGAACGGGGGTTTACCAATCTGTATCTGGGTGGTTTCAGCCAGAAGTTTGCAAGAGAACTCAGGCAATTTTCCCAGTGCAGTGAGTCTGCCGCAGTCGCTCTGCGGGGGTGTTTCGATCAGATGAAGCTCGATTCAGGCTGTCATGCCGATCGAATCCGTCTGCTCAACCGCGTCGCCCTGGCGGTCTACCTGCTGGATGATTTGCCGCGATTACGCCACAAGGTGCATGATCGGCTGTTGAGCGCCTCCGACTCCATGCAGTCATTTACTCATTTAATCAATGCGTTGCTGGCAGTTGTTTTTGAAGCGGCTGATACGGCGGTTGATCCGCAAATCACCAGCGCGCTCGTCGCCCTGTTTAATTTCATGCAGTCAAAAGAGTTGGCGGGGCAGGAACGCGCCACCGGTGTCGTCGGCTTCGTTGAGGGATATTTTGACCCCCAACTTCTGAACAAGATGCATTTTTTACAGGAAGGACAAAGACGCTGCCTCGATGTATTTGCCGAATTTGCTGCACCTGAGTGTACGGATGCATGGTCAGAACGTGAGCAGTCCGACATCACGGTTCAGATCGATCAACTTCGCCGGATGGCCGAACGTACGAAGCCTGATGCGCGCGTCGGTAGCGAGATGGCGGAAATATGGTTCGATGTGGCTTCACAACGCATGGACATGATGAAGACCATGGAGGACGAGTTATCCGAGCGACTCGTCAAACTCTGTGCCGAAAAAATCGAGTTGGCACAAAGTGATCTTGAAGATCACGGTGCACTGCTCAAGCGACTTGAGTTGTTAGACGAACCGTCGGAGTTCCCAACGGCTCGGTTGTTCAATGTTCAGGCTGTTGAATTGGGGAGTTCGCCAGCGGATACGCCCGGAAGCCAGTTGAGCCGCTCGATTCTTGACCTGCTCCATGCCCAGACGCTTAGGCTGCAAGCCATGAATGACGAGATCGAGTGCGCGCGTCACGCCCTGAGTGAGCGAAAGACCATCGAACGCGCCAAAGGCGAACTGATGGTGAAACAAAAGCTGAGTGAAGAAGACGCCTATCGCCTGATGCAGCAACGGGCCATGGAACGGGGCGCCAAACTGATCGATATTGCTCGCTTCATTTTGGAAAACGCATAAAAGGGTGCGTTTTCTTCAACTTTATTTCAATCGAGTTGAAAATCATTCTCATCAAGCCATGAAATACCGGCATAGATATATTGCAATATTAATAAATAGTAATGCGCCTATACTCAGGAATGTAACAGTCGCCTGATTGTTCCTTAAATTCAAACAGCGCAAAGCGCAGGCCGTTCAAGGTCGTCCAGGAAAAGCCAGAACATGGAATCGCCTTCGGGTTTGATCCGGTTTCATCGTGTGACATTTATAAGTCACTCTTTTTTGACAGATCTGGGAGGGTATTTGATGAGCACATCATCCGCAACCATGCCCAGTGGCGCATTCTACGACTATGACATCGTCAAGATGTTCACGATTGCCTCAATGGTATGGGCATTGGTCGGAATGGCTGCTGGAATCTATATTGCCGCCGAGCTGGCCTGGCCCGCCCTGAATCTCGGTGTGCCCGAAATCACCTTCGGCCGATTGCGTCCGGTACACACCAATACGGTGATCTGGGGGTTCGGCGGGAATGCGCTGATCGCCACATCGTTCTATATCGTGCAGCGAACATGTCAGGCGCGTTTATGGGGCGGTAAATACCTGCTCAACACGATGTTCTGGGCCTGGCAGGCCGTGGTGCTCGTTGGAGCATGGGCCCTGATGGCGGGGCATAGTCAGAGTCGTGAATATGCCGAATATCCACTGGTGGACAACATTTTGATGATGATCGGTCTGATCATTTATGCGCTGATCTATGCCAACACCCTGCGCCGCCGTTCCCAGCCTCACATTTACGTGGCCAACTGGTTCTTCATGGCATTCATTCTCGCCACGGCTATCCTGCACTTCTTCAACAATTTGCAGGTGCCTTATTCGGTCTGGCAGTCCTATTCCGTCTTCAGCGGCACGCAGGATGCGATGACCGAATGGTGGTACGGCCACAATATTGTCGGCTTTGTGCTCACCGTCGGCTTCCTCGGCATGATGTATTACTTCGTGCCCAAGCAGGCCGGACGACCGATCTTCTCTTATCGATTGTCCATCGTGCACTTCTGGGCATTGTCGTTCCTGTACATGTGGGTTGGCGGTCACCATCTGGAATGGACCGCATTGCCCGGCTGGATCAATTCATTATCGGTCACCTTCTCGATCCTTTTGCTGCTGCCATCATGGGGCGGGATGATCAATGGCATCATGACCTTGTCTGGTGCCTGGGAGAAACTGCGAACTGATCCGATTATCCTGTTTCTGGTTACCGCGCTGGCCTTCTACGGCATGGCTACATTCGAGGGGCCGATGCTCGCCCTGCAATCGGTCAATGCACTCTCGCATTACACCGACTGGACGATCGGCCATGTACATTCCGGCGCATTGGGTTGGGTAGCGATGATCACCTTCGGTTCGTTCTATCACATGGTTCCTCGCCTGTGGGGAACCCGCCTGTATTCCACGCGCTTGGTGTTTGTGCATTTCTGGCTTGCCACCATCGGGATCGTGCTGTACGTCGTCTCCATGTGGGTTTCCGGCATCGGGCAGGGTTTGATGCTGCGCGCCTTCGATCAGTACGGCAATCTGGCTTATACCTTTGTTGAAACGGTCGCGTTCCTGCATATTCCCTACGTCGTTCGTTTCATCGGTGGCGCTTTCTTCTTGAGTGGCACCATTCTGATGGTTTACAACCTGTATAAAACCATTGTGTCAGAACGCGTATCTGAAGTAGAACGTGAAGTGATGATACCGGGACGTCTTGCATCATCGCATTGACGAATAGCGGGTACTGCGCCCGCAAAATTCAGAACCACCCGGCTTTTCTTTGAGGACACCACCTCATCGGAAAGCCGGGTTTGTTATTTGCAGCAAATAAATTCACATAAATTAATTGGCCATCATTCACAACAGCGCAGGTAAAAAGCACGACATCACCGGTACAATCTGCACCTATGACGAATAAAATTCTCGATCCACTGAACGAAGCGCAACGTGAGGCCGTAACGAGCCCCTCGTTGGCCACCCTGGTACTTGCCGGTGCCGGCTCAGGCAAAACCCGCGTACTTACCCACCGCATGGCCTGGCTGCATGAAGAGCAGGGGCTCTCGTTGCACAGCATGTTGGCGGTGACGTTCACAAACAAGGCAGCGGGTGAGATGCGCCAGCGATTGTCCACGTTGCTGAGCCCGGATGAGGCCGTTACAGCAAGTTCCGGTCTGGGTGGATTGTGGGTCGGCACCTTTCACAGCCTGTCCAATCGCCTGCTGCGGATGCACCATCAGGAAGCCAGTCTGCCGCCGTCCTTTCAGATTCTGGATTCGGACGATCAACTCCGCCTGGTCAAAAGGGTGCTGCGTGAAGCCAATATGGATGAGGCCCGTTGGCCGCCGCGCATGGTTGCAGGTCTCATCAACGGCTGGAAAGAGCAGGGGCTCCGGGCGCGACATCTGGCGACGAGTGGCGATCACCTGAATGATGCGATCATGCCTGTCTACCAGGCCTATGAAGATATCTGTCAGCGCGGCGGATTGGTCGATTTCACCGAATTGCTCTTGCGTGCCACAGAGTTACTGAGGGATCACGATACATTACGTCAACATTATCAACGCCGGTTCAGACAAGTCCTGATCGATGAGTTTCAGGATACCAACAGCCTGCAATATGCCTGGGCTCGGCTTCTGGTCGGCGAAGATAACGGTATTTTCGCCGTGGGTGATGATGACCAGTCCATCTATGGATGGCGTGGCGCGAAAATTGAACATATTCATGACTTTGCCCGCGATTTCTCGAACACGCATCTCGTTCGGCTTGAGCAGAATTACCGCTCGACCGGGCATATTCTCGATGCGGCCAATGCCATCATTACGCGCAATCAGGGGCGTCTGGGCAAGACGCTCTGGACGGAAGGCGAGCGGGGGCAGCCGATTAGCTACTACCTCGCCTTCAATGAGCAGGATGAAGCCTATTTCGTGACCCAGCAAATCGAGCAGGCGGTACGGGATGGCCTTCCACGCAGCGAATGCGCCATTCTTTATCGGGCCAATGCGCAATCTCGCGCCATTGAAGAAGCCTTGATCCGTGCCGGTTTGCCCTACCGGGTTTACGGTGGATTGCGATTCTTCGACCGTGCTGAAATCCGCGATGCATTGGCATACCTTCGTCTGGTGGCCAACCGCGATGATGATGTGGCCTTCGAGCGGGTTATCAACAACCCGGCAAGGGGCTTGGGCGACAAGTCCCTTCAGGCGCTGCGTGATCAGGCCAGAACGGCTGAAACCTCATTATGGCAGGCGGCAAAAAACCTGTTGGCGAGTGGATCATTTCCCCCGCGCGCATCGGGCGGTTTTAGGCAATTCATTGATTTGATCGATTCGCTTGCCGTCGAAACGGCTGCACAAACATTGGCTGATCGTGTGGCCATGTGCATTGATCGAAGCGGTCTGCGTGAGCAGCACAAGAAGGACCGCGATCAAGAGCGCGCGCAAAGCAAACTCGAAAACCTGGACGAACTTATCAATGCGGCGCGTGGATTCGTGTTTGATCCGGCAGAATCACAGGGTATGAGTGAGCTGGATGCCTTTTTGAGCCAAACCAGTCTCGACGCGGGCGATGCGCAAGGTGAAGCCTGGGAAGACTGTGTGCAATTGATGACCTTGCACGCGGCCAAGGGGCTGGAGTTTGATCACGTGTTTCTGGTTGGCATGGAAGAGGGGCTTTTCCCGCACCAGATGTCCATCGATGAACCCGGTCGGCTCGAAGAGGAACGGCGACTGTGTTACGTCGGCATCACCCGGGCACAAAAGGTGCTGATCCTCACCAGCACCGAATCGCGCCGCTTGCATGGACGACAAATGTTCCCGATGCCTTCGCGGTTTTTGGGGGAACTACCCGGAGCATTGATTGACGAAATCCGGCCACGAGCGCAACAGGCGTTCCGGGCGCAATCCGGGTTACCCGCCAAACCAGAATCCACGGAGGAGGGCTGGCGTATCGGTCAGGCCGTGCGCCATGCCAAGTTTGGCGAAGGCACCATCATCGATCACGAGGGATCAGGTGCGAACACGCGGGTGCTGGTTAATTTCGGCATAGAGGGCAGTAAATGGCTGATCTTGAGCTATGCCAATCTTGTGCCGGTTTAATCTTCAAATCACGGTCCGGCGATAGTAGATCCTATTCAGTGCCGGATTTTCCCGGGCACAGCACCCATATGGCATCGGCGAGCGCCGGATTCAAAGCGCGTGATTGCTTATCTATTTGCAGATAAACGTCACTGGCGCCGAGGGGCGGGGCGCTACGCTTGATGACCTGGCCCGGAACCAGCCCAAGCTGCGTCAGCATGCGTAACTGTCCCGCGTTTTGAGCCGCCAGACGCACAATCGTCGCCTGGTCACCGGGAACAAGCTCTGAAAGAGCGATGAGATCGCGCCGTTCAATCGGTGCTTGAGCCGGAGCGGGAATGGGTGCGCCATGCGGATCGAATTCAGGTTCACCCAGATGCGCCCATAAGCGGTCGATCAGTGCGCTGGAAAAGGCATGTTCCAAAATTTCAGCTTCGGCATCCACATCAGCCAGCGGTACATCGAGATCACGCACCAGAAAGGCTTCAATCACGCGATGACGGCGGATCATATCGATGGCGATTGCCGCGCCGGCAGATGTCAGACGCGCCCCCTGGTAGCGTTCATATTCGATCAACCCGTCATGATTCAAACGCTTGAGCATGGCGGTGACCGATGCCTGCGCGATGTTCAACCGCTCGGCAATGGCCGAAGTGCTTGCTGCCGAATCGCTGCGTTGCTCGGCCAATTTGAAGATGGCTTTGAGGTAATCCTCGTAGGCAGTGCTTGTTTTCATCATCTCACCCGGCGGATCTGGTTGGGTTCAGCAAGGCGAACTGTGCTGCGCATGCTGTTGCGCCAATTCATGGTAGAAACGTGCTGACTGAACGAAATATGCCATCTCTTCATCGGTAAGCGGGCGAACCTTCCGTGCCGGTGCGCCGAGATAAAGAAAACCACTTTCCAACGTCTTGCCGGGTGCCACAACGCTGCCCGCGCCGATTATGACCTGATCTTCGACGATTGCGTCGTCCAGGACGATCACCCCCATGCCGACCAGTACCTGATTGCCGATGCTGCAGGCGTGCAAGGTGGCGCGATGACCGACCGTCACATCTTCACCCACCAGACAGGGGGAACCATTCGGCCTTTTGGCGCTGGGCTGGTTGACGTGAACGATGACACCATCCTGCAAATTACTGCGCGCACCAATTCGGATGCTGTTCACATCACCACGAAGAACAGCTGTGGGCCAGATGGATACGCCGGTTGCCAGATGTACGTCTCCAATCACGACGGCCGAGTTGTCAATCCAGGCGTCTGATGCCACAACCGGGGTTTTATCCACGAAGTTCCGAATCATCCAAAGCCTCATTTCATGCAATCAAAGCCCGGAGTTTAGCCGATCGGCTGTTTTCTTTGCGCTTAATATGTAATGTGATTGGGCGCGGGTGTTTCAAACCGGTGAAATAGTTTGCATGACTAATTTTGCAATCTATAGCATTTCACTATATTTTTATGGAGCACGAGTGATGAATCTCGGGCTCGGATACCTATCAGAACTCTTATTGAACACTCAAGAGGTGAAGAACGATGCGTTTAGTTAAATTTGCAGTGGCGGCAGCGTTGGGTTTATCAGTTGCCGTTGGGAGTTTTGCTTCTGCCGACGCCATGACCGATGCGATCAAGTATCGTCAAGCCATGATGGGCGTGACCGGCTATAACTTCAAGATGATGGCCGCCATGGTCAAGAAGGAAATGCCTTATAACAAGGCGGATTTCGAAAAGATGGCATCAACGGTTCATACCATGAGCATGCTGACTCAAGACGGCTTCCCCAAGGGTTCGGACAGCATGGCCGCCCCGACGCACGCCAAGGACGAAGTCTGGAGCAAGCCTGAAGAGTTCAACAAAGATGTGGTTGCATTCCAGAAAGCATCCGCCGCTTTGGTCTCCGCCGCAAAAACGGGTGATATGTCTCAAATTGGCCCCAAATTCAAGGACACAGCCGGAACCTGCAAAAAATGCCATGATGCCTTCCGCTCCAAGTCTGAAGGCTAAACATTCAGCTTGATCGAGTAAGGCACGGTACTGTGCCGCTTGGGATTTCTGATAAATCAGATTCCTTGGAAGTCTAAAACCAGACAAAGTGTCTGGTTTTTTTATGACCCGATAGTTTGTAGGGCAAATGACTTGTCAATCAGCCATAACAGGCTGCTGAAATATTTATTTCAGCAGCCTGTTAAGACGGGACATGGATGTCCCGCACGAAAATAGATCACGTAAGTGATTGATTTTCGCATACTAAGTCCGGGCGTGTACCGGACTTAGTATGGCTGGAAAACTCATGGATGAGTTTTTTCAGCATCCTGATAAGTAGCTTAAGTTTCCGCCGCGACGGCCGATAAGCGCTTACGTACTTAAAAGCACCAATGCTTTTTTGCAACCGATTCTTCCAAGATTTTGTTTGTTCAAGGAAACAGCCATGACCATTAAAGCCAAGTTGATCCTCCTGTCTGTGTTGTCAATCGTTTCCCTCTTAGTCCTTGGTTTTTACGGGATGTACAACGAGAATCAAGCGCAGGATCGTGCAGAAAAAAATTACCTCTCACGTATTGAGCCGGCTATCAAATCAGCCAGTTCCATTCGACAGATCAACCGGATCATAATTCAAATTCAGTTGGCCTTGCAGCATGACCCGAAGTCATCTATTTCCTCGCTACATCTTGACCATTCTATCGACCGGCATTTCAATCTTATCGAGCAAGATCTGACAACACTCAAAGCAAACAATACTGATTTATCCGCTGTGCAACATCGGTCAGAAGAAACCAATCAACTTCGATTGCGCATGATTTCCACACAAACTCAATTAGTTGAAGATGAGCTTATGCCTTTAATCGCCATGTTGAAATCGGGTGATTTCGAAGCAGCTCGAGCCGCTTTAATTACTCAGCTCATGCCCAAGCTGGCCGAATTCACGAAGGCGTCATCGGATTACCAAGAACTTCTTAGAAAGAATTTACGAAACGAAAATGTACGTATGCGCAGTGCCGTTGATCGGGATAACTGGATTTATGGCGGTTTAATGGCAGTCGCCCTGCTGTTGGTCATCGGCATTGCATTATGGGTGGTTCAAGAGCTCGCCAAAGGGCTTCGTGCGGCTGATCAGATGGCTATTTCATTATCCAAAGGTGAATTGGATACGCCCATAAACATCAGTTCGAATGATGAACTGGGCATGATTCTGCGCCATCTGGACAAGGCACGGGAAAATCTGCGGGAAACCTTGAAATCAATCGGTGCGGCTTCCGTCCAACTGGCTGCGGCTGCCGAAGAAACCTCGGCTGTTTCGGCACAAACAGATCAAGGCGTTCGCCAGCAACAACAGGAAACCGAAATGGTGGCTGCGGCCATGAACGAGATGAGTGCCACCGTCCATGATATCGCCCGCAATGCCGCCGATGCCTCGGCTGCGGCAAGCAAAGCCAACGATGCAGCCACCAGTGGCCAGGCTGTGGTGAAACGGTCGGTGACGATCATCAATGAACTGGCTGAGAACGTTGATCACGTGGCCGACGCCATTACCGCGCTTGAAGGCGAATCGAAGGATATTGGCAAGGTGCTGGAAGTCATCCGCGCGATTGCCGAGCAGACCAATTTGCTTGCCTTGAATGCCGCCATCGAAGCGGCTCGAGCCGGAGAGCACGGTCGTGGGTTTGCCGTTGTGGCAGAAGAAGTGCGCTCTCTGGCCTCTCGTACACAAGGTTCTACTGAAGAAATTCGTCAGATGATCGAACGCTTGCAAACGGGCTCAGAGGCGGCGGTCTCGGCAATGCACCAAGGCAAAGTTCAGGTGGAAGCCAGTATCGGAGCCATGAATGAAACCGAGCATTCACTGCAGGCCATCACGCAATCGGTGCAAACCATTAATGATTTGAACTTCCAGATTGCCAGTGCCGCAGAAGAACAAAGTGCGGTGACAGAAGAGATGAACCGGAACGTTCAGAAGATTTCTTCGATCAGCGAGCAATCCGCCGAGGGTGCGGGCCAGACTCGGATTGCTTCCGAAGAGCTGGCGCGACTCGCCGAAGGGCTGCAAGCGAAGATCAATCAGTTCAGACTGTAAGCATCTGCAAAGCAGCGCTACGGCGGTGGACACGGACTCAGTCTGCGTCCACCTTTTTTTTATGCACACGTCGACCGGCAGAAGCCATCATCAGGGCACTGATCGGTGCTGTCAGCCAAAGAAATACCACGATCAATAATTCATGCAACGAAGGGCTTTGATGTTTGATTGTAAAAAAGGTCATCGAGGCAACCAGAATCGCCGTGACCCCTAATGTTGACGCTTTGGTCGGCGCGTGAAGACGCATGAAGAAGTCAGGAAACTTGACCATGCCGACCGAACCCAACAGCACAAAAACACTGCCAAGCAGGATGAGGCCGGAAATAAGCCCGGAAACAAGCCAAGGCGTAAACTCGGATAGCATGTTCAATCTCCTGATTTCCCGGCTTGATTATCGTCGATATGCGCTTCGATAATTTGGCCACGCAGTACATATTTGCTCAAGGCGACGGTGCTGATAAACCCCAGAACGGCCATCAATAGAGCCGCTTCGAAGTTGATGGTGTTACCGATCCATAAGCCGAACAGCACGATCAGCGCGATGACATTGATCGTCAGTGTATCCAGGGCAAGAATCCGATCCGGCAGGGTGGGGCCACGCCACAGACGATAGATGCTCAACACGCATGCCAAACCGACGAGAACCAGACCGATCTGAATTGCTACCGTGATCATGAGCGCTCCTGCCCGGTCGAAGTGCTCTTTTCACCAAAGATCTTGATCAGTCTTCGTTCGTACCTTTCCTTCATGCCCGCTATCTCGGCGGCAGGATCGAGCGTGTGCAACGCATGTACCCGCAATGATCTGCCATCCTGACTCAGTTCACAGGAGACGGTACCGGGCGTGAGCGTAATGGTACCGGCAAACAGGCTGATCGCAGTGGGGTGCGATACGGTGAGCGGAATATCCAGAAAATGAGGTTGTAGTGCTTTGTTCGGCCCCAATACCTGTTTGGCCACCACGAAATTGGCCACCACGATATCCCTGAGCACCAAGGCGACATAAGCCAGCAAAGCGAATGGCTTGCGAATGGGCAAGTGAATGATGAGGGCTCGACGAATCCAAAGCGGAATCGCAATACCAAGAAGTAAACCCAGCAGAATATGCCCGGTGGACAGGCTGTTGTTCAGCAAAAGCCATAAACCCAGCAAAATCAAACTCAATAGGGGATGGGGTAACACCTGTTTCATGCTTAATGATCCGATCGTGTCGATTTGGTTGGCGGCTCGTGCGGTTCATGCGTGTGCAGCCTTGATACGGCCGGATTGAGCGCGTGACGAATATATACCGATGTATCCTTGATTTGACTACTGGTGCCATGGAGCCAGTTCGTCAGAGGAAGCGCGAACAGTACCATCGCGGCCGCGATAATCAGTGGGGTGAATACCGCTGTCAATGCAGTAGCGGTCACCTTTTCGGCCGCAATAGCTTGCTCCTGTTGATCCACACGGTAGAACAGCGTGCTGCCACTGCGCGCGAGCGCGATCACCAGCATGACACTGGTGATCAGAACCACCGCAAATATCGCCCCCATCAGGGGAGAATCTAAAACCGAATGCAGGATCATTGTCTTACCGAAAAAGCCGGTCAGGGGCGGCAAACCTGCCATACCCATGGCGTAGGTTAAAAACAATCCGCCGATCAATGTGGCACGTGGCATCGCTGGAAGGACGCGCCACCCATCATCACCACGGCTCCGCCGGATAATGTCGGCCAGCAGGAAGAATCCTGCGGAAAGCAGCGTGGTATGTATCCAGTAATAAAGCGCGGCCTCAATGGATTCGGTGGTGTTCACGCCCAAGGCAATCAGCAGCGTGCCTACGGAAGCCAGAATCAGGTAAGCGATTTGGCGGCGGAGATTCATGGCCGCCAATACGCCCAGTGTTGCCATGATGAGTGTCACGATCCCCAACCATAGCTCCCAGGGGCCGATGAGATGTACCAGACTGGCCGGTGCGGTGTCTGCATCAAATAACGTGCCGTGAACACGAAGCATCGCGTACACCCCGACCTTGGTCATGATGGCAAACAAGGCGGCGACAGGTGCCGATGTTTCCGCATAAGTGCCGGGCAGCCATAAATACAGCGGAAAAGCTGCGGCCTTGATGGCAAACACCACGAACAGCATCAGACTGGCAGCTGCGATGACCCCGTACAGGCTACTGGGTGCCTGACCGATTCTAACGGCCAGATCGGCAAGATTCAGCGTGCCCAGAACGCCATACAAAGCCCCGACAGCAAACAGGAACAAGGTCGAGCCCACCAGATTGATAACCATGTAATGCAACCCTGCCTTGCTTCGCGCCGCGCCGCCACCATGCAGCATCAGTCCGTAGGAGGCCAGCAAGAGCACTTCGAAGAACACGAACAGGTTGAATACATCCCCGGTGAGGAATGCGCCGTTCAGACCGAATAATTGCGCCTGAAACAGCGCATGGAAGTGAGCACCGCGATGGTCCTCATTCGTGGCGATGGCGTAAGTGAGACTGACGACACCGAGAATCGCCGTCAGGAGCAGCATGAGCCCGGAAAGCCGGTCGTACACCCACACGATGCCGAACGGCGCAGGCCAATCACCCATGGGATAAACCTGTGGCGTGTTGCCTGCACCGCTTACGATAAGATAGATCGTCGCCAGCAGCAGAATACCGACGCTGACTGCACTGATCAGACGCTTCAGGCGCCAACCGGCACGGTGCAGGGCGATCAGTGCAATGGCACTCAGGACGGGAAGAAACACCAGCAGAGCCAGTATTTGATCAAACGAATGGGATGCAAGGTTCACGTTAGGGGTCATGCCGAAGGACCACCCTGTTCGTTTGCTGACGCGTCGTCCTCGCCATCGACATGATCATTCCCCAGTTCCGCGCGGGTCTTGAGCGCCAATACAATGACAAAAGCCGTCATGGCAAAGGCAATGACGATGGCCGTCAGCACCAGGGCTTGCGGCAATGGATCGGTATAACTCGCGCTATTGCCCAATACGGCGGCGGCGTCTGTTTTAAGCCGCCCCATGCCGAACAAAAAGAGATTGACTGCGTAGGAGAGCAGGGTTAAACCCAGGACAACAGGAAATGTTTGCGCTCTTAATGAGAGAAATACGCCCGCTGCGGTCAAAAAACCGATCAGGCTGGCAAAAAGGATCGACATCATTTGGCCACCTGCCCGGAAGTGTGCACAGTAGTTTCGACTCGTGTGAGTTTGGCCATTTGAGTCAGCATGAGCACGCTGGCACCCATGACGACAAAGAACACACCGAGATCGAACAGCATGGCAGAAGCCACTTCAACATCACCCACAACGGGTAAATGCAGGTGCGTGAATGCCGAAGTCAGGAACGGATATCCGAGCACAATCGACCCCAACCCTGTTGCCAACGCGAGAAACAAACCCAGGGCAATCGCACCGTGTGTGGGCACTTTCAGGGCGCGTTCGCTTGAATCGATGCCCTGAGCGAGATATTGGGTCATCAGTGCGCTGGCGATGATCAACCCTGCGATAAATCCACCACCCGGCGCGTTATGCCCACGAAGCAGAATGTAGATGCCGAACATCAATGTCATCGGCAAGAGCAGACGCGTTACCGTTTGCAACAATTGGGCATGCGCGATCCGACCACTGGCAATGGGAGATGACACGGCAGGCGGTAGTCGCATCCCCTGCAACAGCGCATAAACGCCCAGTGCGGCCAGCGCCAGCACGCTGATCTCACCGAAGGTATCGTACCCACGGAAATCGACGAGAATCACATTGACGACGTTATGGCCACCGCCTTCCGTGAGGCTGTTTGCCAGAAAATAACCGGCGATCGTATCGTAGTCACGCGACATCACGGCATAGGTAAATAAGGCGATGCCCACGCCGCTCAGTACAGCGATGACAGCATCACGGCGGATTCGCGGACGATCTTTCGGATCCCGCTCCGAAAGGGTTTGTTGCGGCAGATAACGCAGCGCCAACAGCATCAAAATGACCGTAATGACTTCAACCGAAAGTTGCGTTAATGCCAGATCAGGCGCTGAAAAACGAATGAAAAGCAGGGAGACCCCCAAGCCGAGCACACTCATCAACAACAGTGCAAACAATCGTTGACGGTGTTGATTAACCACCCACACAGCCGTACCCATCATGATGATCATGCCGGTTGCCGTCAGTGCATCAAAAGGCGCCGCCAGCGAATCGTTGCCGAAAAGTGGTGCCTGATAACTCAAGAACCCGATCAGGCCGGCAATCAGCGCGACGCCGGTCGTCCACAGAACCATCGGCTGCATGCGCCCCTGGTCGAAACGATGCGTTACGGCCTCTGCGGCGATCTGCATTAACGCCATGAGCCGATCGTAAACGGCGCGCGCGCTCAAGCGTCCAACGCTATTTTCATGCCAACGTGTCAGCGGATGGCGCGACAGGTACACCAGCAAACCACCTGCCAGAGCGATGCTGCTCATCATCAGCGGCGCATTGAAACCATGCCAGAGCGCGAGGCTGAAATGAGGTGGCGGGCCATTGAGCACCGCACCGGCAGCCAGAGTCAGCAATCCGCCCACGAGCAGGGCGGGGAAGAGCCCGACGGCAAGGCACACGAAAACCAAAACATCGATCGGGATGCGCATACCGCGATGTGGTTCGTGAATTTCAGTGGGCAGATCAGGCGAGGGGGTGCCGAAAAACGTATCGTGAATAAAGCGGATGGAGTAGGCGACCGACATCACGCCCCCCAAGGTAACCAGCAGCGGCAAAGCCCAGTTCGAGCCGAACTCATGCGCCACATCGACTGCTTCGCTGAAAAACATCTCCTTGCTCAAAAAGCCATTGAGCAAGGGCACGCCCGCCATGGCTGAAGCCGCCACAATAGCCAGTGCCGCCGTATGTGGCATCTTGCGCGCCAGTCCACCCAGACGGCGCATGTCGCGGGTGCCGGTTTCATGGTCAACGATGCCCGCGACCATGAACAGGGATGCCTTGAACGTGGCGTGATTGATCAGATGGAAAATCGCAGCCACCGCCGCCATGGGCGTGCCGAAACCGAACAGAAGCGTGATCAAACCCAGATGACTCAGTGTGGAGTAGGCCAGCAATCCTTTGAGATCGTGCTTGAACAGCGCGGTGTAGGCACCGAGCAGGAACGTGATTAGTCCGGCACCGCCGACCAGCAACAGCCACTCATTTGTACCGGAAAGTACGGGGAACAGACGAGCCAGCAGAAACAGACCGGCCTTGACCATCGTGGCCGAATGCAGATAGGCAGAAACCGGCGTGGGCGCAGCCATGGCATTGGGCAGCCAGAAGTGGAAAGGGAACTGGGCCGACTTGGTGAAAGCCCCCAGCAGAATCAGCAGCAGAATCGGCAGATACAACGGGCTTTGCCGGATTTCATCCCCGGCTTCGAGAATCACACTAATGTTATAACTTCCGGCGACATGCCCGAGCAGAAGCACGCCGCCAAGCAGGGCCAGACCACCGAACCCGGTGACAGCCAACGCCATGCGCGCGCCATAACGTGCTTCCTTGCGATGCTGCCAAAAGCTGATCAGAAGGAAGGAGGAAAGCGAGGTGAGCTCCCAGAACACGACCATCTGAATCATGTTCTCGGAAAGCACTATGCCGAGCATGGCGCCCATGAACAGCATCAAACTGGCAAAAAACCGGGCGGCGCTATCCTGTGAAGCGAGGTAATAACGCGCATAGACGATAACGAGCAGGCCAATGATCAGAATCAGGCCGGTGAACAGCAGACTCAACCCATCCATTCTGAAAGCAAAATCGAGCCCGATGGACGGCATCCAGTGAAAACCGATGACATGCGCATCAGCCAAACGCCCCCGGGCGATGAGTTGGGCGATCACGCCTCCCAGCAAAGCCAGGCACAATAACGTAACCGCCGCTGCCGCCCAGGCTGCTGCACGGCGACTCTTGCCACCAAACCAGGCAACGAATGGGGCGCTCAGAAAGGGGAGAAGAACAATAAGAACGATGGGGTTCAATAAACTCATGAAGTGGGTTTGCTCTCCCTTGAGCTTTTTGTGGCGTTTTTTATGGCAATCTTTCTGGCGACCTCCTGTTTTTCCGTCATTAGCGCCGACACGAAAAAACCGGGAGCGGATAAATATTCAAAATCAAACATGCCGTGAAATTTATCACAGCTTGCCGAATGCCAGGAACACATGGTCATATTTAAATGATTTTTGCCAGACTATGTCGCGACTTGACGCCCGGATGTTAGACTCTGCCATCTTTTTTGTATCATTATCCCCGACATCATTTTTAGCACACGATAAAACTCATTTTGCTTTTATTGAGAAATCAACACCTTGTTTCCTGACAAACCAGAACCTACCCGGATTTCACCAGACACGCACGGGCTTGTGACTTCACAGATCAGCGATCAAGCCCTGAACGTATTGCAGCGCTTGCATGATCAAGGCTATGCCGCCTATCTGGTGGGCGGTTGTGTGCGCGATTTGCTCCGGGGCCTGCGGCCTAAGGATTTCGATGTCGTCACGGATGCGAAACCCGAGCAGGTCAAATCGCTATTCCGCCACGCACGAATTATCGGCCGCCGCTTTCGGATCGTACACGTCATCTTCGGTCACGACATGATCGAGGTGACGACATTCCGCGGCGGCGATGAAGAGAGTGTCAGCCGTTCCCAAGAGGGCCGGATTCTTCGTGATAACGTTTTTGGCAGCATTGATGAAGATGTCTGGCGTCGAGATTTTGCCTGCAATGCGTTGTATTACAACTTCGCCAATGCCGAGATCGTTGACTATGTGCAGGGCTGGCAGGATATCGAAACCGGTCATCTACGCATCATCGGCAACCCCGTAACGCGCTATCAGGAAGACCCGGTACGCATGCTTCGGGCAGCGCGTTTCATGGCCAAGCTCGATTTCACCCTGACTGAAGATTCCGTTTCTGCCATTCAAGAATGCCGCGACCTGCTCAAATCAATCGCGCCGGCCCGTTTGTTCGATGAAAGCATCAAGATTTTCCAGGGTGGATATGCCTGGGCCGCCTTCCTCAAACTGCGCGAGCTTGATCTGCTGGGTTACCTATTTCCTGGGCTCGATGATCTGCTCAATCGCGACTATGACCGTATCTCTAGATTGATCGAGCGTGTGCTCGTCGGCACGGATGAACGCGTCGGCCATCAGTTGCCCGTTAACCCCGCATTCCTGTTTGCCGGATTGTTGTGGGCAGATTTGAGTCGCAGACGTGAACATTGGCTGCATCAACGCGTCGATTCCGAGGTGGCTTTTGCCCTGGCAATGGACGAAGTCATCGAGTCAACGGTCAAGCAGGTCGCCATTCCACGTCGACTGACCGATTTGATGCGCGTGATCTGGGCGCTCCAGCCCTCACTCGAACAAGCTGCCCAAGGCATGCCGATGGGCCTGGCAATGACGGAACTCAAAGATCAGCAAAAACACCTGCTGGCCCATGCCTGGTTCCGTGCGGCGCTCGACTTTCTCTGTCTGCGCAGTGAAATAGGCGAGGTCTCACCCGATATCTGTCAATTCTGGCGCCAATACGCACCTGAACGTGACAAGGATTCCGGAGAAACCGTGCCTACTCACCTGCCCGAAGATTTTGCCCGGCATGGTGATCCGCAACGCCGCCCGCGTCGCCGACGTCCCCCGCGCCAGCCCAAGAACCCATCCACGACTAACTAGCAAGCTAAAGCCACCCATCGATGTGCCAGGCCACAGACACGCCCCGTCCGCCCGATCATGAATCAGATAATGTCCATGCGTTCATTGCCTTGGGCAGCAATCTTGATCAGCCGGTCAAACAACTCGCACAGGCAGTTTCCGCACTCGATGGGTTGCCGGGCACCCAAGTTCTGCGCACATCACACATGTATGCAAATCCACCGATGGGGCCGCAGGATCAGCCGGATTACGTCAACGCCGTCGCCCTGATTGCAACCTGCCTGACGCCGGGCGCATTGCTCGAAGCGCTCAAAGGGCTGGAACAGTCTGCCGGACGGCTTTCCACGCGTGTATGGGGGGCGCGCGTGCTGGATCTGGATATTCTGACGTACGGCGATAGGGTCCTGAACACGCCTGTATTGACCATCCCGCATCCCGGGATTGCCGAACGGCGCTTCGTTCTGGCACCTTGGCATGAAATTGCGCCGGATGCCCGGTTGCCGGATGGCCGTCTAATTGCAGAGCTGCTTTTATCTGCGCCCGAGCACCCATTGCATATCGTTGCTCCCCCAACGATTTCACAGAAAAGGCATTGAATCCATGAGCAGTCAGACATCCCCCGGCGAAACCCGCACGAGTCCGCAGCGTGTTAAGCCAAAAACGCTGGCCACCCTGCAGAAGGCCAAACACGATCAAACACCGATCGCAATGGTGACCGCGTATGACGCCGGTTTTGCCCGCTTGGCCACGGAGGCCGAAATCGACATCCTTCTTGTAGGCGATTCGCTCGGCATGGTCGTGCAAGGCCAACGCGATACCCTCAGCGTGACGATGGACGACATGATCTATCACACGCAGATGGTGCGCCGTGGAGCGCCTACGGGTCTGGTTATGGCGGATTTGCCCTTCCTCTCGGATACCGATATACCCACGGTGCTCCGTAATGCGGGGCGACTGATTCAGGAAGGCGGAGCGGATATCGTAAAAATTGAAGCCACGGCAGCCAAGGCGGATCTGGTGCAAGCCATGACGGATGCCGGTATCGCCGTCTGCGCGCATGTCGGGTTGCTGCCGCAGAAAGTGCGACAACTCGGCGGGTACCGGGTGCGCGGTCGGGATATTGATGATGCCTCTGCCGTCATGCGTGATGCCGAAGTTCTGACCCACGCCGGTGCGTCCATGGTTCTGGTTGAATGTGTGCCCAATACCTTGGGTGCGCGTATCGCCAAATCGATCGATGTGCCCGTCATTGGCATCGGTGCGGGTGTCGATGTCGATGGCCAGGTGCTTGTCATGAACGACCTGCTTGGAATGAATCCTCACCCGGCGCGTTTCGTGCGTGATTTTCTTCGGGGCAGGGGAGCGATTCTTCACGCATTGCAAGCCTACGCAGTTGCTGTACGCAGCCGGAGTTTTCCCGCGGAACATGAAGGGTTCGTTTAATTGGAAATCATCCGCGATCTGAATCAATTATCGAACTGGCGTCAGGCACAGGCCAAAGCGGGCAGGAATGTCGCCTTCGTGCCCACCATGGGAAATCTGCATAACGGGCATCTTGACCTGGTAAAGGCAGCACAAAGTCGGGCGGATCAACCATCCGTACTGGTTTCCATATTCGTCAACCCGATGCAGTTCAATGATATCAATGACCTAGCCAGGTATCCTCGTACAGAATCTGATGATATTGCGCAATTGACCCGGCTTAACGTCGATGCGGTTTTTCTGCCTAAAGAGGCCGACCTGACACCGAAATCGGATGCGTTCACCATTCGTATCGACCCGGGTGAACTCGCCGCGCATTGGGAGGGCGCTGCCCGCCCCGGCCATTTCACCGGCATGGCTACGATTGTGACCAAGCTGTTTCATCTGGTCCAACCACAGGTTGCCGTATTCGGCGAAAAGGATTATCAGCAGCTGCAAATCGTGCGTCGCATGGTGCGCGATCTGAATATGCCGATAGAAATCGTTGGCGTACCGACGGCCCGCGCAGAGGACGGACTGGCGTTGAGCTCGCGTAATCGATTCCTGGAAGAAGATCAGCGTCGCACAGCGCCCCTGCTTCATGCCACACTGGTCGATATCGCCCACCAACTTCGTCTGGGAAAGCCGCTTGACAGCGTGCTGGAAACTGCCCGCACTCGATTAACCTCTGCCGGCTTCAAACTCGATTACCTTGCACTTTGCCACCCCGACACGCTGGACCCACTCCGCACGGCCGAAAGTGGCATATTGCTGGCGGCGGCCCGGCTGGGTGCCATTCGGCTGCTTGATAATCAACCCGTGGTCATAGAGTAGGCCGCATTGCGCTACAATCTCGCTCAAAGCGTTTATCTGGAAAGACTGAATAATGAACCCGAATTACCTGGACTTTGAACAGCCCATCGCCGAACTGGATGCCAAGATTCGTGAGTTACGACTCATGGATAATGAAGCAGGGCTGAATATCAACGAGGAAATTGCGCGGCTCGAAGCCAAAAGCATGGAATTGACGCGGTCGATTTTCGGCAATCTGACCGCATGGCAAATCAATCAGATCGCTCGCCATCCCCAGCGCCCCTATACCCTCGACTACATCAAACACATGCTGACCGACTTCACCGAACTCCATGGTGACCGCGCTTTTGCTGATGACGCCGCGATTGTCGGTGGCATGGCACGGCTTGATGGCATCCCGGTCATGGTGATTGGTCAACAAAAGGGGCGCGACACCAAAGAAAAAATCCGCCGCAATTTCGGCATGCCACGCCCGGAAGGCTACCGCAAAGCCAAGCGTCTGATGGAGCTGGCCGAAAAATTCAAACTACCTGTTCTGACCTTCATCGATACACCGGGTGCCTATCCGGGGATCGAGGCGGAGGAGCGGGGGCAGAGTGAAGCCATCGCCCGTAATCTGTATGTGATGGCAGACCTGAAAACACCGATCATCGTCACCATTATTGGCGAGGGCGGCTCCGGCGGTGCGCTGGCGATCGGCATCGGTGATCACGTGATGCAGCTGCAATACAGCACCTATTCGGTTATTTCACCCGAAGGCTGCGCTTCCATTCTCTACAAGAGTGCCGACAAAGCGCCCGAAGCGGCCGAGGCGCTGGGTATCACCGCGCCACGGCTTCTGGAGCTGGGCTTAATCGACGAGGTCATCAGTGAGCCATGTGGCGGTGCGCACCGTGATATCGACCAGATGACCCAAACACTCAAAGCGTCACTCAAACGCGCGCTGATCAAGCATTCGAACCAGCCGATCAATAAATTACTGCACCGCCGCTACGATCGCCTGATGAGTTACGGCCAGTTTATCGATCGCTGAATACCGTTTTCGACGTATCGTCGTGAAACGATCAAACATGCCTGATGCTTCGCTACCAAACCTGCTCCCCATACCTTTGAAGGTGGTTCTGGCCAGTTCCGGTGGTGCCGATTCCCTTGGCGCTTTGGTGTGGTTGCACAACCAGTATCAACAGGGTGTGATCGATGAGATCGCCGTCGTCAGTATCGACCATCAACTCCATCCCGATTCGGCCGAATGGAGTGCAAGGGCGTGTCAGCAAGCCCGCTTTTTCTCAATTCAATCGCACTGCATGCAAATTGAAGTGCCGACTCGAGGAATCCATGGACAGCATTCACTGGAATCGCGCGCCCGCTTTGCACGCTACGAAGCGCTGCGATCATGGTTGCACCGCCGTTACCAGCCCGAGGATGCCCCCGTTCTGGTGACTGCGCATCATCTTGAGGATCAGGTTGAAACATTCCTGCTGGCTGCACTACGCGGCAGTGGTGCGGCTGGGTTATCTGCCATGCCCGCCTTGACCCGGTTCGGTCCGGGTTGGCATTGGCGCCCTTTTTTGCAAACACCACGGAGTGAATTACGACAGCTTGCGGCTTCGCTGCCCCTGATTCCGGTGGATGATCCCAGTAATCAAGACTTGTCTTACGATCGCAATTTTCTACGTGCTGAAATCCTGCCACGAATTCAGTCGCGCTGGCCACAAGGCTTGCTTGGCTTAGGCGAGGCAGCGCTCCAATCCGGTGATGATCTCGCTTTGCTTGAATCACTTGCGGCCATTGATGGCAATCTCGAAAGCCTGGAGCGTTTGCCACTCAAGCCTTTGATCGCTCTGGCACCTTCCCGGCAAGCCAATATTCTGCGCACCTGGATCAAGCGTCACGGTGCGTTGATGCCCCCGAAGGCCCGATTGATCGAATTTATAAGGCAACTTAAAACGGCGGAATCTGGCCAGCATCCTGAACTTGCCTGGGGTGACTGGTTGATCAGCCGGTATCGCGATGAACTCTGGTGGCGCACACGTCCAGACTCACCGGCTCCTGAAGCGTTACTATGGGCAGACAAAACGCATTCGATTGAGTATTCACCCGGTAAAAGCATCCACTTGGTGCGGACGCAAGCAACCGATCCGCTTGCCATCGGTGAGCGATGGTTGGACACGGAATGGCTGATACGCACACGACGCCCTAAAGATCGTATTCAACCGCAGGGCAGCGCCCATTCGCGCAGCCTGAAAAACTGGTTTCAGGAACACGCATGTCCGCCTTGGGTCAGGTCTTCAATCCCGGTTGTCGAAATTGAGCACCGGCTGGCTTGTCTGGTCGGCTGGGCCGTCGATCAGCATTTTTCTCCCGAATCGGGCGAGGCATCCTGGCGAATCGAAAAAACCATCTGAAGGGAAATATCTTGAATCGTCCACACACTGAAAAAAACCGGTTACAGATGATTCAGTCAAAACTGGATCACTGGCTCAATGTCGCGCTGACGACGCTGCGCCAAGCGTTTGTTTTGCTGATGATCATCTACACGGCCATCTGTGTGATCAGCTTTGCCATCAAACTAAGTGCTCTTTCCTTTGCCGAGGGCCCACTTGCCTTTTCGATCATCAATCAATTGCTGACCGATGGCCTGTATGTCCTGATTGTTCTGGCGATTGTGAAGTCACTTTTTTTGAAGAACTCCTTCGACTACGCCGTCACGCTGCTCGAAACCGGTTTTGTGGTTCTGATTCGTAAATTGATTCTGTTACCCACCGACCCTACGGAATGGAAACTGCTTTTGATTCTGGGTGCCACATCAACATTGTTTTTCGTCCTAATCATCGTGACACATTACTACCGCAGAAAATGGCTTATGCAGGACCAAGATCGGCGCATTACCGAAAAGAATAACCACGCGAACATCGCACAGGGAGAAACCAGACTATGATTGATCGCAGCGAGTTGCTGGATTATTGCGACCAGTTGCTGGACGTGGCCGCCTGGAATGATTACGCGCCGAATGGACTGCAAGTAGAGGGAAAACCCAGGATCCAACGTGTCATCACCGGCGTCACCGCGTGTGCGGAATTGATCGAAGCCGCGATCGATTGGCAGGCCGATGCCATCATCGTCCACCATGGCTTCTTCTGGAAAAACGAACCCCCAACACTAACCGGAATGAAGTATCGACGGATTGCCCGCCTGATCAAGCAGGATATTAATTTGCTTGCCTATCATCTTCCACTGGATGCACAGCCGGAATTTGGTAACAATGCAGCGCTCTCGGAACAACTGGGTCTTGAACGCGTTATCCCTTTCGGAGCCATGCGACTGTCACTGGCAGGTGAATTACCGGCGCCAATCGAAGCGCCGGATTTGGGGAACATCCTTGAGCAGATACTTGGCCGAACACCGTTGATCGTTGGCCCAGCGGATAAGGTGCTCCAGCGGATTGGTCTATGCACGGGCGGGGCTCAGGATGGAATCGTCGAAGCCGCTCAAATGGGACTGGATGCTTTCATCTCCGGTGAGATCAGTGAGCGGACGACACATATTGCACGGGAGGAGGGCATCACTTATTTCGCTGCCGGTCACCACGCAACTGAACGGGAAGGGGTTCGTCGGCTCGGTTTAAAGTTGGCCGGGCATTTCGGACTGGATGTCCGTTTTGTCGATATCCCCAATCCAGTATGAAGGGGAAGGCTTTGAAGGTGCCGGATGCTGTTACGTAAGCCTTTGAAATAAAAGGTGATAAACACATCTGCAAAGCGATTAATGACACTTGTTTGACGTCAACACGCCAAGCGATAAAACTCCCAAGGTTTGCGCCTGAAACTCGGGTGAAACAATAGGCTCAAACAGCCATGGATTTATGGTCACCGATTGGGTGAAACCTTCCATAGAAGAGCGGGTAAGCTCTGGATCGTGCAGAACCCCCAAATAATGAAAAAAGTTGGCTTTAAAATGAAACAAGGTTGGAGCGAGTAATTAATGGCTGATGTTCCTATCAATTCGGGTCGGCGTCGTTTTTTAACGGGGTCTGCCGTCGCCGTTGGCGCAGTCGGTGCCGGCTTCGCGACAGTTCCTTTTCTCTCTTCATTCGAACCCAGCGCGCGTGCCGAAGCCGCAGGGGCGCCGGTCGATGTGAATATTGGCAAGCTGGCCGAAGGACAAATGGTGACCGTCGCCTGGCGCGGACAACCCATCTATGTGGTGCACCGTACCGACAAAATGATTGAAGCGTTGCCGTCGCTCGACAGCCAACTGCTTGATCCCGACAGTGCGGTAGCCACCCAACAACCGAAATTTGCGGATAACTTCTACCGGTCGCGCAAGAAAAATATCTTCGTTGTCGTCGGCATCTGCACCCATCTGGGCTGCGCGCCAACCTATCGCCCGGAAGTCGCACCGAAAGATTTAGGCCCCGACTGGAAAGGGGGCTTTTTCTGTCCATGCCACGGCTCCAAATACGACCTAGCCGGTCGAGTCTACAAGAGCATGCCCGCGCCGCTGAACCTGCTCGTACCTGACTATATTTTTGCGACAGATGACATCGTCCGGATTGGTGTTGCGGAGAAGAAAGCATGATTCAAAAGTTAGGCAAATGGATCGATGATCGACTGCCCGTATCCCATTTCTGGAACGCGCACCTCGCAAAATACTACGTCCCCAAAAATTTCAATTTCTGGTACTACTTCGGCTCAATCCTGCTGGCTGTTTTCGCCATCCAGATCGTCACCGGCATCTGGCTCGCGATGAACTACAAGCCATCAGCGGCCGAAGCGTTCATCTCCGTTGAATACATCATGCGCGACGTCAACTGGGGTTGGCTGATTCGTTACATGCATTCCACCGGGGCTTCGTTCTTCTTCATCGCGGTTTATCTGCACATGTTCCGCGGATTGATGTACGGCTCATACAAGAAACCCCGCGAACTGATCTGGATCTTCGGTGTTTTGATCCTGCTGACCCTGATGGCCGAAGCCTTCATGGGCTATCTGCTTCCCTGGGGCCAGATGTCTTTCTGGGGTGCACAGGTCATCATCTCCCTGTTTGGCTCCATTCCGTACATCGGGCCGGATCTCGCCCTCTGGATTCGTGGCGATTACGTTGTTTCCGATGTCACGCTCAATCGCTTCTTTGCCTTGCATGTCATCGCGCTGCCACTCGTCCTGCTGTTTTTGATCGGTGGTCACATCATGGCGTTGCATGAAGTGGGATCGAATAACCCCGACGGCGTGGAAATCAAAACCAATAAGGATGAGCACGGAAAACCCCTGGACGGCATCCCGTTCCATCCTTATTACACGGTCAAGGATCTGTTCGGTCTGGGCGTGTTCCTGTTCCTGTTCGCCGCCGTGATTTTCTACTGGCCGGATGGCGGTGGGAAGTTTCTTGAAGCGCCCAACTTCATTCCTGCCGACCCGCTGAAAACCCCGGAACATATCGCGCCGGTTTGGTATTTCGCCCCGCACTACGCGATTTTGCGGGCGATCCCGGACAAATTCCTTGGTGTTGTGGCTATGGGTTCGGCCATCCTGATTCTGTTTTTCCTGCCTTGGCTCGATAGAAACGCGGTCAAATCAATCCGCTACCGCTCGATGGCATTTAAAGTGCTCCTGTTTTCGTTTCTCGTCGCATTTCTGGGGCTGGGGTACCTCGGCACCCAGCCAGTGACCTACTGGAACACGCTGTTCTCCCGAATTTTCGCTTTCATCTATTTTGGGTTCTTTGTCGCCTTATTCCTGGTGAGCAAATTTGAAACGACCAAACCTGTACCGGAGCGCGTGAAATGATTCGGGCTATCTTTACCATCATCGCCAGCATGACGCTGGTCGTCGCAGCCCAGGCCTCGGAGGGGTATGCCATTCCCCTCAAGCACGTATCGGTCGATCTATCCGACAAGGCGGCCCTGTATCGAGGCGCGTTAACATTCCAGGCGCAATGTGCAACCTGCCACACAGCAAAATACATGCGCTATGGCCGAGTTGCCTCTGACCTTCACCTTTCCGATGACCAGGCCAAGGCGCTGTTGCCGCCCAAGCTGAAGTTGGGCGATGAAATGGTGAGCTTCATGCCTGCAGACTATGCCGTTCAGGTATTCGGCGTCGAGCCACCCGATCTGTCGCTGATCGCTCGCGTTCGAGGCTCAGATTGGCTGTATACCTATCTCACTTCTTTCTACGCTGACCCGACCAAACGCTGGGGCGTCAATAACGCGGTGTTTCCTGATGTCAATATGCCCGATGTGTTCGCAGCAGAGCAGGGCGTTCAGCAACCGGTCTACACTGATGTGAAGATGCCCGATGGTTCAACAGAAAAGCGGCTGTCCGGACTCAAGCCACCAGTCATTCCCGGAAGTATGCCGCCTGAAGAATTTAACAGCATGGTCAGGGATCTTGTCGCTTACATGGTGTACATGTCTGAACCGGCCAAAATGCAGCGAATGGCTTATGGCCCGTATGTATTGGGATTCATTCTAATCTTCACGATACTCATGTTCTTCCTTAAAAAGGAATACTGGCGTGACATCAAAAAGCCTCAATCATAAGGAACCTCTGAATAATTCAGAGGTTCCGCGCGGCACAAGGACGTGCCGCCATTTTCAATCACATATGTGATTGAAAATGAAGCAAAGCAAAAGTCGCATCTTTTGCTTTGCGTGCTCTTAAGAATTCCAGGATGGAATTATTCAGAGCTTCCATTAAAGATCATTTAATAATTCTGCTTTCAACCTTACACCATGTAAGGTGTAACATGTTCATGGTCTTTTTATTTGAAAACGGAACATTTCATGTCTTCAGAACGCCCTGACATCAATGCTCACTCTGAAGGGCCGCCCGCACTGGAGCGCGCATTGTTCGATGCCATCCCTGATGCGGTATATCTCATTGATCCCATCACTTCTAATATTCTGGATTGCAACCGGCATGCCTACGAGGACCTCTATCTAACTCGGGAACAAGTGCTGAATCACTCCGTTTTGTCGCTCCAGACGGATGTGCGCGGTTTACCGGCATGGACTGAAATCGCCGATGTCATAAGACAAAACCGTGTCTATCGTTTTCATGGCCACCATAGACGAGCAGACGGCTCGTCGCTTCCGGTAGAGGTCAACACACAAGCAGTTGTCTATCAGGGGCGGGAATGGTTTGTATCGGTGGCGCGAGATATCACCAAACGGCAGTGCAGCAGTCAGAGCGAGCAGGATTGGTCTGTGCTGTACGACTTGGCCGATGGCGTATGGGATTGGCGTGTATCGGACGGTTCCCTTTATTTCAGCCCTAATCTCAAACGCTTTCTCGGCTATGGCCCGGACGAGATGGAACCCGTGCTTTCCACCTGGAAGGACAACGTACATCCCGATGATCTTCCCATCGTTCTCAGTGCACTCGATGAACATCTGTCAGGCCGCCGGAGCCAGTTTCTCGCCACCTACCGATTGCGCAACAGAAATGGTTTCTACTTGTGGGTGGAAGATCACGGGGTCGTCACCGACTATCTCTCCAATGGCGAACCGGCGCGCGTCGTCGGTTTTATCAACGATGTAACTGATTACAAGACGATCGAAGTTACATTGCAAAAGGAAGCGACAAGAGATTCGTTGACCGGACTCTTCAATCGTCGCCGTGGCATGGAGCTCTTGCTCGAGACATTCAATAAAACAGTAAAGCAGCAATCCAATACCAGAGTCGAATTGTCCTTGCTGGTGATTGATTTGGACTTTTTCAAACGAATCAATGACCTGTATGGGCATCTCGAAGGTGATGAGGTGCTTCGCATCGCAGGTTCGCTCATTCTAAAATCCCTCCCCGAGAATGCGGTGGCTTTTCGATGGGGTGGAGAAGAGTTCCTTGTTGCCTTGCCGGGAACCTCTCTGGCAGAAGCCAGAGAAAGGGCCGAGAAGATCCGGCAAGCATTTGTGAACCGGGAATGGCCGCCTGGTATTGAAGGCGAGTGTGTCACCGTGAGTATTGGCATCGCGCACTACCCGGAAGAGGCAACCCAGTTGATCGAGTTGATCGCCGCAGCGGATAAAGCCGTCTACCGGGCGAAGCGCCTGGGCAGAAATCGCGTCGAATCCAACTCATATGAGCTGTTGCAATAACGGCGATACAAAGAAAACACCATCCGAAAAGATAGTGTTCAAATATTCTGATAATGTGGCGTCCCCACGGGGATTCGAACCCCGGTTACCGCCGTGAAAGGGCGATGTCCTAGGCCTCTAGACGATGGGGACAAAAACAGGAAAATAGCCTTTCGTTTCGTGAGGCATGAAACGAAAAGCAGGAATTGGCGTCCCCACGGGGATTCGAACCCCGGTTACCGCCGTGAAAGGGCGATGTCCTAGGCCTCTAGACGATGGGGACATGGTGCGCCCGGAAGGATTCGAACCTCCGACCCTCTGGTTCGTAGCCAGATACTCTATCCAACTGAGCTACGGGCGCTTGGCTCCCTGAGCAGGACTCGAACCTGCGACCCAATGATTAACAGTCATTTGCTCTACCAACTGAGCTATCAGGGAAAACGTCTTGCAACGTGGAGCGGCATATTAAAGATGAAGGGGGGTGTCGTCAAGACCAAAAATCATCTTTTTTATCCCCAGGCCCCATTCTGTCGCGGCTTACATCAATTCAAGCTCAGACTCAACTACTTTGGCACCAGCCCGTGCGCATTCTTCATCTGTTTTACCGGAAGGTGCACCGGATACCCCGATGGACCCGTAAACCTGACCACCGGCCTCGATCGGGACACCACCCGCGCCGAAGAACAGACCGGGCACACGCCCAAGGGCACCATCGCCACGATCACCCAGGGCCGAAGTGGCAGAAGTGAAGGAAACTGCTGTATACGCTTTCATACGAGAGATCGTCAGAGTGAGATCGGGTGCCAGCACATCCCGCAAGACGACCTGTGGGTTGCCGCTGCGATCCATGACCGTCACACCGATCTGTATACCCTTGGCGCGACACTCATGAATGGCGCCCTCGGCAGCTTTCAAAGCCATCTCCATCGACAAACGCTTGATGTTGATCGCCGGTGGTTCATCGGCGGCCACACTGGTCGATGAGAACACCCCCAACGCCAGACTCAAACCAACAGCGGACAGTTGCTTATACAAAGATGATTTCATGGGAACTCCTCAACGGGTTTGGACTTGTTATCTATTCACTACTTCTAATTGGGCTCATCCATTTGCCATCCGGGCGAGAATGATTCCACCACCACCGGGCACGGACGCCACATCTTTCTCCTGGAACACAGATCACTGGGCACCTCGAAAAACCCCATCCATTCCCCACAGCATCCGGTAAAATTCGATTCATCTGACCACCATCTCTTTTGCTTCCAATGAAACGACGCAGCGCCATTAAGACCGACCTATTTGCCGACCA
>NZ_JAQTTX010000030.1 GCF_028710545.1 Halothiobacillus sp. | reverse complement strand
CGGCGTGCAGGCTGGACCCGGCTACCTTGCCAATCCCGTCACCGAACGGATCACCACTGGTCGGCAGAGTTTGCAAAGTGAACACCTTTCGCCCCGCCTGTGAACCGACAGCGATACGGTAAGTGATCGAGTGCCCCAGCAGGGGTGTCATCGGGTCGTCATCCACCGCATCCGAGGCCAGATAGCTGTTTTCGACATCCCGTTCCAGCAGGCCTTGCCGTTCCAGATAGCGACCCACCCGGTGGGCGATGGTGTGCGTCAGCTGGGTGAGCTCTGGGCTGGTCGGCGCCTTGACCCAGCGGAAACGCGCTGAGCCGTGGGATTGCTCGACATACACACCGTCGAGAAACAGCATGTGGAAGTGAACATTCAGATTGAGCGCCGATCCAAAACGCTGGATCAGGGTGACCGCGCCCGTCTTGGCCACTTGGTGGGTATGGCCCGCTTTCTTGACCAGGTGCGTGGCAATGACGCGGTAAACGATGCCCAGCACCCACCCCATGATCTCGGGCCGGCTGGCAAACAGGAAACGCAGCTGAAACGGGAAGCTCAACACCCACTGACGCATGGGTTGTTCAGGCAGTACTTCATCAACCAGCAAGGCGGCACTTTCGGCCATCCGCCGCGCCCCACAGCTCGGGCAGAAACCGCGACGCTTACAGCTGAAAGCGACCAGGTGCTCGGCGTGGCAAGACTCGCAGCGAACCCGTAGAAAGCCATGCTCCAGCCGCCCGCATTGGAGAAATTCTTCAAATTCCCGTTGCACATAGCCCGGCAATTCCTTTCCCTGCTCTGCCATAAGCGCAGCGAATGCCGGGTAATACTCGTCAACGATCTGATAGAGAAGGGTTTGCTCGGGTCGGTGGCTCTGGTAACGACCAGTATCCCGATCCCGGCTGGCCGTCCTGGCCGCCACATGAGGCATGTTCCGCGTCCTTGCAATACTGTGTTTACATACAGTCTATCGCTTAGCGGAAAGTTCTTTTACCCTCAGCCGAAATGCCTGCCGTTGCTAGACATTGCCAGCCAGTGCCCGTCACTCCCACTCGATTGTAAACAAGCACACAAAACCCTTTAGTGACAACAATTTGCAAGAACTATCAGGCTCAGTGCCATGAAAAATACCATGACCAGATCATGAGGTTGAACACGGCTTGCGCCGGCAGCGTTCACGCTCCTGGTCGGCGATCTCGCCCGGCTGCAATGCTAGCTCAGCATCGGTCATGCGCTCCAGCACGTCGCGTAGGCGGATGGTGCAAGGAATGGGCGGCAGCTCGAACTCATAGCCGCCGGCGATCATTTCGGCCGCAATCTCCTCGGTGATGAAAAACGGCTCGTCGTCTTGGTTCGGCTTCTTCATGCCCTTTCCTCCTGGCGCTCATCCTGGCCGACAGCGGCCAGGGCATCGGCTTCCGTCAATGCGTCCTCCACGAACGCGCCGTGCTGCTTCGCTTCGGCCTGGCTGACCTCGGCCCATATCCGTTTCACCTGGGCCGCACTGTACCCGGCCAGCTCGGCGGTCTTGTTGATGCTGTAGCCGGACTTGCGCAGCGCGACAACTTGGGCGCGGCGCTTCGGATCAGCACGGCGGCCCTTGTACCGCCCGGCCTGGCGGGCCAACTCAATGCCTTGGCGCTGGCGTTCGCGCCTGTCCTCGTAGTCGTCGCGGGCCATCTGCAAGGCCAGGCGAAAAAGCATGATCTGCACGGCTTCCAGCACGATCTTGGCGACGCCCTGGGCCTCGGCCGCCAGGTCGGATAGATCGACCACGCCAGGGACGGCCAGGCGTGCGCCTTTGGCCTGTATCGAGGCCACCAGGCGCTCGGCCTCGGGCAAAGGTAGGCGGCTGATGCGGTCGATCTTCTCGGCAATGACCACCTCGCCGGGCTGTAGGTCGCCGATCATGCGCAGCAGCTCAGGCCGGTCGGCGCGTGCGCCGGATGCCTTCTCACGGTAGATGCCGGCGACGTAGTAGCCGGCGGCCTTCGCGGCCGTAGTGATCGCCTCTTGGCGTTCCAAGTCCTGCGCGTCGGTGCTGACGCGCAGATAGACCCGCGCCACCATCGGCGCGGCTACTGGCTTCGTCCTGCGCATACTTGCGGGCTCCTTTGGGCATACTCAAATGCACCCATCTTAAACTGGCAGGCCAATTTATCACATATCGATCTAAATGCGCCTAGCTCATTTTTACAGCTTAAATGAGCTATTGAGCACACTCCATATTTCGACTATTATTGAAACATGGAAACGATAAATGCTGTAGCCGCCCTGGCGGCCATCGCTCAAGAATCGCGCCTCGCGGTGTTCCGGCTTCTCGTCCAGGCCGGCCCCGCCGGCATGGCCGCCGGAAAAATCAGCGAAGCGGCCGGCATCCCGCCGTCTTCGCTATCCTTCCACCTGAAAGAGCTGGCACACGCCGGCATGGTCACGTCGCGGCAAGAAGGCCGATTTGTGATCTACGAGGCGAACTTTTCGACGGCCACTAACCTGGTGGCCTTTCTCACGGAAAACTGCTGCGGCGGCCAGGTGTGCAACCTGTCTTGCACCACGGAAGCCGGGAAGGTGTTGGCATGAGACTTCGCCATCTTTCCGACCCCGATTCTTTGCCCGCTTTGGACAAATCCTTTGCCATCGAGCGCCCGGCGCTCGGGCTGGCACCCGACGCCCCGCCGGTGCGTATCCTGCTGCTGTATGGCTCGCTGCGCGCCCGCTCGTTCTCACGGCTGGCCGTCGAGGAAGCGGCCCGGCTGCTGCAATTCTTTGGCGCAGAAACACGCATCTTCGACCCGTCCGATTTGCCGTTGCCCGATCAAGTGCAAAGCGACGATCACCCGGCCGTCAAGGAGCTGCGCGCCCTGTCCGAGTGGTCAGAGGGACAAGTCTGGTGCAGCCCGGAACGCCACGGTCAGATTACCAGTGTCATGAAGGCGCAGATTGACCATCTGCCGCTTGAAATGGCCGGCATCCGGCCGACCCAAGGCCGCACCCTGGCCGTGATGCAGGTATCCGGCGGCTCGCAGAGCTTCAACGCCGTGAACACCTTGCGTCTGCTCGGCCGCTGGATGCGAATGTTCACCATTCCGAACCAGTCGAGTATCGCCAAAGCGTTCCAAGAGTTCGACGCGGCGGGCCGCATGAAGCCCTCGCCGTACTACGACCGAATAGCCGATGTGATGGAAGAACTGGTGCGCTTCACGGCGCTGGTACGGCCGCACCGTGAAGCACTGACAGACCGCTATTCCGAACGGAAAGCGGCCGGCCACGTCATCGACGAGGCCACCGATCTTTCATCCATCGCCATTGCTCCCCAGCCACTACCAGAAAGCGAAACATCATGACCGAAAGAATCTATAACGTCCTCATCCTCTGCACCGGCAATTCGGCGCGCAGCATCATGGCCGAAGCTCTCATCAACACGATGGGGCAAGGGCGCTTCCGCGCCTACAGCGCCGGCAGTCACCCAACCGGCAAGGTCAATCCCTTCGCCGTCGAAAAGGTGGAGTCGGTGAATTACCCGACCGAGAATCTGCGCAGCAAGAGCTGGGACGAGTACGCCACGCCCGACGCACCGAAGATGGACTTCATCATCACCGTCTGCGACAACGCCGCCGGCGAAATGTGTCCGGTGTGGCCTGGTCAGCCGATCTCGGCGCATTGGGGATTTGAAGACCCGGCCGCCGTCGAAGGCACTGACGCCGAGAAGCGCCGGGCCTTCGAACAAACCTTCCGGCACATGATGAACCGCGTCCGCCTGTTCGTGAATCTGCCTCTCAAAATGCTTGACCAGACGGCCATCAAGCGCGAGCTGGCGAACATCGGCAAGACCGAGCAGGAAGCATGAGCGCCGGCGCACAGGCCATCGCCGCGAAGCCGCGCCAGGCCCCGATGAGCGGCTTCGAGCGTTACCTGACGCTGTGGGTGGCCCTGTGCATCGTCGCCGGTGTTGCGCTCGGCCAGGGCCTTCCTGACGTGTTCCAGGCCATAGGCCGCATGGAAGTGGCCCAGGTCAATTTGCCGGTGGGCCTGCTGATTTGGGTAATGATCGTCCCGATGCTGGTCAAGATCGACTTCGGGGCGCTGCACCAGGTCAAAGAGCATTGGCGCGGCATCGGCGTCACGCTGTTCGTGAATTGGGCCGTCAAGCCATTCTCGATGGCCCTGCTGGGGTGGCTGTTCATCCGACAAGTGTTCGCTCCGTTCCTGCCGGCCGATCAACTGGACAGCTACATCGCGGGCTTGATCTTGCTGGCCGCCGCGCCCTGCACGGCAATGGTGTTCGTGTGGAGCCGCCTTACCAACGGCGACCCGCTTTTCACGCTCTCGCAAGTGGCTCTGAACGACGCCATCATGATCGTGGCCTTCGCGCCCATCGTCGGCCTGCTGCTGGGCATGTCCTCGATCTCGGTGCCTTGGGACACGCTGCTGATTTCGGTCGTGCTCTACATCATCGTGCCGGTGATCCTGGCGCAGCTCTTGCGGCGGCATCTGCTCAAGCAAGGACAGGCCGCCTTTGAACGGGCCATGCAGAAGATCGGGCCGTGGTCGATGGCCGCGCTGCTGCTGACGTTGGTTCTACTGTTCGCCTTCCAGGGCGAGGCCATCATCCGGCAGCCGTTAGTGATCGCCATGCTAGCCGTGCCGATCTTGATTCAAGTGTTCTTCAATTCCGGGTTAGCCTACTGGCTGAACAAGCGGGCGGGGGAAAAGCACTCTGTCGCCTGTCCTTCGGCCCTGATCGGTGCCAGCAACTTCTTCGAGCTGGCCGTGGCGGCCGCCATCAGCTTGTTCGGTCTGCACTCCGGCGCTGCATTGGCAACCGTGGTCGGCGTCCTGGTCGAAGTGCCGGTGATGCTGCTGGTCGTGCGCGTGGTGAATCGCTCGAAGAGCTGGTACGAACGAGGTTGAACATGAGTAGGAAAAAACTGAGGAAATGATTGCAGATTGCCGCGCCGGCCGCTTCCTGGCGCATTCGATCACTGACCTGGAACACCTAGTATCCATGCTTGCTGAGGTCGCCCGATGACAGACCCAAAGAACCTAGAGAACAGGCTGCATGAGAAGGCCGACCCGGCCCGCGCCGTTTCCACTGGTCGGGTGCGCTACACACTGGCCGAACTACTGGCCGACGCGGAAGCATCCGGGGCTTACCCGCTGCCGCCGGAGGAACGCGAATGGATGGATGCGCCGTCTGTGGGTCGGGAATGGCCAAACAGTGAAGATTGAAAAAGGCGGCCAGTTCGAGTGGCCGCCCTTTCGTCATTAGCTGCACGCTTGGCGCAAGGCGTTCATTGCTTCTTGAAAATCAGCCTGTGTCGCCCGGCCCGTTTCAGCTTGGTAGTACACCACCATAAAAGCATTAGCGACGGCTTCGGCCAATGGCCCAAGGCTCCGCGCTTCCGCTTGGTTGATGTACTCCAAAGAAGAAAGAATAGCCGCTGCTTGATGCACTGCTTGCCCTGGTTCGATAATATGTTGTGTTGTCATAATTCACCTCTCCAGTAGGTGTTGATTGAAAGTGCCGGGCTGGTTGTGGCCAGCCCGGTGCGCCTACAGGTACAGCCCCGCCGCCTCCGCGAATGCTGACCGCTCATTCCTGCCGCCATTAACCTCAATACTTATCGGCTTAGTTTCGCTCTCTCTCATAGGGTCTGGCCGTGATACAAAAGCGGCTGTTTCTGTCTCTGCATCGACCTCGGTCGATTGATCACCCAGCGGCGAAATAAATACCTGGCTGACTTCTTCCCTTGGCGCTTCATCCAGGGCCGCCAATGCGGCCATGTATGTTGATGTCGTCATCGTGCTAACTCCTGACTTCGTTACTATCTGGGCCAGAATCGGCGCCCAAGCTATTGCCCTCGAACTGGCCAGATTGGCTTGCTTCTTTCGGCTCCATGCTTTCGCGTATCGAAGCAGCCAGTTTTCCGCCTGTGGTTTCGCTCACTCGCTCCTGGAATCCCTGCTTCACTTGAGAGCCGACACCCTTGGCTAACTCGGAGGCCGTGCCTGTGGCCAGCTTCGCGGCCTTGGCAAAGCCGCCACCGCTTGAGCTACTGCCGCTGTCACCAAAGCCAGCCGCTTGGGCGAATGGGCTACTGCCAGCAGTACCCGCTTCACCACCACCGTTTCCGCCACTGCTGACAACTGACCCCATGCTGGACATGTCACCGCCGGTTTCCATACTCGCTGATGCTTTCTGAAAAGCCGCTTGGAGTGCACTTGCACCTCCGGCTGCACCGGCTGCGGCACCCATAACCGCTTTACCTGCCAGGGCAGCGCCGCCAGTTGCCATACTGGCCGCCGTCACCGCCGCCCCAACTGCCGCACCCGCACCGAAGTTTCCAATTCCACCGGCTGCGCCAATACCACCACCAGACACAAGACCAGAAATCATCGGCGGAACTTTGTTGACCAAGAAAAGCAAGATGACCGATATAACCAACATCACGGCCAGTTCCTGGGATGCCATGTTCTCGCTGATTTGCGTGTAGTAGTGATTGATGAACTCTTTGCCAATCGCAACCAGAAGCACCATTGCCATAAGCTGTGCGGCCAGGCCCAGCACGGTCTTGTAGTAATTGATCGCCATGTCGGAAGTCCAACGACTTCCACCAAAGCCAAGGAAGAACACACCGGCATACAACAGAATCCAGGCTGATGCGAGCAACAGCAACAGGTTGACCGCAATCAACGCCAGGACAAACAAAACAGCCAGGGCCATTAGCTCCATGACCAGAGCAGTTGCCATCTGCCGCCATCCCAGCTCCGAGGTGGCCTGTACTGTGCGGTTGTATAACTCGAAACCAAGATCAAGGATGCTGGAGGGCCCAAGATTGCTATTGGAAAGTCCCCCCGCCTGCGCGCCCAGAGTTTGCAATGACTGAACAATCGTACCGGCGATATTCATGCCCTGGTTCGCATTCGTCAGCAACCACCAGAAAAAGCCGGTGAAGATCGTGAAGCGAACGAACTCCGCGAAGAACTCGCCAATGTCGGCCTTGCGCAAAGCCATCATGCCGAATGTCCAGACCATCGAAATCACAACCAGCGTCCAGAACAAACGCGATGCAGCGGACTCAATAGCTGGCCCCCATGTTGCGGCAGCATCATGAAAACGCTTGAGCACATCATTCATAACACCGCTGCTACTTAGCTCCTGCGCCATTGCAGGTTCAGCCAGCACCATTGTGGCGACCATCATCAAGCCACCTAGAGCAATTTTCTTTCTCATGGCGACCACCTCAATAATCATCTTTAGGGCTGGGCTTGAACTCCCACTGACGCATCTGCTTGGCCTTCTGGAATGCTCTGCATTCCTCGGTAAAGGCCTCTCGGTTCGCTTCGCTGCGCATTTCATTCAGTGCTGCCTGGAACGCATCGGGGGCACACGTCGCCGCATTTGGTTCGGGCATCCTTTCCTGTTCACATCCAGCCAACAACAGCAACGTAGCCGCGGTAGTAAAAAAGATTTTTTTCATCTCACCGCCTCCCTAGTAGTTGTCTGCCGGACTCGGGCGAAACGTCCAGGTACGCATTTGCTCGGCCCTGGCATCACCTCGCGCCTCGGCATCGAGTTCTGCTGCAATCCGGGCTGCCTCCGCGTTGTGTTGGGCGGTCAACATGGTGCGAATCTGCAAGAGCTGATTGGCCTGCTGGCTGGCGAGCTGGTTGGCGTAGCCGATGGCCTGTAGCTGGCCAGTTGCACCCTGGGCCGCGCCTTGCAGCCGCTCCAGGGTACGGGCGTCATCCTTCAAAGCCTTTTGCTGGTCGGCAACGGTCTGGAACAGGGCATCGTTGGCCTTCTTTTGCGACTCTGACGCCAGGCGGCGGTTCTCTTCCATCGCTGCCTTTTCGGCCGGCGTGCATCCGCCGCTGCCGTTGAAGCATGGCGAGCTGCGGTAATAGGCCACGTCCTGAAACTTGGCCAGGTAACGATCCAGGCTGCCTAGCTGGTTCTCGTAATAGGCCAGCGTGTTTTGCGCGGCAATCAGCCGGTTGATCGTAGTCTGCGCCTGATCCCAGATATACGCGGCTGGGGCCATCGTGTTCTGGAGCTGATTTTCGTACTGCTGCAACTGGGTCTGGTACTGCTCAATCTGCTTGAGCGTCTGCGCCACCGACTCGATGGCCGTCATGATGTTCTGGGCCAGGTTGCCGCCGTCGATGACGGGGATACCAGCTTGCACAGGGGCGGTGGTAGTGGTGATAAAGCCGGTTGCGAGTGCAACGGCTAGAGCGGTTTTTTTAGCCGCTAAAATTTTGGACTTCATGGTCGTACTCCGTCGATGAAAAGAAGGCATTGCCTTGACCAAGCGTTGTGCTTGTTCTCGGCAACGTTTCATCGAAGAGCTACGCCACTAGCTGATCGGTATTGCCCTTGGCGCTGAGGCCCGGACTTACAAACGTAAAACTACTCTGTTTTTTTATCGCTTTCGGACAAGCCAACTTCCCGGCCAATCTCTTCAAGCTCTAGCGGCTGTACTGCCGCCGTCAGTATTTCGCGTATTTCCGCGTCGGTGCTCCTATCGTTGAGCGCTGCTCGAACTTTCAACGCACGGTGCACCTCGGCGGGTAAATTCCTGATAAGCACATTTGCCATATCAATACCCTTTTGGTGTACCCGACAACCATGCTATCAAAGATATTAAAAATAGCAAGACCTATACTCTTGCAACCGGCGGTAGCCGATCAGCCCCGCAGGGCAGGATTCCCGTTGAGTGCCCCCGGCGCGAATAAGGGACAGTGAAGATAGATAACCGGCTTGCCGGTTAGCTAACTTCACCCATCCTGCCCGCATTTCACCCACTATTGAAAATCTAGCGCATATCGAACGTAAAGCGTTTTATCGTCAAACAAACACCGATTCTTGGCAACATAACCGTAATCGTCACCAAATCGGCCTGCAATCGACATAGTCGCTTCAAAATCGCTGCTCAATCGGCTTTAAATCGGAACCTAAAATGCCAACAATCGACACAAACCATTCGCCCCGATGGGGCGAGTTGGACGCCAAAAAAGAAGGGCATAACCCGCCCCTCAAGTGTCAATGAACACAAGAAATTTGCCTCCCCTCCCGTCATACCACTAAGGCGACGTATTGATACTTGAGGGGCAACCTTTCCTGATGTTGACACCTTCACGCAGGTTACTGGTTATGGGCGTCCAACACACACGGCTCATTCCTGCTTGGTAATAATAAGAATAATAATCTTCTTATTATTCTTACCGAACGAATGGGCACTGCTTAGCCATTTCACGTTTCGAGCCAAGGTTTCAGTACAGATAACTACAAGTGCACACAGCGGCCCTCCAGCACCGTTAGACGCAGATTCTGCTTCAGCTCATGGAATAAGGGACTCCGGGTTGTTTTCCCCTCTCACAAGGCGTTTCAGCGGCCACTGAAGCCGCCTTCTCTTCTTGGCGTTAAACCATCGGCCTATGGCCGATTGATAAAGCCCGCCAGGGCTTTATTGGCAAGGTCAGAACGCGCCCTCAAGGCGCGAGCTGCACCGCGCATGATGGATTATCTTTAGATAATCTTGGATGGATTTCCCAAACTGCCCGCAAAGCAGCGCACCGTCTGGGTTTTCCAAATTGGGACGGGGAACGTTACGACGGCAGAAGGGGAGCGTTACGACGGTAACAAGGGAACGTTACGACGGTAAACGGGTGCAGTTGCCGTGGGGCCAGGCCTCTTGATCTCCCATTTTCCCTTGGCGTATTCGTTCACTACCCAACCCACGGCGGCAAGTTCGGCCAGTGCCTTCCGGGCAGTCTGACGGCGTTTTTTCATAGCTTCGGCATTGGCTTCATCTGGCCAGACATAGCCGCAAAGCGTGTCCAGTTCCACGCGCCCGGATTTGCCGGGGTCGATCCAGCCGCATAGCCGTTGGTGCATCAGCCGTGCCGGATCAGTCTGTAGCACCCGCACTTCCGCCATGTCGATACGGGCATATGGACGATGCCCCAGGATCGCTTCGGCAATACGCGGATTCAGGGCAACCCATAGCCTGCCGTCCGTCTCGTCAAAAGCATGACTCATCAGGTGGAACGCGGCTTGCCGCCGTCCCTTCGTCACAAGGATGGTGACGTTCGACATGCGCAGCAGGCTGGCTTTGAGCGCCTTGATGTTGTCGCCGCTATCCGTCATGCCCGTTTCTGAGAGCAGTTTGGTCAGGCTCTCACGAACCACCAAGCCGTCTTGCTCAATGGCTTCGAAACGGGGTTCAAGGAATAGCCGTAGCTGTCGCCCCGTCTCACTGGTCGGTTCCGGGGTTAGCAAGATGCCGTTCGGGCCGCCAAGGGCCACGATGCCTTGCAAAAGACGCATATCATCGGCCCCGAGAGGTTCGAATCCGACGAAACGCATGGATTCGTCCTCGCCAAAGGTGTAGGTCACGTCCAGCTTGCAGCGTTTGCGATCGCCACGCTTGAGGCTGCGGAACAGGCCAGGTGCCAAACAGTGCGCGGGATCATGTCGGACGTGGGTCAGGTCATGCTTAGGCTTCTTCACGCTGTCTCCTTTTCACCTTGCACTGCCGCTCCAGTACAGCAGGCTTCAACACGCCGCCGTCGTGCCGTCTAAACCAGAGTTCTTGAAAAGGTGCGCCATAGTTGGCCTTGCTGACGCCAAAGCGGACAAAATACCCACGCTGACAATCATCGACCCCCAGTATCTCGGCCTCGCCTTGCGTCATGCCGGATAGGTACGATTGCCAACGGATGTTATCAACCAGTACGGACGATCCACGACTGGCCTGCTGTTGATCGCCCGACCCCATCATGGCTGCGCTTTTACTCGCGTGGTGCAGAAACACAATGGAGCAGCCTGTATCAGCGGCTATGGCCTCCATGTGCCCAACAACCTGCGCCATCGGCCCGCTAGCGTTCTCCTCCTCAATGTGGAAGCGCCGCAAAGTGTCCAAGATCATCAAGCGACGACCTTCAGCGGCTCGTTTGAGAGCATCGAACCAGCTAGCAGCCATGATGTTTGGGCATTTACCGATCAAGGGTTCAATGAGCAAACCATCAGCCACGGCTTGCCGTTCCGCTGCGCTGAGGTGTGCCCCAAGGGCGTGCAGACGATGGTGAATAGCGGCCGGTGGATCTTCAGCAGGCAGATAGACCACTTGCCCGGTGGGAAACTCGCCTATTTCAAGTAAATCAGGCCCGCCTGCAATCTGTGCAGCCAATTGAAGGGCCAACATGGATTTACCAGCCCCACCAGGCGACACAAGAGCACCAACAGTGCCAGCAACCATATTAGGCAGAACATAATCAATGGGTGGCGGCAATTCCGTGAAAGCCGCCATAAGATCAAGAGCCATATAACTAGCCCTCTATAGGGCCAGGTCGCGCAGCTTGATCACCCGATGATTTACGTGCCTCAATCCACTCTTCGACCTCTGACAAATCCCAGGCGACATTTCTACTGGTTAACGCGATACGGCGTGGAAAATCCCCTCGCTGCTCCAGGTTATAAATTGTTCGTGTCGAAAGCGGGATCATCTCCAGGAGCTTCTTCCTGTTGATGAGGGTCTTTATATTTTGCATGGGTCAATACCTCTCAAATGAATAGTTGCTATTCATCGAGTAGCTGCGCGAAGCAGCTAATCGGTAATTGACCTGCCCGATGCCAATGGCGGCCTTATTTATAAATTCACGGCATCAACTTCAATGCTATCAAAGATAGCAAAAACATCAACCCTTACTGCCTCCCGAAGTCCACTCATCAATCATATCGGCCCAATCCTGCAACATCGCCGCCCGCTGCTCGCGGTACTCAGCCTTGTTGTAGACAGCCCTCACGCCCTTCTGCTCGTGCGCCAGGCACTTCTCGATCCAGTCGGTGTTGTAGCCGGCCTCATGCAACAGCGTGCTGGCTGTGCGCCGCAAATCATGCGGTCCGAACTTGGTAAGTGACTTCCCATCTTTCTGCGCCGCCTTGTAAGTCAGCGTCAGCACCTGGTTAAGTGTGGCAGCGCTCATCGGCGCATCCGAGTCGTACCGTGATGGCAAAACGAAGTCGGAACCACCGGCAAAGGTTTTCATGGCAATGAAAATATCCAGAGCCTGCTGGGACAGAAATACCAGGTGCGGGTTACGGCGTTTCATCCGCTCCTTTGGAATCGTCCACAACGCTTCGCTGAAATTGATCTCGCTCCAGGTCGCATTGGTCAGCTCGCTCTTGCGCACCATCGTCAGCAATAACAGCTTGGCCGCCGCACGGTTTGTTGGGCTTGTGCCCACTCGCTCCATGTACTGGTACATCAGCCCAATTTCTTCTGGCGTCAACGCTCGGTCACGTGGCTCGAATCGAGCGATGCTTGTTGGGCGCACCAGTTCTGCCGGGTTTTCGACCTTCTGCCCACGCTCGATGGCCCAGCGAAATACCTGCAACACGATTTCACGCACATGAACGGCGGTGGCCGGTGCGCCTCGCTCAACAATGGCATCAGCCAGCGCCCGCAAGTCTTCGTGGGTGATCTCCACCAGCTTCTGATTGCTGAATTTCGGCTTCAGCTCACGCTCATAAACCGAGCGGCGCATATCGCGGGTGGAGTCGGCCATCTGGTAGCCACGCAGCCACTTCTCCGCCCAGGCACCGAACGTCTCTGCATCTTTCACCCGCGCCTTGTCTCGGGCTTTCTCCTTGGCCGGCGACTTGCCCGCCGCAACCATCTTCTTGGCGTCACCCAACAGCTCGCGGGCTTCGGCCAGGGTGATGCCACCGACACCATAACGCCCAAAGGTGATGGTCTCCTGCCGACCGTTGATTGAGTAGTTGTAACGGAACGAGATGGAGCCGGCTGGAGTCACTGCCACATAGAGACCTTCCCGGTCATTCACTTTGTAGAGTTTGTCCCTGGGCTTGAGATTGCGCAGCTTGGTATCGGTCAGCATGTACCTTGTCCTTCTTCGTCTCCGATACCATGCTGAAAAAATCTCGAATTTATCGTATTTTTTCTTACGAAACAGTAACTTATAGAATATTAATACCATGAACACACAAAAGAACGCAGCATGGTATCGGCATCAATCATGGCATCGCCAAACCATAATACCAGCTTTAATGCCATGCTCAAACGGTGCTTGGCGCTTCCTCCCGTTGCCAGATCGTGCCAAACACAAACAAAAAAAAGCCCGCAATTACGCGGGCTTAGCGGCATTTCATGCCATCAGGTGCCTGGCTGTGCCAGACGCGGAATCATTCCCACTCAATGGTTCCCGGCGGTTTGCCGGTCACGTCATACACGACGCGGGAAATGCCATCGATTTCATTGACGATCCGCAAAGAAACGCGCTCAAGGAATTCATACGGCAGGTGTGCCCAGCGGGCGGTCATGAAGTCGATGGTTTCCACCGCGCGCATGGCCACGACGTAATCGTACTTGCGGCCGTCGCCCATCACGCCGACAGATTTGACCGGCAGGAAAACCACGAAGGCCTGCGAAACTTTGTCGTATAAATCCGCGGCGCGCAGTTCTTCGATAAAAATGGCGTCGGCGCGGCGCAACAGGTCGGCGTAGGGCTTTTTCACTTCACCCAGGATGCGCACGCCAAGGCCCGGGCCCGGGAATGGATGACGGTAGACCATCTCGCTCGGCAGGCCAAGCTCGACGCCGATCTTGCGCACTTCGTCCTTGAACAGCTCGCGTAGCGGTTCGAGCAGCTTCAGGCGCATATGGGCAGGCAAACCGCCCACGTTGTGGTGCGACTTGATGACGTGCGCCTTGCCGGTCTTGGAACCGGCCGATTCGATTACGTCGGGATAAATCGTGCCTTGTGCCAGCCAAGCCGCATTTTTATGCAGGTTGGCCTGTTCTTCGAAGATCTCGACAAAGATGCCGCCAATGATTTTGCGTTTTTCCTCTGGATCGGCTACGCCTTCCAGCGCGGCAAGAAAGCGCGCCTCGGCATCAACACGGATCACGCGCACACCCATGTGCTGGGCAAAGGTGTTCATGACCTGATCACCTTCGTTCAGGCGCAACAGGCCGTTATCGACAAAGATGCAAGTGAGCTGGTCGCCGATTGCCTTGTGCAGCAATGCGGCCACGACGGAGGAATCGACCCCGCCGGAGAGCCCCAGAATCACCTCATCGTCGCCGATCTGCTCGCGGATACGGGTGAGCATGTCGTCGATGATGTTGTCGGGTTTCCACAGGCCGTGCGTTTGGCAGATCTGGCGCACGAATCGCTCCAGAATGCGATGCCCCTGGCGGGTATGCGTGACTTCGGGGTGGAACTGAACGCCATAAAACCGACGTGTTTCATCGGCCATGCCGGCAATCGGCGCGTTATCGGTCGAAGCCATGAGTTTGAAGCCAGGCGGTAACTCAATGACATGATCGCCATGGCTCATCCAGACATCCAGCATGCCGAAGCCTTCCGGCGTGACGCTGTCTTCGATGTCTTTGAGCAACGCCGTGTGGCCCCGCGCACGCACTTGAGCGTAGCCGAACTCGCGGTGATCGGCATTTTCGACCACGCCACCGAGTTGCGCCGCCATGGTTTGCATGCCGTAACAGATACCCAGCACCGGCACGCCCAATTCAAACACAGCCTGTGGCGCGGCGGGTGGAGTCGCTTCGATGACCGATTCCGGCCCCCCGGAGAGGATGATGCCTTGCGGTGCAAAGCTGCGCACGAACGCATCGTCCACTTCCCAGGAATGAATTTCGCAGTACACACCGCACTCGCGCACACGACGGGCGATGAGTTGGGTGTATTGCGAACCGAAATCCAGAATCAGGATACGTTCGGCATGAATATCGGCGGCAGGTGAAGTCATTCGTCTGTTTCCATAAAGCAGACAGCGGCCAAGCGGCCGCTGCGGTTCAAATTGTGATCATATCGGCCAAATCAATCGACGCGGTAATTCGGGCTTTCCTTGGTAATGGCCACATCGTGCACGTGCGATTCACGTATGCCCGCACTGGTGATCCGTACGAATTGCGGGATAGTACGCATGGTTGTGATGTCACGGGCGCCCACATAACCCATCGATGATCGCAAACCGCCCAGCATCTGATGCACAATCGCCACCAGTGAACCCTTGTACGGTACCCGACCCTCGATCCCTTCGGGCACCAGCTTTTCAACCGCCGATTCGCCCTGAAAATAGCGATCGCTGGAACCTTGCTGCATGGCTCCCAGTGAACCCATGCCCCGATACGCCTTGTACGAACGGCCTTGGAACAATTCCACTTCGCCCGGCGCCTCTTCCGTACCGGCCAGCATGCTGCCCACCATGACCGTGTTGGCACCGGCAGCAATCGCTTTGGCAAAGTCCCCGGAGAAACGAACACCACCGTCGGCAATCAACGGTACACCGGTTCCTTTCAGCGCTTCTGCCACATTGGAAATGGCGGTGATTTGCGGCACACCGACGCCCGCAATAATGCGCGTGGTGCAAATGGACCCGGGACCGATCCCGACCTTGACGGCATCGGCACCGGCAGCGACCAGATCAAGCGCCGCTGCGCCTGTTGCAATGTTACCGCCAATCACGTCGACTTGAGGATAGGTTTTCTTGACCCAGGCAACGCGATCCAGCACGCCCTGACTATGGCCATGAGCCGTATCGACGACCAGCACGTCCACGCCCGCAGCCACCAATGCCGCTACCCGCTCTTCGGTATCGCCACCAGTACCGACAGCGGCACCGGCAAGCAGACGCCCCTGGGAGTCCTTGGACGCATTGGGGTAATCGGTCGATTTCTGGATGTCCTTGACGGTAATCATGCCGCGCAATTCAAAACGGTCATTCACAACCAGCACTTTTTCGATGCGGAACTTGTGCAGCAAGGCCTGAACTTCTTCGCGGCTGGCGCCTTCCTTGACTGTTACCAGACTGTCCTGCTGCGTCATGATCTTGTTGACCGGCTGATCCAGATTGCGCTCGAAACGCAGATCGCGGCTGGTGACGATGCCAACCAGATCCTTGCCATCCACGACCGGTACACCACTGATGCGGTGATCGCGCGTGATCTTGAGTACATCGCGAATGCTCATATCCGGCGGAACCGTAATGGGATCCTTGATGACGCCGGATTCGTACTTTTTCACTTGTCGCACGTGATCGGCCTGCATCGCGATCGACATGTTCTTGTGAATAATGCCGATACCACCTTCCTGCGCCAGCGCAATCGCCAGACGCGCTTCGGTCACGGTATCCATGGCTGCAGACACAAGCGGCACGTTCAGCCAGACATTGCGTGTCAGTTGGGCTTTGAGTGAGACTTCTCGCGGCAAAACAGTGGAATGCGCGGGGACGAGCAGAACATCATCGAAGGTCAGGCCTTCATCGACTATACGCATCATAAAGATCTCTTACGGTAATGAAAATTTTGCCAATTATAAGGATGGATGGTTAGCGGGTAAACTCAAACCCGCTGAGATAGTAGCCAGAGTCGCAACTCTAAGCTAAAGTTCCCTTTGCACCGATAAGGGCACCAAAGGAATCCACCAGGAGAAATCTAGAATGAAAAAAACTCAGAAATTAGCCACCGCAGTGACAGCAGCCGCCCTCTTTGTCGGCATCAGTGCCGCCAATGCAGCCAGCATGGCCGACTATGAAAAAGCCAAGGCCGCTGCCATGGCGGAAATCAAGAAAGTTGAAGCCGAAGGTATTGCGCCTTGGAATCCCAAGCCAAAACTGCCGGTATTGAAGCACAGCGACGATCTGGCAGCCAAAGGCGACTTTGAAGGCGCGATCAAGTACGCCGATTACGTCGCCAGCCTGCAACCCATTGCAGTCAAAGAATGGAAAAGCCAGCCTAATCCGGGGCCATACAAGCCCTCGCGTTAAGATCGTTTCAGAACGATCGCTTTAAGCGCGACACGTTAATCAAAGCCGGGCGCCAAGCTCGGCTTTTTTTACGTCTTGATTACAATGCCGTACCCCGAACCCTCGTCTCAGGCTGGTTATTTTTTAAATCCAATCGTGATCTGTACAGAGCGCTTGTCAGCCACGGTAAAGGAACGCTTGATGGTCTGCCCATCATGGGTCGCTTCGACCTGATAATGTCCTACCGGTAGCTGAACGAACATCTGCGGCCCGTCTGACTTCGCCTCAAGGATTGGCGTGCCCTTAGCGTCACTGATCCGCACAGGGACATCGGCAATGAATTCACCGCCCGGCACAACCGCAAAGGTCAAATGGGTGTTGAATTCACGCGCATGGGCCGCCAACCATGCCCGCTCTTCGATACCGATTCCGCCGGAAACAAAATGCACACCACCCTGAACCTGTGGTGTCAAAGCGCCCGAGGCGACTTCAGCTGGCGTCAGCGAACCGATTGTGGGTTCTTCGGAGGCAGTCGGCCCCGCAGCCCAAACCATCGGGGCGCAGATCAAGGCACCTGCAATAACCAAGAAATGTAAACGATTCATGTTCATAGCCAAGCTCCTTTTCCAAGATTGGGAACGTTAGGCCACAACGACAAACAAAAAGTTTCGTGCCCGATCTCTTAAAAAAAGGCAGCAGGGAAAATCCCGGACAAAATCAACAGAGCCGCCAGAGCAAAAATCCCGGCCAGCAGATCATCCACCATGATGCCCAGACCACCGGATACATGGCGATCGAGCCAGCTGATCGGCCAGGGTTTGATCACATCGAACACGCGAAAAGCAAGAAAACCCCAAAGCAGGTTGAGCGGTGTGACCGGAATCAGGATGAACGGAATCAACACACCGACAATCTCATCGAACACGATACCGCCATGATCGTGCACACCGAGCTTTTCACTGGCTCTGCCGCAAAGAAACACACCGATGGGTGTGAGCAGAAAGACAGCGGCTGCCGTCAGATATCCCGCTGGCACGGCCAGACTGGCAGCAAGCATGCCGATGAGCCATGCCAGGGCGACACCCGGCAATGTCCCGAACGTGCCCGGTGCCTTTGGCGCCAAACCGCTGCCGAACCCGAAGGCAAGCCACAATACAGGATCGCGCCACACGCGACGGGCAAGATGAGGAATCGGCGGATTTTTCAGATGTGAACTCATGACTTAATCCAAATCTACCGGCGCAAAGTGATCGAACCCGTGCACGTGTACTGACATGTCATGCCCCTCGACATCCAGTACACGAAGGCGCTTATCTTCGGTGATTCGCCCGATCACCGTGGCGGAAATACCCAGTGTGCCCCATTGTTCGGGCGGAAGTGTAAACAGCAATTCGTAGTCATCTCCCGCCGTCAAAGGCAGATGGCGTTGTGTCGGGTCGGCGGCAAACCATGCGCGGGCGGCGGGTGAAATGGGCAGGCGATCGGTCTCAACAACAGCGCCCACATGACTGGCGCTCAACACATGCCCCAAGTCCTGCAACAAACCATCGGAGATATCGATGGCGGCATGGGCCACCTCGGCAAGCCGCCTTCCCTCATCGACACGGGGCGTGGGGCGATTCAGGCGCATCTGCAAAAAGTCGATGTCCTCAGGATTCAAGGATGCGGGCATGGATTCAGGATGCTGAATCGAACGCAGGCCCAGACCCGCATCGCCGATCGTCCCGGTGACGGCAATCAGGTCTCCGGGGCGTGCGCCCGAGCGCGTGAGCATTCGATCCGGTCGGGCGCTGCCCATGATCGTAACCGCCAGTGTACGAACCGGGCTCTTGACCGTATCGCCACCAACCAGGCAAATTCCATAGTGCTCGGCCAGGGCATAGAACCCTTGGGCAAACGGTTCCAGCCAGTCCGGTTCGATCGTTGGCAAAGCCAACCCCAGCGTCACGCCCAAAGGACGCGCGCCCATCGCGGCCAGATCGGAAAGATTTACCGCCATGGCCTTGTAACCCACATCGAAGGCGGCCGTCGATTCGGGGAAATGCCGCCCGTCTACCAGAAGGTCGGTACTGACCAGCAAGCGCTCCCCTTCAGGCACCCGCAATGCGGCGCAGTCGTCCCCCACGCCCAACACCACCGCTGCATCCGTACACGGGCGGGAAAAGTAGCGTGCGATGAGTTCAAACTCAGTCATGGAGGCTGGCCAAGTGCATCAGGGCAGATTCAACCAACGCAGGGTATTCGCATCGGTGTATTCGGCCACGGCCGAAAGTGTTTCTCCCCGTACATCGGCCAGCGTTTGGGCCGTGTGCATCACATAGATTGGCGTATTGGGCTTGCCGCGATGCGGCACGGGTGCGAGATAAGGCGCATCGGTTTCGATCAGTATCCGGTCTTGCGGTACTTTCTTGGCCGTTTCCCGCAGATCGGCGGCCGATTTGTAGGTGAGAATGCCGGAAAAGGAAATATAGAACCCGAGATCCAGTGCCTTTTTCGCCGTATCCCAGTCTTCGACGAAACAGTGCATTACCCCGCCACAATCACGGGCGTTTTCCGACCGCAGCACGTCGATTGTGTCCTTGGCCGCCGCCCGCGTGTGGATGATGACCGGCTTTTCGAGTTCAAGCGCCGCAGCAATGTGCGCTCTGAACCGCTCATGCTGCCAACGTTCGGCCTCGCCGCTGCGAAAGTAGTCGAGACCGGTCTCGCCGATGGCCACGATCTGCTCGCAATAGGGACTCGCGCGCACATGCGACACGATTGCCTCCGCTTCAAGGGCATAGTCAGGGTCTTCGGTAGGGTGGATGCCGAACGAAAGCCAGACTTGCGGACGATCCTCGCCTGAGTGCGCATACGGTGCGACCAACTCTGCCATATCCGCCCAGCGGTCAGGATGAATCGCCACGCACAACATGCGGCGCACACCGGCTTCGAACGCGGCGATCATGAATTGATCGAACGAATTGTCAAATGACGTCAAATCGAGCTTGTCGAGGTGGCAATGGGAATCGAACAGGTTCATAGGAACATTGACTCAATAAACGGAAAAATCGGTGGTTCACCGACGCAATCGCGGAACAACAACGAAACACGTTGCCCGACATGATAGGCCATCGGACAACAGTGGGCACGTGCGCCCCCCTTAAACCAACCTGAAATAATCAACCTGAAATGACCCCGACGATCACCGTGACGAAGGCGCAGGCGTTCGCAAACGTAGCACGCGGAACCGTTCGCCCATTTCGGTGGGCATGACCAGTTCCTTGAAGCCCTGGGCAATGCGTGCGCTGACTGATCGATCCGTCACGGCCTGCATCCGCCGGGAAAACATGTCCGGTACATCGGTGCCCAGCAGCCATGCCGCCTGGCTGCGTTCACCATCGACCACAAATCCCGCTTCCCGTGCCAAACGGGCGAGCCGTTCAAAATCGACCCAGGTGGTGATGTCCTGCAAGCCGGGATAGACGAACGGATCATCGTGCGCACGATGGCGGTAATGGCAACGCAGGGTGCCGTCCACGCGATCCGGACGGTAGACCTCGGCAGTAGATCCACCGTAATCGAAAAGATAGAGAATGCTTACCGCTTTCGGGCGATCAAACAGCGTACGGATGGATGCCAACCACCGCGGCAAGTCGAGATTGATTTCCGCCGCCACCGGTTCAGGCGCCAAATCGTCCAGCGGCCACAGCCCGGCACAATCGGCCAGAGCAGCACGCAACTCGGGGGAGGCCGTATCGACAACCCAGCCGAACCGCCCCCCAATCCAACCGACTTTCAGTTCTTCGAGCGTATCGATCTGGCCGGGACGCCAGCGGAATCGGCAGGCCGGCATGGCATCGACGACTTCATTGGCGATCACCATGCCCCCGGCCCAGATGTCCGCCAAGTCTTTTGCTTCCCTATCTTCCACCCAAGCGAGGCGCGCCCACAGCTCGGGTTTGAGCTCATCCTTGAGACGAGACTGTTGCCGTTTGCGCAGTCCGGGGCTGATTTCCCAGATCAGATATTGATCGGGCAAGCAACCGCGTGTTTCACACGCACGCAGGAAATCCAAGGCCAGTTGGCCGGAACCCGCACCCAGTTCACAGACCTGCCGCACCGGGTAATCGCACTGGATCTGTTGCCACTCGTACACGAGGCCTGCTGCGAAAAAAGGCGAACGCTCGGGCGCCGTGACAAAATCGCCACCGGCACCGAATTGCACCTGAGCGCTACCGTAATAGCCCAAATCGGGGTGATACAACACCTCGGCCATATAGTCCGAAAAGGATAACGGCCCATCGACCATCCTGCCCCGCAGGTGATCGATCAATGTCATGCTCTTGATCTGGTCTTCGGGCGAAGGAACGGGCAGGGAGAAATCGGGCTCAGGCATCATCGCTTTGAATCGAGTCGGTAGATTTATTGAGGCTCAAATTCGACAACCGGGCGGCGACGGAAGATCTCGACACCGACGCCCCGCGTGTACGGCAAGGCCAATGGCTTGCTGACCGATAATTGAATCGCCTGAATGGGAAATGCCGCAAACAGGGCATCGGCACACCGCTGCGCAAGCGTCTCGACCAGATTGAACTGACCAGATTGAGCCAGTGCAATCACAGTTTCACAAACACGCTGATAATCAACGGTAGTTGAAATGTCGTCACTTTGCGCAGTCTCAAAGATGGGTGCCACGCCCAGCCGAATGTCCACCCTCAACGGTTGCACCTGCTCGCGTTCATGTGGGTAGATACCGATGATCGTATCGAATTCGAGCCGATCGATGACGATCCAGTCCCAAGCCCCATCGTGCAATGATTCCGCGCTCATATCAACCATGCTTGGTCAGAACTGGGAAAAGTCAAATTCAAGCCCCTTGCGTGGCGCCTGAATAAAATCACCCTGAACCAGATCGACGCCCATCGGCCAGAGCAACTGCAATGTGGCCGGATCTTCAACATTGGGCACGATCACGGAAACATCACGTGCGTTGGCTTCGTTCAGCAATTTGGTTACCGCTGCCTGATGAGCCGTTTCCTGGCTGAAATTTTCCAGCAGAGCACGGGAAATCTTGATCTCTTTGGTCTTGAGATGGTCGAGCAGACGGAAGGAGTCGGCACCTTCCCCGAAACCGTCGATCAGCAGTCCGCAGCCCAGTGGCGCAATGGTATCGCGCAGGTTTTCGAGATGCTTGAGCAGATAACCCGCTGTATCGGCACGAACCTGGATAACCAGCAGCAGGTCGGGAAGACGAACACTGGCGAGTCGATTCATCAGCCACTGCGCAAATTCTTCATCGCGAAGCGATTGCTCACTGATGCGCAGATAAAGCTTGATGTTCTCGCCGCGTTTCAATCCGGCATGGACCTCCTTGATCGCACTCAGAATGACCCAGCGGTCGATCGACTGCATGAGATCGCCTCGCTCCGCCTTGCCGAGAAATTCCATCGGTTTGAGCGGATTGCCCTGCTCATCGATCATCCGCAGAAATACCTCGAACCGATTGAGATCGCGGTGCCCCTGTAACGAGACGATTGGCTGGAATGCCAAGAAAAAGCGGTTTTCCTTGAGCGCATCCTTGATTCGACGAGCCCATATTTCTTCTTGCTCTGCGTCACTGGCCGTTTTGAGATCAGGCTTGTAGAACTCGGCCAGATTGACACCCTTTTCCGATGCCTTGTTGGTTGCCCGTTCGGCGCGATCAAGCAATTCCATGACATTCGAGGGCGCGTTATTGTCCAGCAAGGTGTAGCCAATGGAAACATTGACGGTGACCGATGTCGTTCCCAGGGTAAAAATATAGTCCTTGGTGTAGCCCAGAAGGCTGCTTACGACCTGTTCGGCATGAGGCAGATCGGTTTTGCCCAAGAGAATCAGGAATGAATACGCCCCGTGGCGCGCCACCAGTCCTTTGCCACCGATCAGTGCCTCCACTTCCTTGCCATATTCGGTCAACAGGCTATCGATGCCCGTGGTGCCGATCATTTTCTTCAGGGCTTCGCTGTTGGTGATGTCCAGCATCATCAGCACACCCAGTTCATTTTCGCTCTGCTTGATCAAATCAAGCCGCTCATGCAACTGATCGAAGAAGTAATTGCGGTTGTACAGCCCCGTCAGCAAATCGCGCCGTGACAGGAATTCGAGTTGCTCTTCGATTTCGGCCGAATTCTGCTGCTTCGGGGCGACAAACAATTGCAGGCAGGATTCGCCGTCGAAGGTTGCTCTGGACGAGGTGATGATGACCTTGATCCGATCCCCGCCCTCTGTCTCCAATTCAAACTCGTCACTGGCTTCCTCTTCCTTGAGAAACGCTTTGAGCCGCGCCGCGCTGTCGCCCACGGCCCGATCCAGCAAGGGTTCGTCGATCAACTCTTCGAGCGAGTTAAAGCCCATCAGACCAAGATAAGCCTGGTTGGCGTAGATATGCAGACCATCCTGAATGTAGGCCACTGCCTCGTTGGAACCGTCGATCAGTTTCTGGCAACGCAATTCGGCGCTGGCCAGCTTTTTCTGGAAAAGCGTCCTTTCCTGCTCGGTTATGGATGCCGCCACCTCCCGGACCAGCACAGGGATCAGTCGCGACTCGTGCGTCACAACCGCCGTGGCACCCAACTCGTACAACGGCAATACCTGGTCATCGTCGTCTACATCGGCGATCACCAGTTTAGGGAGGCGATCAAAGATCGGGCGGTGGTTATCTTCCAGCATGGTGTCGAGCAAGCTGCCCGAGTGGCTACCGAAGTCGACCAATACAACATCCAGTGCATTCTTTTCTGCCTGAGCCCGAGCCTCCTCGAAGGAAGTCGCGTGGAATACATTGGCCGCAAAACCGTGGTTGCGAAGATGGCTGCGCAGTGTCACCGCATCATTGATTTCATTTGAAAGGTAAAGTACGGCAAATGCCCGTTGTTTGGCTACCTCACGCGTCAACACGGTGCGCCTCCATGATCAAAAAATCCTGCCCTGTCTGGCAAACCGAGCCCAGAGCCAACCGTATTTCCGTTTCTTCCTGCATGACCAAAAGTTCCTGTGCTTCGACTGCAAGCGCAGTCGCGAGAATAATCCGTACCGGGACTGCCCGCTCATCCAACTGGACAATAACGGGCCAACTCTTGCTCCAACGCGTGTCTCCCGCCCGGTAATCACGCGCGTAACTGGCGAATACGGTACCAGAAAAACGTTGTACGCCCATATCGATGGTTTTGTGCTCCGCGTCCATGTGGCGCACCCAGCGCACGATGCCGAGGGCCATCGCTGCCCCGGTCTTATCCTGCTCAGGCCATTCGGCCAGCAACAGGTCGTCAACCGCGGCATGACTGTTGGAGGACAGCCGCCAATGGAATCGAAACCCACTGGCAGAAAAATTGACCACATCCCAAGTACCCGGCTCGTTCAGCGGCTGATGATATCCATTACCACTTCGACCAGTACCGACACCGGCATCCCAGTCCACCTCCTCCCCCGAGCTTCTGGTCTGGATATCCATTTTGAAATCGGCCCCACCACTGATCGGCGCCACTTCCCCGCGAATCGGTTGTTCCAAGCCCTCCCAATCCAGCCCGGCCAAGGCGATGGTGCTTTCCTGGTGGCCTTCTTTCTGGCTCAATCGCTCCAGACGATGATGAACGCTCAAAAAACCCAAGGTAATCAGGCAGGTCTGCTGTTTGCGTTGCCCCGGCACCGTCGACTGACCTTCTCGCTCGCCACGACCGACAAAGAAGAACTTCAAACGATCGAGCAGATGGAAGAGCCGCGACCGGCAAACAGGGGATAAACCAGCCGTCGTTTCAGGCTGATACAAACCACCCAGGTCAAGGAAAATACCCGATTCTGTCAGGCCACCTCGGGTCGTCAATGCCAGATGAGGCATGATCTTTCCAGTCAGATCGATGAATCGACTGGTCGGCGTCGGTTTATCGCGTACCAGTTCAATCGCGCCGCCGACCTGAACCAGACAGGAATAACTATCTTCCATTTCTTCCCGGGTCAGCCCATAGGGGTTGACGACGGCAAGGGTCAACATGGCCACGTAATGCTGATAAATCGACTGCCACCCCACCGGCTGCGCTTCCTGCAATTCGCTACGCGCCAGTTCGACCAGCTGGTGCAAATCAACATACAGTGATTTGGGCACATCCACGTAAGACAGATAGCAATCCATGACGGTGCGGATCGCCCAATCGACACGATCCTGATGCGTACGAACGAGATATTCGTGACCGGAATCATTGTCGACACGCTCGCTGAGCGCGTTTAATTTCAGGTTCAGCATCAGTTGCGCGTAGCGGTACACGCGAAGCAACGCATCAATCCGCAAACGCCCCTTGTCGCTCAAGGGCAAAGGAGACTGGCGCAAATCGGCTCGAATCCGGCCCGCAAGACGCGTCAGAAAGGGCAGGAATTCGGCCACAATCGCGCTGATCTCGGTTTCATCCCGATCCTGCCAGCTGATATCCGCGAACTCCTCGCCCAGAATACGCACTGCGTCCAATGGCTCACGCATCAGAAGTTGGTCTAGCAGACCATGCAAATCCTTTGGCTGCGTCATGGCGATCCTTTCCTTTTCCCTGTTTGGATAAATGAAACCAGTTGGGAATATAAACGGTTTGGCCGTATGAACAAAAAACTCTGCAAATGGACGCCCTGCATCCAAGCCGTTTCAGAACAAAATCCTGCGGATCAAGCTGCTTCTGGACTAGCCAAACTCTCCCCGAGTTGAATAGCAGACTGCGGACGCCAACGCGAATCCAACACCAACCCTTCCGGCAAAAGTAGTACAACCGTCGAGCCCATATTGAAACGCCCCATCTCCTGTCCACGCGACAATCGGATGTTCATCCCGGTATCGCCACCGTAGAGCCAGCGGGTGACTTCAACGCCCGCCGGTGGCGTCACAATACCCGCCCAGACGGTTTCGATCGCCGCCACATTGATCGCCCCGACCAGCACCAGCGCCATCGGGCCGTGGGCGGTATCGAACAGACAAACCAACCGCTCATTGCGCGCGAAAATTTCCGGCACCTGCTGAACAGTGACGGGCGAGACACTGAATAACCGTCCCGGCACATGAATCATTTCCCGCAGCTCGCCATCGCAAGGCATATGGATGCGATGGTAATCGCGCGGTGAAAGATAGATTGTCGCGAACTGCCCCTGCTCAAAGCGTTGGGCCAACGCCGCATCACCGCCCAGCAAACTCTGCACGGTGTAATCCCGACCCTTAGCCTGCAAAAGATTGCCGGACTGGATCGCACCCAACTGGCTCACACGGCCATCGCAGGGGCTTACCCACACAGTGGCGTCATCCGGCATGGGGCGGATACCCGGCTTCAGTGCCCGGGTGAAGAACTGGTTGAATGTAGCGTAGGCCGCGGGATCGGACTCAACGGCCTCGCTCAGATCCACGCCAAAACGACGCACGAACCAGCGAATGACACCCGTAGTGAACGGCGTACGCCAGCGTGTGGCGCGAAAGACCAAGCGCGAGATCAGATGATGCGGCAGCAGATATTGCACCAGCGTCCACAGACTTTGGGCAAAGGTAGGCGAAACCGGTTTGTTTTCATCAGGTGTGGCGTTCAGGTCTGTCATCGTCGATCACATTGTTAGGGAATGGGGGACATGATACTGCCAGTTCTGCCACAATGGACCAACCTATATTTGACTGGCCGACAAAGCGCAAAATATGACTGCATCCACACATTCGGAACCTGCCGGGCGTCACGCCCAAACCGATCCACTCTACCCCCTGATCGAGGACACGCGACAACTGGTCACCATTCTCGATCTGATTCGCTGGGCCAGCAGCCGGATGGACGAACAGCAGGTGTTTCTCGGGCATGGCACCCAGCATTACTGGGATGAAGCCGCCTGGCTCGTGCTCGACAGCCTGCATCTTCCGCTTGATCTGGATGCGGCTCATTGGTCGGCCAAGCTCACCCCCGGAGAAATAACCTTGGTCACGGGCCTGATCCGCCGACGCTGCCTCGAACACATCCCGACCGCCTATCTGCTCAATCGCGCCTGGTTCATGGGGCAACCTTATTATGTGGACGAACGGGTACTGATTCCCCGATCGCCATTTGCCGAATTGATCGCGCAGCATTTCGAGCCCTGGTATGGCACAGACACGCCACCTACATCGATTCTGGATATCGGTACCGGTTCAGGTTGTCTGGCCATCGCGCTGGCTCAGCACTTTCCCGAAGCCGAGATCGGTGCCTGCGATATTTCGATGGACGCGCTCAGTGTCGCCGCCATAAATGTGCGGGACTGCCAACTCGAAGACCGTATCGAACTGTATCAATCGGATCTTCTGGACAACCTGAAAAATGAAACCGGCGCCCCGCTGCGCTTTGACCTGATTATCAGCAACCCGCCCTATGTCGATCCGGCTGAGGCCGAAGACATGCCACAGGAATATCACCACGAACCGGCCATGGCACTGTATGCGCCGAATCAAGGCCTGGCCCTCATCGAGCGCATGCTCGATACAGCGAGCGAACATCTCTCTCCGGATGGTTATCTTTTTGTCGAAGTTGGCAATGGCCGTCGGCTGATAGACCAAACCTGGCCAAGGCACCGGCTTTCATGGATCGAGATGCACAATCAGGAAGCGGCCTTGTTCATGATCGCCCATTCAGATCTGGCGAATTGGCGCGGTTAATTTTTTTTTAATAAACGACAAAAAATAAAAAACTCAAATAAAACAAAATATTAAGAATACACACTCAGGTTGTATTGAAAAATCAACCCGAATTTTCTTGCCAACACCTGGCAATCGCGCAAGAATCGGCTATCGTTTGGTTGGCTATGCGCATAAGACAAATACACAACAAATATGCTGGACACCTGATGGAGACCCCATTGCCCGCCCGATAGCCACCGCGATACCGGAGAAATTGACTGTTTGGTCTTGGCGATCTGCCCAAGGCACCACCACAGGAGTTAGCACCATGGCACACATTGTTATTCTTGGCGCAGGGATTGGCGGTATGCCCGCCGCATATGAAGTGCGACAAGAGCTGGGGAAAGAGCATAAAGTCACCGTCGTGACAGCCGATACCTACTTCCAATTCATTCCGTCCAACCCCTGGGTTGCCGTCGGCTGGCGCAACCGCGATGACATCACCTTCCCGCTTGCACCCTACCTTGAGCGCAAGGGCATCGACCTGATTTCCCAACGCGTCGATAAAATAGTCCCGACAGAAAATCGGCTCGAACTCGCCAATGGTGAAACTGTTACCTACGACTACCTCATCATCACCACCGGCGCGAAACTGATGTTCTCTGAAGTGGAAGGCTCCGGCCCGCACGGTGGGTTTACCCATTCCGTTTGCACCGTAGACCACGCCGAACACGCGTACGAAGACTACAAGAAGCTTGTCGAGAACCCCGGCCCCGTCATCGTGGGTGCGATGGGCGGCGCCAGTTGCTACGGCCCGGCTTACGAGTATGTATTCATTCTCGATACCGCGCTGCGTAAAAAGAAAATCCGCCAGAAAGTGCCCATCACATTCGTCACCCCGGAACCGTATATCGGCCACCTGGGTCTGGGCGGCGTCGGCGACTCCAACGGGATGCTGGAATCGGAACTACGCGGACATGACATCAAGTGGATCACCAATGCCAAAACCACGAAAGTGGAAGACGGCATGATGTATGTGGACGAATACGACCGCAACGGCGAAGTCATCCAGAAGCACGAGCTGCCATTCAAGCACTCGATGATGTTGCCAGCCTTCAAGGGCGTGGATTGCGTGGCCAATGTTGAAGAAATGTGTAACCCGCGCGGCTTCGTCAAAATCGACGAATATCAGCGCAACCCGGTATACAAGAACATTTTCTCAGCCGGTGTTGCCGTCGCCATCCCTCCGGTAGAAAAAACACCGGTCCCAGTGGGCGCGCCGAAAACGGGCTACATGATCGAGTCCATGGTCACCGCAATCGTGCACAACATCAAGGCCGAGCTGACCGGTCACGGCGAGCCCGATACCAAAGGCACCTGGCAGGCCATCTGTCTGGCCGACTTCGGTGACCGCGGTGCGGCCTTCATCGCCCTGCCGCAAATTCCGCCGCGCAACGTCAACTGGTTTGCTGCCGGCAAATGGGTGCATCTGGCGAAGATCGCCTTCGAGAAATACTTCATTCGTAAGATGAAGAAAGGCACGTCCGAACCGCTGTACGAAAAGTACATGATGCGCGCCATCGGGATTAACCGCCTCGAAAAATAAGCGACATCTCGCTTAAGCTGAAAAACCTGCCGATTGGCAGGTTTTTTATTGGAAGCAAGCCCAGGTCAACGTGGATTTTTGTCACCCTCGACGCTCAATGGCAAACTCGCCCCCGATACCAAAGTGCCCAACCAATCAATGCAAAAATAAAGTGAGCACTCCGCCCACGGCAACAGTGGGCAGTAACACACTGGCGACGCTCAGTCCCAATGCCTTGCCGCCAATCACATAGGCCAGCGCGGTCTTGACCATCGTGTTCACCAAAATTGCCAAGACAATCGCCTCAGTAGCCACCGAAGGCGCCACTTGAGCATCTGCAGCCATTTTGGCCAAAGACAGTGACAAGGCATCTACATCCGCCAAGCCGGAAATGGCAGCCAGTGCATAAATCCCGGCATCCCCTGCCATGTACTGAATTGCACGGGCAAACAACATGATCGACACCAGCAGCAATCCAAAACGCAGAGCAGCCGTCAGTTCAAGCGGGTTTTTCAGCACAGGCTCCACATCCATGCCTTTGTTTTGCGGGCGGATACCATACCGCCACCACAACAAGGCACCACCAAACCCAACCAACAACATCCCGCCCAGCACGGGAATCAATTCGGAGGCCAACGCCGGGTTGACGATGCCAACCTCGATGACCACCCGCGGTAACAAGGTCACCGAAGCAATCACGATGCCGATGGCAAGAACCGCCGTCACACCGGTACCACTGCGGGCCAGACGGGAGAACACCAGGGTCAATGCCGTCGAAGAAACGAGCCCACCGAACACGCTGGTCAGGAGCAAACCCCGCTGCGAACCCAGAATGCGCATGGCGAAGTAACCGACAAACGACAACCCGGCCAGCAACAGGATCATCCAGCCGATAACAAAAGGATTCAGCGCACCCCACGGCCCGAAATCGCCATTGGGCAGCACTGGCAGAATGACCAGCGCAATCAACAGGAGCTTGAAGATCGCAAACAGCTCGGCTTCGGAAAGCTTGAGCAGGCCGCGATGCAAAATCGCCTTCATACCCAAGAGAATGGTGATGGCCACGGCGGATACTACGGCGGTGTAGATATAACCGGCTACGGCCGTAGCACCCAGAATGAAGGTGAGCAAACTCGCGACTTCAGTCGTGATCCCGACCCCGTTATCTTGCCGGTTTGCGGCCCAATAGCTGGCCACCAGAATGGCCGACAAGCCCAGCACCACGGCCACGAGTACCCAAACGCCGAAATGAGCCGACAAGATACCCGTCAGCCCGCCAGTCAGGCCGATCAAGCCGAACGTACGCACACCGGCGACCCGTCGCCCATCCTCGGCGCTACGTTCATGCCAACCACGCTCAAGCCCGATCAACAGGCCGATTCCCAAGGCTATGCCCAAGCTTTGCAGCAGCATCAAGGGATCGTTGTACGGCATGTTCAACAGGCAGCCTACTGATTTTCCGAAAGCATCTCTGAAAACGCTTCCCGTAGAATCAATGCTGCCCGCTCTGTAGCTTTTCCATGATGGCGAAAATCAGACCAGAGAAAAGGAACGTCACATGGATACCCACCAACCAGGCCAGGTGGCGATCGGCCAATGTATCCACGTTCATGAACGCCTTGAGCAGCTCGATCCCCGAAATTGCCACCATCGAACCGATCAGCTTGATCTTGAGGTCGCTGAAACCGATCGAACCCATCCAGTCCGGCCGATCTGCATGCGCATGAAGATCTTCCATCTTGGACACGAAGTTCTCATAACCGGAAAACATGATAATGATCAACAGGTTCATCAACAGGGACACATCCACAAGCGTCAGCACACCGACAATGACCTGTCCTTCGTCCATCGTGCTCACGTGGGAGACCAAATGCCAGGTCTCCTTGCCGAACTTCATCAGCAGCACACCCATCGCCACGACCAGGCCGAGATAAATCGGCGCCATCAACCACCGGCTGGCAAACAGGAAATGCTCGAAACCGCTCTCGAAATGTTTCACCGCACTTCGCGGTTTCGCCACCGAATCATTAGACATGACAACGCCCTCAATAAATTAATTGATCATCTAGAGTGGAATCATATCATTACCGCTAATACGGTTATCCTGATTAGGCAAAATTCAGTAACCGAACCACAACGATCTATTTGCCGAGATACCCCGGCGCAATGCGTTCAAGTCGAGTGGTTTGCAGCGGACAACCTTCGGCGCAGACACTCGGCGTTTGCAACGAATCATAGTTGTCGCGGGTAAAAGGTTGTCCCGGCACCCACTCCAGTACCCTGGCCTGCAACCGTGCGGCCCAGTCCGGCAAGCCGATCACCAGACGGGGATGACCCGAGGTTTTGGCCGCATAGGCGACCAACTCACGCAATCGATATTCGGTGGGGCCGCACAGATCGATGCGCTTACCAATGGTGGAAGTATCCGTAATTGCCGCCGCGAACTGATCTGCCACATCCCCTACATACACAGGGGCAAAACGCGCATCGGCACAGGCCAGCGGGAATACTCCGGGTATCAGTCGCGCTAACCGGGCAAACCGATTCAGAAATGAATCCTGCGGGCCAAAAATAACCGATGGCCGGAAACTCGTGACCGCGATCCCGTGCTGTTCGCCAAACTCATGCGCCCAATCCTCGGCCTTACCCTTGCTGCGCAGATAGAAACTGCTGCCGTTGTTCGCATCGGCACCGAGTGCGCTCATATGCAGATAACGTTTGACGCCCGCATTTGCAGCCGCCTTGAGCGCTATTTGTGTCGTGTGGACATGCGCCTGCTCGAATCCCTTACCGTCATACCGTGGCTCGTTGAGTATCCCGATCAGATTGATCAGAATCGAGCCTTCAGACAAAACCTCATGCCAGTTCTGTTCGCTGCGGTCATTGGCCATGTCCGCAGCGGCAGGCGTTCCACCGATCAAACGCACCCCGCGCATCAGAGCCATATCACGATGGCGCGCGGCATGGCGGGTCGGAATCGTTACCGAATACCCCTGTTGACTCAGCAAAGAGGCCAGCACACGACCGACAAATCCCGTACCGCCCAGAAGAACGACCTCTTTTGACCTATCTTGATTCGATATCGTCGTCATATTCCCTACCCCTTGAAAAGTTCGCCGACCAACACTCGAATGCAGCGGCCTCACGATATACTCAAAACATGATTTGTTTTTTAAAACTCAATGACCCCACTTAATCTTATAGGACGCCTGCTTTGTGAATGCTCATTCGAATGCCTCAGAACCAATCAACTGCCCCTATCTCGTCATCGGTGGCGGCATCAGTGGCCTGGCAACCGCCTACCATCTCACGCAAATGGGCAAAACAGTCACGCTGCTGGAGGCCTCATCCCGGGTTGGCGGAGCCGTGGGGAGTGTGCAAGAAGACGGCTGGTTGCGCGAACTCGGGCCCAACAGCCTGATGCAAACGCCCCAAATGGCTGCACTTTTAAGCGCGCTTGATCTGGGCAGCGAAATCATCGAAGCCAATGCCTTGGCCAAAAAGCGATTCGTAGCCAAAAACGGGCATCCCGTGGCGTTGCCGGGAAATCCTCTGGAGCTGTTCACCAGCCCGCTTTTCAGTATGGGTGATCTATGGCATCTGGCACGCGAAGCCTGGATAAAACCCGTCGACAAGGAAGAAACCATAGCCGAATTCGTCAAGCGGCGTCTGGGCCAAGGCTTTCTCGACTGGGCTGTCGACCCTTTCGTATCGGGCGTGTATGCGGGTGACCCGAACCGACTGTCCGTGCAGGCAGCCATCCCCAAAATCTACGCCCTTGAACACGAGTCAGGCTCCCTGATTCGCGGCGGCATTGCAAAAATGAAAGCGGCCAAGGCCAACCCGGCTCCGGTCACCCAACCTGCGAAGGGCAAGCTGTTCAGTTTCAAGCGAGGGCTGCAAACACTCACCGACGCACTGGCATCGGCCATCACGACATCGGGCCGGGGCGACATTCAGCTCGACTCTGCCATCACCCACATCCGGCAACTGCCCGAGGGCGGTTGGTCGGTGGAATCTAATCAAGGCAAAACATTTCACACCAGACAACTCATATTGAGCACGCCCGCGCATATCAGTGCCCAATTACTTGGCGAAGTGGACGGTGTATTGGCCGAATCGCTGGCCGCCATCGAATATCCCCCCGTCTCATCCGTCGTCATGGGGTTCGATCGGTCTGAAGTGGCGCATCCACTGGATGGGTTCGGCTTGCTGCTGCCTTCCAAGGAGAAAAAACGCACCTTGGGCGTTCTGTTCTCCTCGACTTTATTTGCGAATCGCACACCGGATGAAAAGGTCCTGCTCACCGCATTTATCGGCGGACGCAAGCACCCCGAGGCGGCAGAAGGAAGTGATCAGGAACTCTTGGATCGCGTTCTGGGCGATCTTTCGCCGCTGCTCGGCATCAAGGGCAAGCCGGAATTCTTGCGCGTGAAATACTGGGCACGGGCCATTCCACAGTACG